>NZ_JBYIRN010000016.1:0-154307 GCF_057708145.1 Micromonospora sp. bgisy143
CTTGTCGAACAGCAAACCCTGACAACAAAATGTTGCCAAAGGAATCCCAACCAACAACCCACCAAAGCAGGCTGCCAGTCCGGGGTATCAATCATAATTGGCACTGGCTTTACAAGCACCCTGTTGAGTTCTCAAAGAACAACCACACACCGATCAGAAGCCCCACATTCCGTGGAACCCCGTTTCGGGGCAACCGCTCAAACCTACTTGGTCGAACTTTCATTGTCAACCTCGTATTCGAGGCGATCAATCTGGTTCGTCCGGACCCACGATGACGCACGCCGTATCCGGCGGTCGTTACTGTCGTGGGAAGCCGCAGACCGGCCGATCGCCGCTTCGCGGCTCTCCGCCCGGCTCCTGCCGGCTTCAGAACTCTACCCGGTCGGCTTCGCGTCCGCAACCCCGTCTCCGAGGTGTTTCGCACCGCCCGATCTCAGTCTCGCTCGGCGTCTCCGCCACGAGCCTGGCGCCCGCTCTCGGCCGGTTTGTCCGGCCTCCCTCGTGCAGAGAGAAAGTTACGCGGACGGCCCGGAGAAGGCAAATCAGGGTTCATCACTGGTTCGGGGCGAGCCGATCGGCGCGGTGTGCGCCGTGGTCGGCGACGCGACGCGCGTCGACGTGCCAGAGTGTCAGTCATGGATGAGTCCGGGCTGGAAACCGCGGTGTTCGCCGAGGAAGCACTGCTCGGCGTCCTGCTGCCGTTCTGGCAACTGGTGATCGGCGCGGTCGTGCTGGTGGTCCTGGTCTTCTCGGTGGGCCGACTGGCCCGCCGGGGCCGATCCCGGATGACCACCGCCCTGCTGGTCACCGCCGCCGTCATCGCCGGCCTCGCGACGATCGGCGTTCTGCTGGAGGGCTGAGCCTCAGAGCCGGCGGTTGGCGAGGCTCGGCAGCTCGGCCCGGATCACGGCGAGCCGGTCGAGATCGAGGTCGGCCACGGCCACCCCCGGCCCGTCGGGCAGTTGGGTCAGGATCGTCCCCCACGGGTCGACCACCATGCTGCGCCCGAAGCAGGTGCGGCCCGGCTCGTGGTCACCGGTCTGACCGGCCGCCGCCACGAAGCACTGGTTCTCGATGGCCCGCGCCCGCAGCAGAACCTCCCAGTGATCCCGCCCGGTGTGCATCATGAACGCCGCCGGCACCACCAGGAGCTGTGCGCCGCCCTCGGTGGCGAGCCTCCGGTACAGCTCCGGGAAGCGCAGGTCGTAGCAGATCGACAGCCCGACCCGGAGACCCTCCACGTCCACCACGACGGGCTGACTGCCGGGCGCGACGGTCTCCGACTCCCGGTAGGAGACGCGGCCGGGGATCTCCACGTCGTACAGGTGGATTTTGCGGTAGCTGGCGGCCAGGCTGCCGGCGCGGTCGAAGACCAGGGACGTGTTCCAGGTGTGAGCCGGGTCGGGGCCGGCCTCGTGGAACGACCCGGCCAACACCCACATGCCCAGCCGCCGCGCGACGCCCGCGAAGAAGCTGCCCACCTCGCCGTCGACCGGCTCCGGCTCGGGCAGTCCGGCCTCGGGGCCGAGGTAGTCGACGTACTCGGGAAGGATGGCCAGGTCCGCGCCGCCGGCGGCGGCGCGTTCCAGCAGCAGCTCCGCGGCGGCCAGGTTGGCCTTGCGGTCGTCCCGGGCGTTGAGCTGGCAGACGGCGACGCGCATGAGCCCAGAGTACGACCGGACAGGCCGGTGTGGACAGCCTCAGATGCTGGCCAGCACCAGCGCGCCCGCGGCGAACCCGAGGCCGGCGAATTGGACCGGCCGGAGCCGTTCGCGGTCGACGGCGAGCGCGAGCAGTACCGTGCTGGCGGGGTAGAGCGCCGCGATCGCCGCCACGATGCTGAGGTGTCCACGGGCGGCGGCGGCCAGGAAGAGCGCGTTGGCGGCGCTGTCGAGGAGGCCGGCGACGGCCGCCCAGCCCAGCACCCGTCGTCCGAGCCGCAGCCGTACCCCGGTGCCGGCGGCGAGGAGCAGGCCGAACGCGATCGAGCTGGCCCGGACCGCCGCCACCGGCCACATGCCCGCGTTCTCGCTGGCCTGTCCGAGCAGGGTGAAGAAGACGCCGAAGAGCGCGCCGGCCGCGAGGGCGAGCCCGACCAGTCGGGCGGGGACGCTCCGGCGACCGCCGCCCTCGCCGAGGCTGACCAGGGCGATCGCGACCACCGCGAGGCCGGCGCCGGTGAGCGCCGGGGCGCCGGGGAAGGTCGAGGTGAACAGGCCCGCGACGATCGGCACCACGGCGGCGGTGATCGCGGTGACCGGTGCCACCACGGCCATCATCCCGCCGGAGAGTGCCCGGTAGAGCAGCACGATGCCGCCGGCGCCCGCTACCCCCGCGCAGAGTCCCCAGGCGATGTCGGTGGCGGTCGGTGACCCTGGCACCACAAGCACCAGAGCGACCAGCAGCGGGACGCTCAGCAACTGGGAGACCACCGTCACCGCGATCGGGTCGGCGCGGCGGGACGCCTTGCCGCCGGAGAAGTCGGCGGTGCCGAACGCGACTGCGGACACCGCTGCCAGGAGAATGGAGAACATAGCACTGTCGTACCACAATAGTGACCGTGAAGGATAGTTTGATGACCGAGGCAGGTGACCGGGTCAGTGCCGTGACAGCCGCGGTGGCCCGACAGGTACGGGAACTGCGCGCCGCCCGCGGCTGGTCCTTCGAGGAGCTGGCCGGCCGGTCCGGGGTGAGCAAGGCGATGCTCGTGCAGATCGAGAACTCGCGCACCAACCCCAGCGTCGGCACACTGTGCCGGGTCGCCGACGCGTTCGGCGTCAACATCGCCCGGCTGCTCGAGCCCGACGAGGAGCAGACCGTACGGATCAGCTCCACGGCCGACGCACCCGTGCTCTGGCAGGGCGAGCACGGCGGCACCGGACACCTGCTCAGCGGGCTCGGCGAGCCCGACCTCGTCGAGTTGTGGGACTGGCGGCTGGAACCCGGAGAGCGACACCGCTCGGCCGACCATCCCCGGGGCACCCGGGAGGTCCTGCACGTCCTCGCCGGGGCGGTGGTCGTCCACGTGGACGGGCAGGATCACACGGTGCGGGCCGGGGAGACGATCGAGTTCCACGCCGACCGGGAGCACGGCTACCGCAACGACGGCGACGAACCGGTTCGGCTGATGATGGTGACGGTCACCCCGTCGGGCGAGTGGGACCGCCGGACACGGTCACGCCGGCCGCGTCAGTGACGAACGGCCGGCGTGACGTGGAGCGGTTCAGGCCGACTTCTCCTCGCGGTCCCGCCGGGCCCGACGGCCGGTGAACTCGCGCGGAACGATCGTCGGGTTGACGTTCTCCAGGACGACCTCGCGGGTGATCAGCACCCGGGCGGCGTCCGGGTTGCTCGGCACCTCGTACATCGCGGAGAGCAGGACCTCCTCGATGATGGCCCGCAGGCCACGGGCGCCGGTGCCCCGCAGCATGGCCTGGTCGGCGATGGCCTCCAGCGCCGCCTCGTCGAACTCCAGCTCGACGCCGTCCAGCTCGAACAGGCGCTGGTACTGCCGGACCAGGGCGTTACGCGGCTCGGTGAGGATGCGCACCAGGGCGCTGCGGTCCAGGCTGCGCACGTTGGTGATCACGGGGAGCCGGCCGACGAACTCGGGGATTAGCCCGAACTTGAGCATGTCCTCCGGCATGACCTGGCTGAAGATGTCATCCGTCGACCGCTCGGACACCGACCGCAGCCGGGCACCGAAGCCGGTGCCGCCCTGGCCGGTGCGGGACTCGATGATCTGGTCGAGGCCGGCGAACGCGCCACCGCAGATGAACAGCACGTTCGTGGTGTCGATCTGGATGAACTCCTGGTGGGGGTGCTTACGACCGCCCTGCGGCGGGACGTTGGCGACCGTGCCCTCGAGCATCTTGAGCAGGGCCTGCTGCACACCCTCGCCGGAGACGTCCCGGGTGATCGACGGGTTCTCCGACTTACGGGCGATCTTGTCGACCTCGTCGATGTAGATGATGCCGGTCTCGGCCCGCTTGATGTCGTAGTCGGCGGCCTGGATCAGCTTGAGGAGGATGTTCTCCACGTCCTCGCCGACGTAGCCCGCCTCGGTCAGCGCCGTGGCGTCGGCGATCGCGAACGGGACGTTCAGCATCCGGGCGAGGGTCTGTGCCAGGTGGGTCTTGCCGCACCCGGTCGGGCCGAGCAGCAGGATGTTGGACTTCGCCAGCTCGACGGCGTCACTGCCGGAGCCCGGCGCGCCGGCCGCCTCGGCCTGGATGCGCTTGTAGTGGTTGTAGACCGCGACGGCGAGCGCCTTCTTGGCCTGGTCCTGCCCCACGACGTAGTTGTCGAGGAACTGGCAGATCTCCATCGGCTTGGGAAGCTCTTCCCACTTCACCTCGCCGGACTCGGCCAACTCCTCTTCGATGATCTCGTTACAGAGATCGATGCACTCGTCGCAGATGTAGACCCCGGGGCCCGCGATGAGCTTCTTGACCTGCTTCTGCGACTTACCGCAGAAGGAGCATTTCAGTAGGTCGCCGCCGTCACCGATCCGTGCCACCTACGTTCTCCCTGCACTCGTCGGCCGGAGACCCGGCCCTGACCTGCGGACGCTGCGCGCCGCCCGGCTTGGTTCACTTCGTCGACCCGACCGGCGAAGCGGTACGGACCCGACGTTACCCGCTGGCGGGGCATTCTCCGACCCCCAAAACGGGTGTGTCAGAGGCCGGCCGGGAACTACACGCCCCGGCCAACCTCTGACCCGGTACAGCTCAGCTGGCGGAGTGGGTCGCCAGCAGACCCTTCTTCCGGCTGGTCAGAATCGTGTCGACCAGCCCGTACTCCTTGGACTCCTCGGCCGTCATGATCTTGTCACGGTCGATGTCCTTGCGGACCTGCTCGATGGGACGGTTGCAGTGGCGGGACAGCATGTCCTCCAGCTGCGTCCGCATCCGCAGGATCTCCCGGGCCTGGATCTCGATGTCCGAGCCCTGCCCGTAGCCGCCCTCGGTGGCCGGCTGGTGGATGATGATCCGCGAGTTCGGCAGCGCCATCCGCTTGCCCGGGGTGCCCGCCGACAGCAACACGGCCGCGGCGCTGGCCGCCTGCCCGAGGCAGACCGTCTGGATGTCGGGGCGGACGTACTGCATGGTGTCGTAGATCGCCGTCATCGCGGTGAACGAGCCACCCGGCGAGTTGATGTACATGATGATGTCGCGGTCCGGGTCGGTGCCCTCCAGCGTCAGCAGCTGGGCCATCACGTCGTTGGCCGACGCGTCGTCCACCTGGACGCCGAGGAAGATGATCCGGTCCTCGAAGAGCTTGTTGTACGGGTTCGACTCCTTGACCCCGTACGACGTACGCTCGACGAACGACGGCAGCACGTAGCGGTTGTGCACGGCCGCGAACTGGGGCGGCAGGCTCAGGTCGGTCATCGTCAGCTCCTCAGCTCAGGGTCCCGGCGCCATCCGGAACCTGAGCGGCCCCGATGATCACCTTGTCGATGAAGCCGTAGTCCATGGCCTCCTGGGCGGTGAACCAACGGTCCCGGTCCGAGTCCGCCTCGATCTGCGACTGGTCTTGGCCGGTGTGGTGCGCGACCCGCTCCTGGAACATCCGCTTCGTGTAGAGCATCTGCTCCGCCTGGATGGCGATGTCGGACGCCGTGCCGCCCAGACCACCGGACGGCTGGTGCATCATGATCCGGGCGTGCGGCAGGGCGTAGCGCTTGCCCTTGGTGCCCGCGCAGAGCAGCAGCTGACCCATCGAGGCCGCCATGCCCATCGCCACGGTCGACACGTCGTTGTCGATGAACTGCATGGTGTCGTAGATCGCCATGCCCGAGTAGACCGAACCACCCGGCGAGTTGATCCACAGGTTGATGTCGCGGTCCGGGTCCTCCGCGGCGAGCAGCAGCAGCTGCGCGCAGATGCGGTTGGCGACCTGGTCGGTCACCTCACTGCCCAGGAAGATGATGCGCTCCTTGAGCAACCGGTTGTAGACCGAGTCGTCGAGGTTGCCAATGGAGTCGCCACCGCGCGCGTCAATCGCCCGGAGCGACTTCTTGGGGATGTGCATGTCGGTCATGGCAGCCCTTCGCTCTCCGTACCGTCTTTCCCGACACTAACCGCTGTGCGGGGCGGCAGAGTCCCGGTCGGGGCACTGTTCGCTCTCAGCGCAGCTGTGTCGGGCACCCGCGGCGCGGGCCTTCCGGGCGTACCCCGGAAAGGGTTTGGCCGCCGTGCACCGCGCAGCGGCGGACGGCGGCCGCACCCGACGATCAGTGCTCGTGGTTGTGCTCGGCCTCGTTGGCGGCGCGCAGCGCGTCCAGGGTGACCGGGTTACCGGCCGAGTCCTTGATCGTGATGCGCTCCATGACGGCCGCGAGCGCCTTGCCACGCCGCACGTCACCGAAGACCGCGGCGGCGGCGCCGGAGCGCACCAGCTGGTCGTAGTACTGCTGCGGGGCCATCCCGGCGCGCTGCGCCCGGTGCACGATCTCGTGCCCGAACTCGTCGTCGGAGACCTGCACGTCCTCCGCGTCGGCCAGCGTGTCGAGCAGGAGCTGCACCTTGACGCCCTCGGTGGCCGCCTCGGTCAGCTCGGTGTCGATCTGCTCCTCGGTCTTCTCCTCGGCCGCGAGGTATTCCTCCAGGGAGGCGCCGATCCGCTCGAGCTGGTCGACCATCGCCTGCTTACGGCTGGCGACCTCCTCGCGCACCACGCCCTCCGGCGCCGGCACCTCGGCGGCCTCGACCAGCTGCGCCAGCGCCTTGTCGCGGGCGGCGTAGATCTGCTCGACCTGCTTGCCCTGGGTGACCCGGGCCCGCAGGTCGCCGCGCAGCTCGTCGATCGTGTCGAACTCGCTGGCCATCTGCGCGAACTCGTCGTTCAGCTCCGGCAGCTCCTTCTCCTTGACCGTGCGCACGGTCACCGCCACGTCGGCGTCGCGGCCGGCGAAGTCGCCGCCCACGAGCTGGGTGGTGAAGGTGGTGCTGTCGCCGGCGGCGAGGCCGACCACGGCCTCGTCCAGGCCCGGCAGGAGCTGCTTGCTGCCCACCTCGTGGGAGATGTTGCTGGCCTGACCGCCCGGCACGTCCTCGCCGTCGACGGTGGCGTTCAGGTCGATCTGCACGTAGTCGCCCTCGGCGGCGGCCCGCTCGACCGTCTTGAGGGTGGCGAACCGCTCCCGCAGGTTCTTGACCTGCTCGTCGATCTCGCTGTCGTCGATCTGCAGCTCGTCGACGGTCACCTCGATGGTCGAGGCGTCCGGGATGGTGATCTCCGGGCGGACGTCGACCTCGGCGGTGAAGTTCAGCGAGTCACCGTCGTTGAACTCGGTGATCTCGACCTCGGGACGCCCCAGCGTCTTCAGGTCGTGCTCGCGCACCGCGGCCATGATGTTCTCCGGGATGGCCTCCTGGACCGCCTCGTTGAGGACGGTGCCCCGGCCCACCCGCTGGTCGATCACCGCGGTCGGCACCTTGCCCCGGCGGAAGCCCGGGACCTGGACCTGCGAACCGATCTCCCGGTACGCCTTCTTGAGGCTCGGCTCGAGCTCGACGAACGGCACCTCGATGGCGAGCCGCACGCGCGTCGGGCTCAGAGTCTCGACGGTGCTCTTCACAGGCGTACTCCTTGACGGATCTGGGTTTGATTCTGGGCCTTCGATTGGCCCATCGAGTGTAGGCGAGCCGGCAGGGCCGGCTCGCAGCGCCCGGGGCGACCCGGACGCGGACGACAGTCGGGGTGGCGGGATTTGAACCCACGGCCCCTCGCTCCCAAAGCGAGTGCGCTACCAAGCTGCGCCACACCCCGTGGCGACGTGCAGTCTATGCCGTCGCCGCGCCTCAGGCAGTGCCGGGGCGTCCGCCACCCGGACAGATCACCCATCTCGCCCCTTTGTGCCCCCCCGAGATCCGCGCGCCTCCACTCCCCAAGATCCGCACAACATCGGGGAAACTGCGGCTTCCCGGCGCGGGGATGCCACAACTTCGGTGTTGTTGTGCGGATCTTGAGGGGCGTCGCGCGACGTCGCGACGACACGACGCCGCGGGGGCGGCGGCGCGGTCGCGCGCCCACGACCGGCATTGGGTACGCTGTCCGCGCGCGCCCCGTTCCGGCGGGGCCGAGCGCGGGCGTAGCTCAATGGCAGAGCTTCAGTCTTCCAAACTGACGGTGCGGGTTCGATTCCCGTCGCCCGCTCCAAGGAACCTCCGGCCCGACGTCCGAGCTGTCCTGGACGGCCGGCGTCATGCCTCGTGGACGCTCACGGCGGCGCGGTGGTGGCGGGGCGTCTCCACCTCGTCGAGCAGCGCGATGGCGAAGTCCGGGTAGCTGATCCGGCTGGCCGGGTCACCGTGCTCGGCGAACCGGTAGCGGCCGGTACGCGTGCCGCCGTGCTCGAAGTCGCCGGCGGGTGCCACGTATGCCCAGTCGAGGTCGCAGGCCCGGAGCTCGTCGAGGCCCGCCGCGTGGCCGAGGTAGAAGGAGCGGTACTCGTCGGGGTAGCCGGGCTCGTCCATCAGGGCGACGCCGGACGCGCCGGGCATGATCGAGGCGAGGCCGACGACCAGCAGGCGGCGTACGCCCGCCTCCGCGAGGCCGGCGGCCAGGGCGCGGGACGAGGTCGGAAAGAAGTCGTGCGGTGGCCGGGACAGGTCGACGGCGGCACTGATCGCGGCGTCCTGCCCGACGGCCGCGTGCGCGACGCTCGCGGCGTCCGTGACGTCACCGGGCATCAGGTGCGCGTCGACCAGGTCGGCGTGGGCCGCCGGGTCGCGCACCACGGCGGTGACCCGGTGGCCGCGTCGGTGCGCCTCGGCGACGGCCTGCCGCCCGGCCCGGCCGCCCGCGCCGAAAACCACGATGTTCATGCCGAACGCCTTTCCCCAGGGCCGGAGCCCGTGCGCCCGGCCGGTTCGACGACGCTATCGCCGGGCCTGGTTACCACCGGGATACCAGCTACCGTCGGACCATGAGGCAACCCCTGCCCGCCGACATGTTCGACGAGCTGTGCCCCTCCTCGCTCAATCCGATCCGGTTCGGTGACAAGTGGGCGGCGCTCATCATCCGCTGCCTGGAACACGGGCCGCGCCGGTTCTCCGAGCTGCGGGTGCCGCTGCGTCGCGTCACCCCCAAGGTCCTCACGCAGTCGCTGCGCTCGCTCGAACGCGACGGGTTGGTCACCCGCACCGTCCACGCCGGAGCTGCCGCGCACGTCGAGTACGAGCTGACGCCGGTGGGCCGCAGCATGCTCGAACCGATCGCGGTCGCGTGCGCCTGGGTGGCGCAGCACTGGGACGAGCTGCTTGACGCCCGTGAGGCGTACGACAGCGGGACGGACGCACGGTGACCGGCGTCCGTCCCGTGCGGGCGGGACGGACGCCGGTCTCCCCTGTTCCGGGTCAGTTCGTCGGCACCAGCAAGTAGGCCCGGCGCGCGCGGTCACCGCCCTGGGCGCAGTCGGTCGGGCAGGCGAAGCCGACGATGACGCCGTCGTCGTTGACGTCCTCGGCGGAGCGGAGCGTCACCGTCGACGGGAGGTTCGCCACGCGGGTGTTCAGGTCGACCATCCGACCGCCCTGCCACAGGAACGCCCGCTCGTTGTAGGACCCGTCGCCGCTGGTCCGGGCGATGCCCACCACCTGGCCGGTCTCGTTCACGGCCCGCGCCTCGGAGTAGTTGCCGCCGAGGGAGCCGAGGTCGCGGATGGTGCCGTTGCGCCAGAGCGTGGCGCGCAACTGGCCGCTCGTGTTCTGCGAGATGCCGACGACGTGACCCCGGTCGTTGATGTCCCGGGCGTACGTCGACTCCGTGACACCGCCCAGGGTGCCGAGGTCCGTGAGCGCCCCGCCCCGGTAGACGAAGGCGTGCAGGCCACCGCCGGGCACGGCGGCGCCGCCCACCACGTGCCCGGCGGAGTTCACGCCGTACGCGATGCTGTCCGTGCCCCAGGGGCCCGCCTGACCGCCGAGCGTGCCCAGGTCGATGACCTTGCCGTCGCGCCAGACGACCGCCCGGGTCGGTGCCCCCTGCTGCTCGAACCGGGTGCCGACCACCACGCCGTCGTCGTTGACGTCGTTCGCCGCGCTACCGCTGCCCGCCCCGTAGCCGGTGCCGAGGTCGGCCATCACCCCGCCGGAGTACCGGAAGGCGTGCGGAGGGTCGGTGGCGTTGACGTGGGTGGCCCCGACGACGACGCCCCGCTCGTTGACACCCGCCGCGGAACTCGCGCCGTACGTGCCGGCGTACCGGGCGCCCAGGTCGGTCATCACCCCGTTCGTCCAGGCGAACGCGTGGAAGTTGTAGACACCGTCGATCGTGGAGACGCCCACCACGGTACGGGCGTTGTTGAGGGCGTAGCCGTCGCTGGTGCGCGGCTCCCCCGTACTCGGCACACCGAGCGTGCCCAGGTCCACGAAGGTGTACGTGGGCAGCGCCACCGCTGCCGTCGCAACCCCCGGCGCGGTCACCACCGCGCTGGTGAGCACGATCAGGAAGGCCAGACTTCTCCGTAGTCGACTCATCGACGGTCCCCTCGTTGGCTACGCATGAGGGAATGATGTCGGTCGAAATCGCCGGATGACCTTACGCCGCCCTTACCGATCAGCGCCCTTGACATGTGTCGATCCGTGCACTGGTGTAAGGACCACACGCATCGACGTCCGTCACAGGAGGGCACATGATCGTCCGACGACGGTGGACGGCTGCCGCCACCACAGCGATCCTGATCAGCGCGGCGCTGTCCCATCCCGGTCCCGCGACGGCGGCACCCGCCGCCGACAGCACACCGATCACCCTGACCGCCACCGAGACCGCGCTGGTCCGGGTGCAGTTACGCGACCAGGCCCAGCTCGACCGGCTCGTCGCCACCGGCGCCGACCTGGCCAACCGACCCCGGACCCGGGACGGGCGGATCCTCGCCGACCTGGTGCTGACCGGCGCGCAGCTCGCCGACCTCACCGCCCAGGGCGCCACCGCCACGCAGGTCGTGCAGCGGGCCGGCGACGGCAGCCGGCACTTCGCCGAGAGCGTCCGCGCGGCGCGGGCGCGTACCGCCGCCGGACTGGGCGCCCCGGCCGCCGGCCAGCGGACGGCAGCGGCCGTCGGGGTCGACACCCTCGCGGTGCAGCAGGCGTACTGGTGGACCACCGGTGGGCAGACGTTCCTCCAGGCGCAGGT
Organism: Micromonospora sp. bgisy143; assembly: GCF_057708145.1. NCBI lineage: Bacteria > Bacillati > Actinomycetota > Actinomycetes > Micromonosporales > Micromonosporaceae > Micromonospora > Micromonospora sp. bgisy143. The sequence continues at coordinate 11,143 of NZ_JBYIRN010000016.1, forward strand.
GGCCACCACCGCCACCGACGACCCGGACGTCGAGATCACCGTCAGCTGGCGGACCGCGGACGGCGCCACCGGGTCGTTCCCGCTCTACCGGTTCGAGGACTCGGGTGAGTACCAGTACCACTACAACCTCCCCCAGCCGGTGCCGAGCCGGCCGGTCCAGTTGACCGCGACCTCCAGCCTCGGCGGGGTCAGTCGGGCCGTCACACCGACGCTGTGGCCGAACGCCACCCCGCCGCCGCTGCCCGCCGGCTACCAGAAGGACTTCATCGACGCGTACCTGACGCCGGTGGACATCCAGGCGCGGATCAAGCGGCTCGCCCGCCAGTACCGGGACCTGGTGGACGTCATCGACCTGCCGAACAGGACCCAGGGGTACCGCCGGACCGCCGTCGCGTACCTGGGCGACCCGGCGGTCGCCGCCGTGGTCGTGGAGTCGGTCCGCTTCGGCGACCAGGGCATGAACGGTGTCCAGGTGCGCACGGTCGACCCGGGTCGCCCCAACCGGCCACTGTCCGTCGGCTACCGCGACCGGGTCCTCACGGTCAGCCTCGCCACCGACGCCGCAGGCAAGACGGTGAGCACCACCGACGACGTCGCGGCGGCCATCAACGGCCGGCAGGCGAACCGGTTCCGGGCCACCGTCGAGGACGGCTCGACCGGGCTGCCGATGCCGGTCGCCGGACCGGCCCGGCTCGACGACGGGCTCCAGGGCACCGAGGTGCCGGCGAAGCCGTGGACGGTGCAGGCGCTACGCCTCGGCGTGCACCGGGACGGCTCCCGGATCGGCGTGCTGGCGTACTCCCAGGAGCACGCCCGGGAGTGGGCCACCCCGCTGGTGACGCTGGAGTTCGCCGAACGGATGCTGGCGAACGCCCGTACCGACCCGGCCACCCGTGAGCTGCTGGAACAGGTCGACGTGTTCGTCATCCCGACGGTCAACCCGGACGGGGCGAACTACTCGTTCAACGACTACAACTTCCAACGCAAGAACCTGGTCAACCACTGCACCGGGTCGGCCCGGGACCCGAGGTACCGCACCTCGTGGGGCGTCGACCTGAACCGCAACTACACCGTCGGGTCGTACTTCGACGGGTACGTGGGGGCCAGCGGAAACTGCCTCTCCGGCAACTACGCCGGCACCGCGGAGCTGTCCGAGGCCGAGAGCGGCAACGTGATCGCGCTGGCCAGGGCCCACCCGAACATCAGGTTCGCGATGAACGTGCACTCCTACGGCGGGTACTTCATGTGGCCGCCGGGCGCGTACCGGGCCGACGGGCGGATCACCCTGCCCCGGCCGTCGATCGACGAGTCGACGCTGTTCCTGAACAGCGCCCGGCGGATCGTCAGCGCCATCGCGCAGGAACGCGGCACGGTCACCTGGCCGTCGCAGACCGGCCCGGTCGCCGACGTGCTCTACTCCGCCGCCGGCAACTCGGCCGACCAGCTCTACTACGAGCTGGGCATCTTTGCCTGGGACTTCGAGGTCGGCAACGACCGCTGGAACCCGACCACCGGCGAGTGGGAGGGCGTCGGCTTCCAGCCGCCGTTCGACGAGGCGCACGGCGAGTCCCAGGAGTACGCGGGCGGCCTGGTCGAACTGGTCCGGGTGGCCCGCGACCACGCCGCCGCCGAGGCCTCCCGGGGCTGACCTCCCCGGCCGTGGACCCCGAACGACGGACGCACCGGCCGGCCGCGGATGAACCGTGGCCGGACGGGTAAGCAGCGGCCTTGCCTGGTGGGGAGACGACCGGGTGCACGGGCGGGCGGCGCTTCGCCGGCCCGCCCGTGCACGCTCGTCACACGTTCGAGGTGATCCAGTTCCAGGCCGAGACGACCCACTCGGTCTGCTGGAGCCAGGCCACGCCCAGACCGACGAGGAAGACCGCGGTGGCCAGGTGCGCGCCCCGCGCGCTGCGTCGTACCCGCCCGAGCTGCCGCTCCAGCACCAACCGGCCGACCACCCGGGCCAGCGCGAACAGGCCGACCGCCACCAGCAGGCTCAGCACCAGCACCAGCAGCGGGCCGGACAGGTCGCCGCCGCCGGAGAGCGCCCAGATGCCCCAGCACACGAAGGCGAACAGTCCACCCGCCGCGCTCCACTCGCCGCCGCGCCGCAACTGCGCCAGACGCCAGCTCAGCGGCCGGCGCGGGGTCGGCTCGCCCGGCCAACCGGTACCGGTCGGCTCCTGCTCGACCACCGGGAACGGCTCGGTACGTGGGCTGCGCGGTTGGCCCACCGGCGCCACACCCCGGCGGAAGCCGTCCCGCTGCGGCGGCACCCCGACGCCGGCCTGCGGTGGAACCTCGACGGTGCGCTCCGCCCACGGCTGCGTCTGGTCTGCCATCTCGTCCTCCCCCTGACGGGCGGCGTCAGCACCGCCCGAATCCGAGGGTAGCCAGCCGGCAAATCGGTCGCCGACCGCCGTCCGGCGCGAACCCGGCACGAGGTTCTGGCGGTCAAGATCGGCACAACGTCCCCGATACTGCTGCCTCCGACGCTCGGAAGGCAGCGGTATCCCCGATCTTGTGCGGATCTTGACGGCGTCGGGAGGTACGGTCGGACGATGGGTGACCCGGACCGACGCAGGCGACGGCTGCGCCACCACTCCGACTCCGACCCGGCCGCGCGGAGCACCGACGGCTCGACGGCCAGCACGGCCGGCGTCCACGACGGCGGGGACCCACCGCCGCGCCGTCGCGGGACCGGTGGCGACGATCGCGACGGCGAGCGGGGACTACGCGGGCTGGTCGGCTCCGGCTCGTCCCAGGTGGGTCTGAGCGCGGCGCTACGGGCGCGGGACGCCGCCCGGCCGAGCGACGACGACCTCGCCGAAGCGGAGGCCCGGGTGGTGGTGGTGCGCCGCAACTGGGTGCCCCGCGAGGACCTGCCCCGCTCGCCGCGCTGACGGCGAACGGGCCAGACAACAACACGGTCAGGGCAGGTCGGGCAGTTCCCGGGTCTGCTCGTACGCGGCGACCTGGGTGATCCGGCGGGCGTGCCGCTCGTTGCCGGAGAACGGCGTGTTCAGGAACGCCTCGACGATGCCGGTGGCCTCATCCAGGGTGTGCTGGCGGGCGCCCACCGCGACGACGTTCGCGTCGTTGTGCTGCCGGGCGAGCTGAGCCGTCTCGACGCTCCAGGCCAGGGCGGCACGGACCCCGGCGACCTTGTTCGCGGCGATCTGCTCGCCGTTGCCGGAGCCGCCGATGACGACCCCCAGGGAGGTCTCGTCGGCGACCACCCGGTCACCGGTGTGCAGGCAGAACGTCGGGTAGTCGTCGTCCGGGTCGTAGCTGTGCGGGCCGACGTCGACCACGTCGTACCCCTGCTTGGCCAGGTGGTTGGCCAGGTGCACCTTCAACTCGAAACCGGCGTGGTCGGATCCCAGGTAGACGCGCATACGGGGCAGTCTGTCAGGCCGCGTTCCGAAGCGCCGCAGGGGCGGCGCTTCGGAGGCGGGTACGTCACACGGTCGGGCGGTGCGCGGTCAGTGCGGCAGTTCGGCGACCACCAGGCCGCCGCGTGCCTTCGGGGTGAACCAGGTGCTCTTGCGGGGCATCTTCTCTCGGGCCAGGTTCACCGCGACGAAGTCCGCCACGGTCACCGGCGCGATGAGGATGGCCAGCTCGGCCCGGCCGGCGTCGACCTCCCCGGTGAGCCAGCTCGCCGGGTAGTCGCCGCCCACGTAGGTGATCCGCTTGTCGCCCGGGTCCAGCCCGAGGGCGTCGCGCAGCAGCAGCCGCTCGACCAGGGCGTGGTCCAGGTTTTCCAGGCGGGCGTCGGCGGTGGCGGGCAGGCGTACCGCGTACCCCTGGTCGGGAAGCCGGAGGTGGACGGTGCCGCCGGCCGCCGGGACCTCGACCGGGCCGTCGATCGGCGCGACCTCGGCGCCCGCGGCGCGCAACCGGTCGAGCAGCTCGCCCGGCGTGGTGGTCAGCTCGCTGACCAGCCGGTTGTACGGCTGGATGGCCACCGACGCCGGGGTGGTCACCACGGCCAGGAAGCGCGACAACCCGCCGGTCTGGGCGGCCAGGCTGCGGTGGTTGCCGTCGGCCACGACCAGCTCGCCGCCGCCCGCCAGGGCGGTCAGCGCGTCCTGCTCGGCGCCCGGGCCGAGCAGCCAGATGGCGTGGGTGCGGCCCGCCTGGTCGGTGTCGGTCGCGGCCGGCGCCCCGGCCGCGTCGGTCGCCGCCGCGAGCGCGGCGTGCAGCTCGTCGCCACTTCCGGTCTGCAGCAGGAGTACGGGTGAGAGCAGGTGACCCAGCGCCTCGGCCAAGGCGACGCGCTCGCGCACCTTGGCGATGAACACGTCCTCGTTGCGGATGACCAGGCCCGGCTCGTCGGCGCTGGTGGAGATCTGGTCGGTGTCCACCATCGCGAACAGCCCGTACGCGGGCTCCTCACCCGGGGCGCTGATCCGGTACAGCACGATCACCTGCTCGGCGGGGGTGTAGCTGCCGTCGTCCTTGGCCTCGGCGAGCCGGGCCACCGAGGCCGGCAGCGCGTCGAGGAACGACGTCCCCAGGCTCTCCGGAGCACGGTGCGGCATCTCGATGCCGAGGGCACTGTGCGGGTTCGCCTCGATGATCGCGGTGATCTCCGCGTCGTCGGCGAACTCGTCGTAGTTCTGCGCGCCGGTGCCGCCAGTGGTGATCCAGGCCCGGGCGATCGGATGCACGACCGTCATGCCCCTGACGCTACCGGCGTCGACGTTCCGGACGACGGGGACCCGCGCGGCGTCCACCAGTTGAAAGCGCCCGGGGCGTCGGTCTGCGGTCAGCCGGCGCGGCCGGACGCGCCGTTGTGCCGGCGGTGCCGCCCGGCGACCACCGGTCCGGCGTTGCCGCGCCGGCCGCCCCCGACGGGCCCGGCGATCGAGTTGCGACGCGGCGTGGCGGGCGGCCCCGGCACGGGACGCTCGGGCGGCGGCGCCGGCACGGGCCGCGGGTTCAGCGGCGGGGTCGGCACGGGACGCGGCGCGGTGGGTGCCGGCGGGGGTGGGGCGGGCTCGGCCGGCGCGGCCGCCACCCCGACCGGTTCCGGCGTCGGCACGACCGAGGTCGCCGGCACCGGCGTGGACGTCGCCGGCGCGGGCGACACCGGCACGGGCGCGACCCGCGCGGGTGTCAGGCGCGAGGTGACCGGCACCCGGGCCACGCCGACCACGATGGGTGGCGCGAGCAGGTCCGCCACGTCGGCGGGAAGGTCGGGGCGGACCGTCGGCCAGCGGGAACCGTCGACCGACCAGTACGCCGCGCCGGGAGTCTCGATCACCCCCTGCCGGGTCAACTGATCGTCACCGGACGCACGGTGCTTGGCCATCGGGATTGCCTCCACGAGCTGCGGTGTGCGGCCCTGCGGGTCGCTGCGGCGGACACCGAGGGAAACGACGCCGCCCGCCCACCGGTGACGCCAGGACCGCGTGGTGTGTCCCCGCGTCCGGCGCGGCGCGCCCCGCCCACGGGGGTGGACGGGGCGCGTGCGGTCGTGGTCAGTCGAAGATCGGGGACTCCTCGCGGGTGCGCTTGAGCTCGTAGAAGCCGGGGGTGCCGGCGACCAGGAGGACGCCGTCCCAGAGCCGTCCGGCGGCCTCGCCCTTCGGGCGCGGCGTGATCACCGGGCCGAAGAACGCGACCGGACGGCCGTCCGGGCCGGGGGCGTGGACGACCGGGGTCCCGACGTCCTGTCCGACGGGGCGCATGCCGGCCTCGTGGCTGGCCCGCAGCGCCTCGTCGTACTCGGTGCTGTCGGCGGCGGCGGCCAGCGCCGGGTCCAGGCCGGCCTCGGTCAGCGCGGCGGCGAACAACTCCGGCCCGAGCTGCTCCTTGCCGAGGTGGATGCGGGTGCCGAGCGCGGTGTAGAGCGCACGGAGCACGTCCGAGCCGTAGCGCTGCTCGGCGGCGATGCACACCCGCACCGGGCCCCATCCGTTGTCCATCAGTTCCCGGTACTGCTCCGGCAGGTCCCGACCCTCGTTGAGCACCGAAAGACTCATGACGTGGTAGCGGATGTCCACTTCGCGGACCTGCTCGACCTCCAGCAGCCAGCGGGAGGTGATCCACGCCCACGGACAGATTGGGTCGAACCACATGTCGGCGGTGACACGATCGGTCACGGTGAGGTCCCTTCACGACGGGTGGCGCCGGCAGTCCGGCGTCTCACCTCGAATACTCACCCCACGCCGCGTCGGCCGGCACCCGAATGAGAGCGTGACCTCGACCACCGATGGCCGGCCGTACGTGGAAGACTCGGACCGGGCCGGACGTCACAAGCGGTCGGCAGACGGGCGCCGCCGGGCGTACGGCGAGACGTGGGATGGAGACGAACAGTGCCGGGAGTGCGTAACCTGACGCAGGTCGAGGCGACCGAGCGGGCCCGCCTGCTCGAGGTGACCGGGTACGACATCAGGCTGGACCTGTCGACCGCCGTGCTGGCCGCCGACGGCCGCACCTTCCGGTCGACGACCGAGGTCAGGTTCCGCTGCGCCGAACCGGGGGCGAGCACGTTCATCGAGGTGGCCGCCGAGTCGGTGCGGTCCGCCACGCTGAACGGCGCACCGGTGGACCTGGCCGACTGGTCGGCCGAGAAGGGCCTGACCCTGTCCGGGCTGGCCAGCGAGAACACCCTGGTCGTCGACGCGGACTTCGCCTACTCCAACAGCGGGCAGGGGCTGCACCGCACGGTCGACCCGGTCGACGGGGAGACGTACCTCTACAGCCAGTTCGAGACGGCCGACGCGCAGCGGGTCTTCGCCTGCTTCGACCAGCCCGACCTCAAGAGCGTCTACACCTGGCACGCGACGGTCCCGGCGCACTGGCGGGTCGTGTCCAACATGCCGGTGCAGCGCGAGGAGCCGGCCGGCGAGGACCTGAAGACCCTCCACTTCACCGAGTCGCCCCGGATGAGCACCTACATCACCGCGCTCTGCGCCGGCCCGTACCACGAGGTGCGCGACACCCACGACGGCATCGACCTGGGGGTGTTCTGCCGGGCGTCGATGTCGCGCTACCTGGACTCCGACGACCTGTTCCTCATCACGAAGCAGGGCTTCGACTTCTTCCACGAGAAGTTCGGGGTGCGCTACCCGCTGCCGAAGTACGACCAGCTCTGGGTGCCCGACTTCAACGCCGGCGCGATGGAGAACTTCGGCTGCGTGACGCACGCCGAGTCGCACTACCTCTACCGCTCGCAGGTCACCGACTACGAGTACGAGCAGCGGGCCAACACGATCCTGCACGAGCTGGCGCACATGTGGTTCGGTGACCTGGTCACCATGCGCTGGTGGAACGACCTGTGGCTGAACGAGTCGTTCGCCGAGTGGGCCAGCCACTGGTGCAACACCAACGCCACCCGGTTCACCGAGGCGTGGACGACGTTCCTGTCGATCCGCAAGAACTGGGGTTACCGGCAGGACCAGCTCTCCTCCACCCACCCGGTCTACACCGAGATGCCGGACATGGAGGCCGTCGAGGTCAACTTCGACGGCATCACCTACGCCAAGGGCGCGAGCGTGCTCAAGCAGCTCGTCGCGTACGTGGGCGAGGAGCCGTTCGTGGCCGGGCTGCGGGCGTACTTCGGCAAGCACGCGTGGGGCAACGCCACCTTCGACGATCTGCTCACCGAGCTGGAGGCGGCCTCGGGCCGGGAGCTGCGCAAGTTCGCGGCGCAGTGGCTGGAGACCGCGCAGGTGAACACGCTGCGCCCGGAGGTGACCATCGGCACCGACGGCACGTACGAGCAGGTGGTCGTCCGGCAGGAGGCGCCGACAGCGTACCCGACGCTGCGTACGCACCGGATCGGCGTGGGCCTGTACGACCTGGCCGACGGCCGGTTGGTCCGCCGCGAACGGTACGAGGTGGACGTGACCGGTGAGCGGACCGACCTCGCCGAACTGCGTGGCGTCCGGGCGGCCGACGTGCTGCTGCTCAACGACGACGACCTGAGCTACACCAAGCTGCGCCTGGACGACCGGTCGATGGCGACGGTGGTGCAGCACATCGGTGGCTTCGAATCGTCGCTGGCCCGCGCGCTGTGCTGGACCGCGGCGTGGGACATGACCCGGGACGCCGAGCTGGCGACCCGCGACTACGTGGCGCTGGTGCTGGCCGGGCTGCCCGCCGAGACCGACATCAACCTGGTCACCGCCACCCTGCGCCAGGCCACCACCGCGCTGACCCTCTACGCCGACCCGGCGTGGGCGGCCACCGGCTGGGCAGGGCTGGCCCGCACGGCCAAGGACGCGCTCGCCGCCGCCGAGCCGGGCAGCGGCTTCCAACTCGCCTGGGCCCGGGCGTTCACCTCGGCGGCCCGCTCCGAGGAGGACCTGGCCACCCTGCGCGGCTGGCTGGACGGAACCGGCACGCCGGACGGGCTGACCGTGGACACCGAGCTGCGCTGGACGGTGCTCGGCGCGCTGGTCGCCAACGGCGCGGCCGGCGCCCCCGAGATCGAGGCGGAACTGGCCGGCGACCGTACGGCCAGCGGCGAGCGGGAGGCCGCGTACGCGCACGCGCTGGTGCCGACGGCGGAGAACAAGGCCGCCGTGTGGGCGCTGCTGACCGGCCCGGACGCGCTGCCGAACTGGCGGAACCGGGCGCTGTTGCAGGGCCTGGCCCACCCGGCGCAGGTGGAGCTGGTCACCCCGTACCGGGAGAAGTACTTCGCGACGGTCGGCCAGGTGTGGGCGAGCCGGGACAGCGAGCCGGCGCAGGAGTTCGCCCAGCTCGCGTACCCGACGTACCTGGTGGACGACGACACCGTGGCCGCCACCGACGCGTGGCTGGCCGGGGACGGCAACCCGGCGCCGCTGCGTCGCCTGGTCGCCGAAGGCCGGGACGGCGTGCTGCGGGCGCTCAAGGCCCGCGCGAAGGACGCCGCGACCGCCTGAGCATCGTTCCAGCCCGGGGCCGGCGTGGATGCAATCCCGCGCCGGCCTCGGGCATTATCGTGACAGGAGGAGGTGGACGTGATGGCACAGCCGACCTACGAGTGGCGGCCCCCCGCGGGTGCGTGGCGCGAGCAGGACCTGTCCGACCTGCCTGAGGATGGGAACCGCTACGAGATCATCGACGGGAGCCTGCACGTGACCCCTCCGGCCGACGATGATCACCACGAACTGGCCGACCACATCCGGACTGCCATGGGAGCTGCGGCACCAGATGGCTGGCGGGTCATTCGTGAGATCGGGCTAAAGCTGCCGTCGGGTAACCTCATTCCGGATGTGACCGTATTGAAGCCGCACACCCCACGTGGTGTGCGTTGGCATCAACCGGAGGGCGTCAGCCTCGTTGTCGAGGTGGAGTCGCCGACGAGCCGTCGCCACGATCGCTTCACCAAGCCGGCCCTCTACGCCGAGGCGGGTATCGCGCACTACTGGCGGGTGGAGCGTGGCGACTTCGGCCCGGTCGTCTACCGCTACCGCCTCGTCAAGGACGTGCACTACGACCTGGTCGGCACCATCGGACCGGATGACGCGGTGACCGTGGACGAGCCGTGGCAGATGAGGTTGGACCCGTCCTCCTGGCCGCGCTGAGGCAAGCCTGAGACGTTGAAGCCCGACTCACCGTGCGGTGGGTCGGGCTTCGTCGTACGAGATCACGCTCGAACATGGAAATAGGGGCATCCCACGTCGCGGATGCCCCTATTTCCTGGATCTTGCGCGTGCGGCGCGGCCGGATCAGCCCTTGCCGGCGTGGCTGGCGAGCTGGTCGAGGCCGTTGATGATGCCGCCGGCCAGGTCGCCGCCGCTGAACGCGCCGACCATCGAGAGCGCGGCCAGCTTGGCGTACGTGTCGGGGATGCGCTTGCGCGCGTGCCGCCCGGTGACGATCTCCAGCTGGCGCTGGTTCGGCGACACGGCGATCAGCACCGACTTGTCCGGGTCGGCGAGCTGGCGGTGCAGCCGCTGGGCGTGCTCGCGGATCGGCTCGTCGAGGCCGCCGACGAACACCGAGAAGACCAGCCCGGTGCCCTGGTCGGCCAGGCGCAGGGCCTCGTCGATGCGCAGCAGCTGTCGGGTCGAGAAGGGCCCGTCCAGCACCTCGGGCGGATTCTCCGTCCCGGTCTGCTTCTCACCAACGGTCACTTGCGCCTCCGGTTCCACCGGCCGGCGCCTCGACGCTGGCCTGCTCAAGCTTGTGGCTGGTCAGCGCGGGCGCCTGCGCGCCCGCCGTCAGCGCGGTGCCGGCCGAGTCGGCCAGCTGCTCCGGGCGGCCCAGGAACCAGACCGGAGTGAAGTCGAAGGGCCGGCCCGGCCGGTAGCGCTTGGCGCCACCACCACCGCCGGTGGCACCCCCACGGCTACCGGCGTACGACAGGCCGGCGATCACCAGCACTGCCGCCAACGGGATGCCGACGAAGACCAGCACCGTCTCGGTAACAGACAATCCCAACGCCCCCAGGCGGAAGAAGGACCTCGAACAAGCGGGTCGGATGGACGATCATGATGGCGACCGGCCAACTCCGTCGCCATTCACGTTAGCGGAGTCGACGGCCCGCCAGATTGCGGGGTGCCGATCCCATCCGTCACTGGCGTACTCCAGTTGCGCAGCGGTAGCGATCAGCCGCGCGTCGTCGCCGTACCGGCCGGTGAGCAGCACCCCGACGGGCAGGCCGTCGGTGGTCGTGGTGGCCAGGGGCAGCGAGACCGAGGGGTCGCCGGTGACGTTGAAGATGGCGCAGTAGGGCGAGAAGCGGCGCTGCCGGTCGAAATCGGCCGCCGGGTCGCCGTCGGCGGTGAACCAGCCGACGGGCGCCTGCGGGGCGGCCAGGGTGGGACAGAGCAGCAGGTCGCAGTCGGCGGTGCGGGCCGCGCCGAGGCGTACCTGCGCCTGTAGCTCGCCGAGGGTCGCGGTGAGCGTCCCGGCGGACACCTCGGCGCCCCGGGCGCGCAGCAGCCGGGTCAGCGGCAACAACTCCGGCTCACGGTGCGTCGGCACCGGGGCGAGCGCCAGGACGTACCAGATGATCTCGAACAGCGGCCACACCGCCGGCGTGAGCGGCGGCGGCACCTCGACCACCTCGTGGCCGGCGGCGGTGAGCAGCGCGGCGGCGGAGTCGACGGCCGCGACGCAGTCGGGGTGCACCGGCTCGTCGGCGAGCATCGGCGTGGTGAACCGGCCGATCCGCAGGCGGCCGGGCTCGGCCCGGCGGGCGGCGGCCAGGTATCCGCCGGGCGGCGCGGGCGGCGGCAGGTAGGGCTCGCCGGGCACCGGGACGGCCATGACGTCGAGCAGCGCGGCGACGTCGGCCACCGTCCGCCCGAGCGGACCGCTGGTGGGCAGCCCGAACGCGCCGGAGCCGAGCGGCCCGCCGGAGACCAGGCCACGGCTCGGCTTGTAGCCGACCAGACCGCAGAGCGACGCCGGGATGCGCAGCGAGCCGCCACCGTCGGACCCCTGGGCGACCGGCACCAGGCCGGCCGCGACCGCCGCCGCCGCGCCGCCGCTGGAACCACCGGCGGTGTACGCCAACTGCCACGGATTGCGGGCCGGTGGCGCGACGCGGCCCTCCGAGTAGAGCGAACAGCCCAGCTCGGAGGTGGTTGTCTTGCCGAGGCTGACCAGGCCGGCGGCCTTGATGAACCGGACCACGTCGGCGTCGACCGGCGGAACGAAGTCGGCGAAGGCGGCCGAACCGAAGGTGGTGCGTACCCCGGCGGTCAGGGTGAGGTCCTTGAAGGCGGTCGGTACGCCGTGCAGCGGGCCGCGCGCCTCGATGGGCACCGCGTCGGCGGCGCGCGCGGCCTGCCGGGCGAGGTCCGGCGTGACCGTGACGAACGCGCCCACGGTGTCGCCGAGCGCCGCGACCCGGCGCAGGTAATGCTCGACCAGCTCGACGCTGGACAGCTCGCCGCGGGCGACGGCGGCGGCCTGCTCCAACGCGGTCAGGTCGTGCGGCTCGGCCATCTCCTCATCCTGCCCGCTGGGAGCGGCCGTCGGCGGGCCGACACGGCGTGGGCCTCTGCGGCAGCTCCGGAATCCGCCCGGCCCGCCCCGGCCGCGCCCGACCCGCTCGGCGCAGCCCGGCCGCCGGGTCCCGCCGCGCTGCCGACCGCCGCACCTCCCTGTCGGTCCTTTGCTCTGCTTCAACAGAGGCAACAGCAGACGTCCGATTACCGGACACCCGGTGTTGCGTGGGGTGAAGCAGAGCAAAGGAAGCAGAACACGTGCCCGCCCCCGCCGACCGAACGCAGGGACGCCGCCCCGGCGGGCCGCCAGCAGGGCGACCCAGCGCGGGGACAGTCTCGGGTCGCCTCAGCGCCGCCCGTACAGGAAGCGCAGGGCGTTGGTGGATCGCAGCTTGTCGCGCTGGGCGTCGGTGAGGAAGTCGGCCACCTCGACGACCGCGCCGACGGGCCGCTCCCCCAGCGGGTACGGGTAGTCGCTGCCCACCAGCACCCGGTCCTCCCCGAGCGTGTCCACCAGCAGCCGCAGCGCCGGTGCCGCGAAGACGACCGAGTCGACGAGGAACCGGTCGAGGTAGCTGCTCGGCGGGGCGGCGGACGCACCCCGGACCAGGTCACCCCGGCGGTGCCAGGCGTTGTCGGCGCGGCCGAGCCAGAACGGGAAGCTGCCCCCGCCGTGCGCGAAGCAGATCCGCAGCGTCTCCGGCACCCGGTCGAAGACCCCGCCCAGGATCATCGCCAGCACCGACAGGTGTGTCTCGGCGGGCATCCCGGTCAGCCAGCGGGCCATCCAGCGGTCCAGCCGAGGGCTGCCCGGCATGTCCCACGGGTGGACGAAGACCGGGGCACCCACCTCGGCGCAGTGCTGAAGGAACGTCACCACCCCGGCGTCGTCCAGGTCCCGGTCCCCGACGTGGTTGCCGATCTCCACGCCCACGTGCCCGGCGGCCAGGCTGCGGTCCAGCTCGGCGCAGGCGGCGTCCGGGTCCTGCAGGGGCACCTGGCAGAACGGCACCAGCCGGTCGCCACCGCCGGCGGTGACCTCCAGGGTCAGGTCGTTGAAGATCCGGGCTACCTTCACCGCCTGGTCGGCCGGCCGGTCGTAGCTGAAGAAGACCGGCGTCGGCGAGACCACCTGCACGGCGACACCGTCGGCGTCCATGTCGGCCAGTCGGCGGGACGCGTCCCAGCACTCCGCGCCGATCGGGCGGAACTCCGTCTCCCCCACCATGATCATGGCGGCGCGTTCGGAGTCCACCCGCAACCACGGCCAGCCGGACCCGCCGCACGCCGCGCCGAGGTCCGGCCATCCCTTGGGTACGACGTGCGTGTGCACGTCGACCACACCAGCCGGCATCAGCCCTTGCCCGGGTGCAGGGTGCCGCAGTTGGCGCAGGTACGCGCCGACTCGTCGGCGTAGAACGCCTGGAACACCGGGGGCAGGTCGGCCGCGATGTCGCGGACCTGCAGCTCCACCTCGTGCACCTTGTGCCCGCACTCCGGGCAGTACCACTGGAACGTCTCCAGCGTGCCCTCCTCGCGGACCCGCTCCACGACCACACCGATCGAGCCGGCCTCCGGTCGCTGCGGCGAGTGCGGGGTGTTGCGCGGCAGCATCCACATCTGACCCTCGCGCACATGCACCGTACGCGGCCCCTGCGGGGTCATCAGGTTGATGTGCATGTTGCCCTTGACCTGGTAGAAGAACTCCTCGTACGGGTCCACGTGGAAGTCGGTGCGCTGGTTGGGCCCGCCCACCACCATCACGATGAAGTCGTCCCCGCCGGGGAACATCTCCTTGTTGCCCACCGGAGGCTTCAGCAGGTGCTGGTTTTCCGCGATCCAGCCCGGAAAGCTGAACGGCTCGGCGATCTCACTCACGACTGACCTCCCGAGGGAAGAAGGGCCACGGCCTGGATCTCGATGAGCAGGTGCGGGTGCGGCAACTGGTGCACCGCCACCGTCGTACGGGTCGGCCCGGACGCGTCGAAGAACTCCGCCCAGACCTCGTTGTAGCCACCGAAGTCGTTCATGTTGACCAGGTACGACGTCACCTGGACGAGGTCGGTGAGGTCCGCGCCGACCGAGCGCAGCAGGTCACCGATGTTCTCGATCACGGCCCGGGTCTGCGCCCGGATGTCGAGGTTCGTGGTGCCGAACTCGTCCACCTCGACACCGGCGAAGCTGTTGTCCGGCCGGCGGGACGACGTACCGGAGACGAAGACGAACCCACCCGCCACCTTGACGTGCGGAAACGCCCCCCGGGGCACGGCCTTGCCGGCCACCACCACCCCGCTCACGACGACGCCCGCAACGAGGCGGTGCCGAGCTTCTCGACGACCGCACGGACGTGCGCGCCCGGGCGCAGCGGCACGGCGGCGGTGGCCGCGCCGGCCAGGAAGACCCAACCCGACTCCAGTCGCACCCCGTGCCGGCCGGCCAGCCGGATGCCCTCGTCGAGCGCTCGGCGCGGATCGCCGAGGATCGCCGCCGTCGAGCCGACCTGGGCCACCCGCCCGTCGACCTCCAACAGCACGCCCAGGTTGTCCAGCCCGGCCGGCACCGGGGACCACGGGCCGATCACGAACGCGGCGGCCGAGGTGTTGTCCGCGACGACGTCCGGCAGCGAGAAGCGGAAGTCCGCGTACCGGGAGTCGATCAGCTCGATGGCCGGGGCGACCGCGCGGACCGCCGTGGCGAAGTCGCCGACCGGTTCGCCCGGCTCGGGCAGCCGGTCCAGCAGGAACGCCACCTCGGGCTCGACCCGGGGATGGATGTACGCGGACACCTCGACCGCGCCCCCGTCGGGTATCCGCATCGAGTCGGTGAGCCGTCCCCAGATCATTTCGTCCACGCCGACCTGGGCCATCTTCGCCCGGCTGGTCAGCCCCATCTTCAGCCCGACCAGCCGCTCGCCGGCGTCGACCCGACGCTGGACCAGCGCGGCCTGCACGGCGTACGCGCCGTCCACGTCGAGGCCGGTCTCGGCGGCGAGCTGCGGGATCGCGGTGGCCGTGGCGGCGGCCGCGCCCAACTTCTCGGCGATCCCCGCGATGTCCGGTCCGATCATGCTGCGTCATCCTCCGTTCGCGGCTGCGGGGCGCGCGCACCAGCCTCCGCACCGGCCAGGTCCAGTGCCACGTCGACGATCATGTCCTCCTGGCCGCCGACCATCCGACGCCGACCCAGCTCGACCAGGATCGAGCGCACGTCCACGCCGTACTTCGCCGAGGCCCGCTCGGCGTGCCGCAGGAAGCTGGAGTAGACCCCGGCGTAGCCCAGGGAGAGGGTTTCCCGGTCGACCTGCACGGGCCGGTCCTGCAACGGGCGGACGAGGTCGTCGGCGGCGTCCATCAGCGCGAAGACGTCACAGCCGTGCTTCCAGCCGTGCAGTTCGGCGACCGCCACGAAGACCTCCAGCGGGGCGTTGCCGGCGCCCGCGCCCATCCCGGCGAGGGACGCGTC
Source organism: Micromonospora sp. bgisy143 (assembly GCF_057708145.1). Taxonomy (NCBI): domain Bacteria; kingdom Bacillati; phylum Actinomycetota; class Actinomycetes; order Micromonosporales; family Micromonosporaceae; genus Micromonospora; species Micromonospora sp. bgisy143. The sequence goes on from NZ_JBYIRN010000016.1 coordinate 26,514, forward strand.
GACGCGGACGGTCCGGCCGTGCGGAGCGTCGGGGCCGGCCGGTGCGGCCCCGAGGACGCGGCCGTGCTCGACGGCGAGCACGCTGTTGGCCACCCCGAGGGACAGGTTGTGGTGGGCGTGGATGCCGATCTGCGTGTCCGGGTCGAGGACCTGCCGGTACGCGTCGACCCGCTGCGCCACGTCGGACATCAGCAGCCGGCCGCCGGAGTCGGTGACGTAGACGCAGTGCGCCCCGTACGACTCCATGAGCTTGGCCTGCCCGGCCAACCCGGCCGGATCGTTCATGTGCGACATCATCAGGAACCCGGCCACGTCCATGCCGTTCTCCCGGGCCCAGGAGATGTGCTGGGCGGAGATGTCCGCCTCCGTGCAGTGGGTGGCGATGCGGACGCTCGTCACCCCGAGCGCCTTGGCCGCCTTGAGGTCGGCGATGGTGCCGATGCCGGGCAGCAGCAGGGTGGTCAGCTTTGCCGAGGTCAGCACCTCGGCCGCCGCGGAGATCCACTCGGCGTCGCTGGCCGCGCCGTGGCCGTAGTTGACGCTGGACCCGGCGAGCCCGTCGCCGTGCGCGACCTCGATGGCGGCCACACCGGCGGCGTCCAGCGCGGCGGCGATGGTGCGTACCTGGTCGACGGTGTAGCGGTGGGCGATGGCGTGCATGCCGTCGCGCAGGGTCACGTCCTGGATGTACAGGTCGGTCATGCCACCGCTCCCGTCGCGCGCAGGGCCACCAGCCGCTCGGCGGTGCGCAGCGCGGCCGACGTCATGATGTCCAGGTTGCCGGCGTACGCGGGCAGGTAGTGCCCGGCGCCGGAGACCTCCAGGAAGACCGACACCTGCAGGGCGGTGAGCTGACGCCCCAGCGACGGCAGGTACGCCTGCACCCGGTCGAACTGCACGTCCTGCTTGAGCCGGTAGCCGGGGACGTACTCCTGCACCGCGGCGACCATCTCGCCGACCGAGGCGGCGATCGCGGCGCGGTCGGCGTCGGCGTCCGGGCAGAGGCAGTAGACGGTGTCCCGCATGAGCAGCGGCGGGTCCGCCGGGTTCAGCACGATGATCGCCTTGCCCCGCTCGGCCCCGCCGACCACCTCGATCGCCCGGGCGGTGGTCTCGGTGAACTCGTCGATGTTGGCCCGGGTACCCGGCCCGGCGGACTTCGAGGCGATCGACGCGACGATCTCGCCGTACGCCACCGGGGTCACCCGACCGACGGCGGCGACGATCGGCACGGTCGCCTGCCCGCCGCAGGTCACCATGTTCACGTTCGGCTCGTGCAGGTGCTCGTCGAGGTTGACCGGCGGCACCACGTACGGGCCGATCGCGGCCGGGGTCAGGTCGACCACGGTCCGGCCGTGTGCCCGCAGCACCTCGTCGTGGCGGCGGTGCGCGCCGGCCGAGGTGGCGTCGAAGACCAGCTCCACGTCGGCGAACTCGGGCAACGCGACGAGGCCGTCCACGCCGTCGGCGGTGGTGACGACACCGAGGCGGCGGGCCCGGGCCAGGCCGTCCGAGGCCGGATCGATGCCGGCCATCGCCACCATCCGCAGAGTGTCGCTCAGTCGCAACACTTTGATCATCAGGTCGGTGCCGATGTTTCCCGATCCCAGGACCGCCACACCGGTGGTCATGACGAGACCTCCTTGCTGAAGGACGTGCGGACCGAGCCGAGCCCGGAGATCCGTGCCTCGTACGCGGCCCCGGGGGTGACCGGGAGCATCGGGCCGAGCGCCCCGGAGAGCACCACGTCCCCGGCGCGCAGCGGATCACCGGCCCGGGCGAGGGTCGCGGCCAGCCAGTGCAGGGCGTGCAGCGGGTTGCCCAGGCAGGCCGCGCCCGCGCCGACCGACACCGGCTCACCGGCGTGCTCCAGCACCATCCCGCACAGCCGCAGGTCGACGTCGGCGAGCCGACGCGGCGTGGTACCCAGCACGAACAGTCCGCTGGAGGCGTTGTCGGCGATCGTGTCCACGATGGAGATGTCCCAGCCGGCGACCCGTGAGTCGACGATCTCGATGGCCGGCAGCACATGGTCGACCGCGCGGATCAGGTCGACAGTGGTGATCCGCTCCTCGGTGAGGTCGCCGCCCAGCACGAACGCGACCTCCGCCTCGACCCGCGGTTGGAGCAGCCGGTCGATGGGCACCTCGACCCCGTCGCCGACGGCCATCTCGTCGGTCAGCATCCCGAAGTCCGGCTGAAACACCCCGAAGCTCTCCTGCACCGCCCGGGAGGTCAGCCCGATCTTCGCGCCGACGCGGCGCTCGCCCCGGCCCTGCCAGGCCCGCGTCTGCAACTGCTGCACGCGGTACGCGGACTCGACGTCCCCCTCCGGCAGCAACCGGCCGCGCAGCGGCGGGCAGGGCTTGCCGCTGCTCCGCGCCTCGGCCAACTCCCGGTTCGCGGCCTCGATGTCGGCTTCCATGCCCGCTCCCTCGTTACGGCTCACGACAGGTCCACGCAGACGTTCGTGAGCTCGGAGTAGAAGTCCAGCGAGTGCACGCCGCCCTCGCGGCCGATGCCGGACGCCTTCACCCCACCGAACGGGGTCCGCAGATCCCGCAGGAACCAGGTGTTGACCCAGACGATGCCGGCGTCCAGCCGCGCCCCGGCCCGATGCGCCACCCCGACGTCCCGGGTCCACACCGTCGCCGCCAGGCCGTAGTCGGTGCCGTTGGCCAGCGCGTACGCCTCGTCCTCGGTGTCGAACGGCGCGACGTGCACGACCGGGCCGAAGATCTCCTCCCGGTTGGTGCGGGCGTCCGCGTCGAGGCCGGCGAGCACGGTGGGCTGCACGTACGAGCCACCGTCCCGGGCGTCGCCGAAGGTGGGCGTACCCCCGCCGGTCAGCACCTCGGCGCCCTCGGACCGGGCCAGGTCGTACGCCCCGAGCACCTTGGCCCGGTGCTGCAGGGAGATGAGCGGCATGGTGGCGGTCGCCTCGTCGGTCGGCCAGCCGTACGCCAGCTCGCCGGCCCGCTTGGCCAGCCGGGCGGTGAACTCCTCGAAGACCGGCCGCTGCACGTAGATGCGTTCGGTGCAGAGGCACACCTGGCCACCGTTGGTGAAGCTGGACCGCACCGAGCCGGTGACCGCCGCGTCCAGGTCCGCGTCGGCGAAGACCAGGCCGGCGTTCTTGCCGCCCAGCTCGAAGCTGACCGCCTTCACCCCGTCGGCGGCGGCCCGCATGATCGCGCCGCCGGTCGCCGACTCGCCGGTGAAGGTGATCGCGTCCACGCCGGGGTGGCGGGTCAGGAACTCCCCCGCCGAGTCCGGACCGAAGCCGTGCACGAGGTTGAACACCCCCTCGGGTACGCCGGCGGCGGCCATCACCTCGGCCAGCACCGTCGCCGAGGCGGGCGTCTCCTCGCTGGGCTTGACCACCACGGCGTTGCCGCAGGCCAGTGCCGGGGCGACCTTCCAGGTGAGCAGCAGCAGCGGCAGGTTCCACGGCACGATCACCGCGACCACGCCGACCGGCTTGCGGACCGCGTAGTTCAGGGCGCGCCCGCCGGTCGGGGTGACCGTGGTGAACGACTCGGTGGGCGCGGTCGCCACGATCTCGGCGAACGCCCGGAAGTTCGCGGCACCGCGCGGAATGTCCAGCGTGCGGGCCTGAGCGATGGACTTGCCGGTGTCGGCGACCTCGGCGGTCACCAGGTCGTCGAAGCGGCGTTCCAACTCGTCGGCGACGCGACGCAGCACCTCGGCGCGCTCCCGCTCGCCCATCCGACCCCACGGACCGGCGAGCGCCGCGCGGGCGGCGGCGACAGCGTCGTCCACGGTGGACCGGGACGCCTCGGCCACCTCGAAGACCGGCTCCCCGGTCACCGGGCTGACCTTGGTGAACGTCGTTCCGCCGTCGACGAACCCGCCGGCCACGAAGTTGCGCAGCCGGGGCGGCCCGGCCGGCGCGCGGCCGGTCATCAACGTCGGGTCCCAGAAGTTCGTCACGCGCGCCTCCCTCGGTTGAGCACCGCCGTGATCGCGCCGGCCAGCAGCAGCGCCGCCCCACCGGCGACCGCGCCGAGCACCCGGTGCTGCCGGCGCACCCGGCGGCGCACCTCGGCGTACGGGGTGGTGGAGAAGGACACCAGTTCGTACTGCGAAACGTACCGGCCGGGCAGGGCCCGTTCCAGTGCGTGCTCCACCCGTCGCCGGGTCTGGAAGACCGGTGAGGCGACCTTGTCGCGCATCTCCACGAAGTTGGTCAGCGCCATCTGCGCGATGGCCTCGGCGTTCTCCTGGCGGCGACGCTGGAACAGCGGCAGCGCCGCCGCCCACTCGTCGGCGCACTCGTCCAGGCAGCGGTCCAGTTCGACGACGTCCTCGAAGGCGCAGTTCGCGCCCTGGCCGTAGAACGGCACGATGGCGTGCGCGGCGTCGCCGATCAGGCCGACGGTGCCGTTGACCTGCCAGGGCGTGGCACGGACCGTGCCCAGCACGCCCACCGGGTTGTGCTGGTAGTCGTCCACCAGGTTCGGGGCCAGCGGGACCACGTCCGGATACCGCTGCGCGAAGTGCGCCCTGATCGCGGCCGGGTTGTCCAGGGCGGCGAAGCTGCCGGCCCCCTCGTTGGGCCAGAACAGCGTGCAGGTGAACGAGCGGTCCGGATTCGGCAGCGCGATCATCATCGAGGTGCCCCGGGGCCAGATGTGCAGGGCGTCCGGGTCCAGGGCGAAGTCCCCACCCAGCGGCGGGATCGTCAGCTCCTTGTAGCCGTAGTCCAGGAAGTCCACGCTCTCGCGCAGCGACCCGTGTGCCAGGAGTTGCCCGCGTACCGCGGAGCCGGCGCCGTCCGCGCCCAGCACCACGGACGCCTTGGCGGCGACCGTGCCGTGCGGGGTGTCGAAGCTCAGCGAGCCGTCGGTCGGGTCGAGCCCGACGAGACGGTGGTCGAAGACGACCCGTACCCCGGGCAGCGCGTTCGCGGCGTCCAGCAGGGCGTTGTTCAACGCGCCCCGGCTGATCGAGTTGATCGCCCGGTCACCGGCCGCGCTGTACGACTGGAACTGCGGCTCCCCCTCGACCGGGTGGATCATCCGGCCGCGCATCGGCAGCGCGTCGGCCATCACCTGGTCGGCCAGGCCGATCCGGCGCAGCGCGTCCAGCCCGCGCTCGGAGAGCGCCAGGTTGATCGAACGCCCCCGCTCGGCCGTTCCGGTGCGCGGGTCCGGCCGCCGCTCGTAGAGCGCCACCGGATAGCCCCGCCGGGCCAGGAAGCAGGCGGCCAGACAGCCGGCCAGGCCGGCGCCGATGATCGCGACCTCGTCGCGCCGGGCCGTCACGGGTTCACCTGTCCCACGGTGGCCTCCAGTGCGGCGGCGGCCCGCCAACAGTCCAGGTACGTCGAGTAGAGCGGCACCGGGGCGAAACGGACCACGTCCGGCTCCCGGGCGTCGGCGATCACGCCGTGTTCGTACCGTAGGCGTTTGGTCAGTTCGGCGGCGTTGCCGGCACCGACACGGACCGAGAGTTGGCAGCCCCGCCGGGCCGGGTCGCGCGGGGTGACCACCCGCAGCGGCCGGTCGGCGGTGACCTCGTCGAGCAGCGACTCCAGCCAGCCGGTGAGGCGCAGGCTGCGGGCGCGCAGCGCCGGCATGCCGACCGCCTCGAACAGCTCCAGCGAGGTACGCACCGGACCCATCGCGAAGATCGGCGGGTTGGAGATCTGCCACGCCTCCACGGTGGACGGTGGGCGGGACACCGGCGTCATCTCGAACCGGGTGGCCGCCGCGGTGCTCCACCAGCCCTCGAAGCGGGGCAGGTCGGGATCGCCGAGGTGGCGCTCGTGCACGAAGACGCCGGCCAGGGCGCCGGGACCTGCGTTCAGGTACTTGTAGGAGCACCAGGCCGCGAAGTCGACGTCCCAGTCGTGCAGCGCGAGGGGCACGTTGCCGACCGCGTGGGCCAGGTCCCAACCGACCACCGCGCCGGCCGCCCGGCCCGCGGCGGTGATCGCCGGGATGTCCAGCAGCTCACCGGTCAGGTAGTTGACGCCACCCAGGAGCACCAGCGCCACCCGGTCGCCCTCGGCGGCCAGGTAGTCGGTGACGTCCTCGGTACGCAGCGCGTCCTCGCCGGGGCGGGGGCGCAGCCGGACCACGGTGTCGTCCGGGTCCAGGCCGTGGAACCGGGCCTGGCTGCGCACGGCGTAACTGTCCGAGGGGAAGGCGCTGTCCTCGATGACGATGCGGGTGCGCGCGCCGGCCGGGCGGTAGAAGCTGACCATCAGCAGGTGCAGGTTGACGGTGAGCGAGTTCATCACCACGGCCTCCGCGGGCCGGGCGCCGACCAGTCGGGCGGCCGGGCCGGTCAACAGCTCGTGGTACGGCAGCCAGGCGCGCTCGGCCTCCAGGTGCCCCTCGACGCCGAGCCGCCCCCAGGCGTCCACATCGGCGAGGAGTTCGTCGCGGGTGGCCCGGGGTTGCAGGCCGAGCGAGTTGCCGGCCAGGTACGCCGACTCGGGGTGGTCGCCCCCGTCGGCGGGCGGCACGAGGAAGAGGTGCCGGTGACCGGGGTCGGCCTCGTCGAGGCGGTGCGCCTCGTGTTGTGGGGTGTGCATGTCTGATTCTCCGGTCACATCGCGGTGCGGGCCGACCACAGCTCCGGGAAGACCACCCGGGCCATGCTGCGTTGCAGCCAGGCCAGGCCGGCGGAGCCGCCGCTGCCGACCTTGGCGCCCATCGTCCGCTGCACCGCCTTGACGTGGTTCCAGCGCCAGTCGCCGAACTCCTCGGCGACACCGCTGAGCGCCTCGCCGAGCAGCCGCAGGTGGTTGTCCGGGCCGCCGTCAGCGTAGATCCGCACCCAGGCGGCCTCGACCTCCGGCTGCGGTTCGTGTTCCACCGCCACGTCGCGGTTCAGCAGGTCGGCGGGGATGTCGAAGCCACGCCGGGCCAACAGCGCGACGACGTCGTCCCAGAGACTCGGTGCGGCCAGCGCGGCGCTGAGCGCGGCATGCACCTCGGTCTGCCGACGGAACGGGCGGATCAGCGCCGGGTCGCGCAGCCCGAGCAGGAACTCGAGGTGCCGATACATGGCGGACTGGAAGCCACTGCCCTCGCCGAGCAGGTTGCGGAACCGGTTGAAGTCGGCCGGCGTCATCCAGCGCAGGCCCTGCCAGGCGGCGTTCAGCCCTTCCAGGTGCAGGGTGGCGCGGCGCAGGGGGGCCAGCGCGTCCCAGATCCGGTCGGCGCGCAGCAGCCGCTGGGTCTCCCGCAACTCGTGGCAGGTCAGCCCGAAGTACAGCTCCATGATCTGGCTGACCATGAGGAACGACATCTCGCCGGGGTCGTCGCTCAGGGGTTGCTGCAACTGGTGCAGCGCGCTCGCCCGTACGTACGCGTCGTACGGCACCAGGTCGGCGAACTCAAGGGTCGGCTCGCCACCGTTGCGCGCCGCCCGGGCCGCCCGTTGTCGCGGGGTCACCGGTCGCACCGTGGCGACGCGGTTCCCGGCCCGCCGCTCCGTCGATTCCACCAGTCGTCTCCCTTCCCCGGACTGCCGACGTCATGATCTCGCGGTGGGATCGGCGTACGGAATGCCGGATCAACGGGACTTGCCGTCCTGACCTGACGAACAGAAGGCAGCTGGGCGAATCCGGTTCACGAAAGTAAGGTTCGAGCGTGGACGACATGGACTGGGCGCTGCTGCGCGAATTGCAGGCCGACGCCCGGCTCTCGTTCAGCGAACTGTCCCGCCGGGTGCACCTGTCCCCGCCAGCAGTCGCCGAGCGGGTCCGCCGGCTCGAGGAGACCGGTGTGATCACCGGCTACCACGCCCACGTCGACCTGACCCGGGCCGGCCGTACGGTGGTCGCCCTGATCCGGATGTCCTGCTACGGGGCCCGCTGCATCCTGCACGACCCGGAGGTCTCCGACTGGCCGGAGATCCTGGAGATCCACCGGATCACCGGCGACGCGTGCAGCATGCTCAAGGTCGCCGCCGGCTCGATCGGGGACTTCGAGGCGGTCATCGACCGTCTGGCCCCGTACGGCCAACCGTCGAGCACCATGGTCCTCTCCTCCCCCCTCCCCTGGCACCCCATAACCCCCCACCCCTGACCCCGCACCCCTCCCTCCCCCCGCCCCGCGCACCCGCCGCACCCCGCCCTCCCTCCCCCGCCGATCTTGCACTTTCTGTTGCCGAAAAGCCCCTTGTGCCCCGCTTTGTCGCAACAGCAAGTGCAAGATCGCGGGGACCCGAGCGGTGCACGGGGTCGATCATGCAGTCTTGCTGGGTGGGTGGTGACGAGATGCACCTTTTGCGGGGCTCCACAACTCCATGATCGACGCGGGGCGGGGGCGCGGGGTGGGGCGGGAGGGCGCGTGGGCCCGGGCGCGGGGTGGGGCGGGGTTTGCCTCTGCGGGACGGGGAAAGCAGCGCGCGTGCCCAGGGGAGGGTTCCGGCGGTCGTCGCCGGTTGGGGGGAAATCATGCAGGGTCTTCGCACGATCAACCGCGCGCTCTCGTCCGCACTGACGCTGGTCGGGCTCATCGGGGCGTTCGTCCTGCTGTCGGTCGCACCGGCGCGCGCCGGTGAGAACACCTTCGTCGAGGTGACACCGAACAGCGTCCCGGCGGGCGGCCGGGTGACGATCCGGGCGAGCTGCGACAACAACAACGACCGGCAGGCCAACGTGCACTCTGACGCGTTCGGGCACGTGATGCTCAGGCCGGACAACGGCTTCCTCAAGGGTGAGGTCACCGTTCCGGGCAACAAGGAGCCCGGTGACTACCAGGTCGACCTGCGCTGCCAGAACAACCAGACGGCCCAGACGATGCTGACCGTGCTCAACATGGCCTCGCCCAGTAAGGGGCCGGCGACCGGGGGCGGCGGCACCGCCGGCGGACGGGGCACCGGCTCGGTCCTGGTCCTCGGCGGCGTGGCCCTGGTGGCCGCCGCGGTCGCGCTCGGCATGGTGGGCAGTCGGCGTCGGCCCGGAGCCGGCTCCTGACCCGGAGCTGCCATGACCCGCAGATCCGCGCGTGCGCGGTCGGATCGCCCTGCCCGCTCCACGCGGTCGGGCCATCCGGCCCGCGTCCGGGCCGCGAGGGCGCTGCGCGCCACCCGCAGGCTGATGGCCCGGCTGCGCCGGGTCGCCGGGCAGGCGGTCTCCGCAAGTGTCGCCACCACCGACCCGGACGCCCGACCGCTGCCGCCGCGCCGTCCCGGCGGGCCACCGCTGGCCCGGCATCGGCTCGCCGACCGGCCAGGGTTGCCGGTGCTGGTCATCGCCGCACTGATGGTGGTGATCGTGGCGATGCTCGGCGTCGAGCGGGTGACCGGGGTGAGTCTGCTGCCGGACCGGATCAGCGCCGGCCTGCGGCCGCCACCGAAGAAGTTTCCGGTGCTGCCGGCCAGCCCACCGACCGCCCTCGCCATCGACACGATCGACCTGCGGGCGCCGCTGCACGACGTGGGCATCGCCCCGGACGGCACCATCGCGGTGCCCGATGTGGCCCGCGCCCAGGAGGCCGGCTGGTACGACCAGGGTCCCACCCCGGGGCAGTACGGACCGGCGGTGGTCGTCGGGCACGTGGACACCACCACCGGGCCGGCGGTCTTCCACCGGCTGCGGGAACTGCGCTCCGGCGACGAGGTCGACATCACCCGGGCCGACGGTCGGGTGGCGGTCTTCGAGGTGGACTCGGTGGAGCGGTTCGACAAGGAACGGCTGCCGGTGGACGAGGTGTACGGCGACTTCAGCCGTCCCAGCCTGCGGCTGATCACCTGTGGTGGCCGGTGGGTGGGCGGTGAGACCGGCTACTCGGACAACCTGGTGGTCTTCGCCTCGCTGGTCAAGGCCCGTGACGGGTGACCGCCCGCGCCGCCGTCGAGGTACGCGGCGAGCCGGGCGGCACCGGTGAGCATGGCCCGGCCGCGCTCGGTGAGCCGTGCCCGCCATTGCGCGAGCGACGCGGCCAGTGGTTCGGCGCCGCCGGCGTCCCGTACCCGGCGCAGCACGTCGGCGATGTGGCTCAGTCGGTACCCGCCCCGGCGCAGCAGGTGGGCGAGTTCGGCGTCCCGGACGTCGTCGGGCGAGTAGACGCGGTGGCGGGTGACCCGATCACGCTCCGGTCGCAGGATCCCGGCCGACTCCCACTTGCGCAGCGTCGCCGGTCGTACGCCGAGTCGGTGCGCGAGCACGCTGATGGGTACCGCCTGCCGGGTCGGCGGCGCGGGCGTGCCGGCGGTGAGCGTGGTGACCGCCGCCTCGACCGCGTCCAGCGTCTCCCGGTCGCGTCGCAGCAGGTCGTGGCCGTGGTCGATGGTCCGGAACGCCGCGTCGATCTCGCCCCGGTTGACGGCGCGCATGATGTCGCCGCCGGCCGCGTGACCGTGGCCCGCGACGAGGGCGAGGTAGGCGTCCAGCGCCCGGGCGTGCACCTCGGTGAACCGGCGGTACCCGGTGCCGGTGCGCTCGGCCGGTGGCAGCGCACCGTCGCGTTCGTAGTTGCGGACGGCCTGTGCCGACAGCCCGTGCCGCCGCGCGAGGTCGATCGGTCGCCGTACCCCTGGGTTTGAGGGTTTCGTGGTTGCCACCGTGCTCCGTCACTGAAAAGTCTCAACCGCTGGTTCAACGATACGGTCGATGCAATGACCACTCTTCTCGACCTGCTGGCCGGCCGACCGACCCTGCTCGCGCTGGGCGAGCCGACGCACGGTGAGTCCGCCTTCCTCCAGATCCGCAACGACACCTTCCTGACGCTGGCCGAGCACGGCTACCGCTCCATCGCCCTAGAGAGCGACCGGGCCGCCGGACTGCTCGCCGACGAGTTCGTGCGCGGTGGGGCGGTGCCGCTCGACCGCGCGCTCGCCGAGGGGTTCAGTCACGGTTTCGGCGCCGCACCGGCCAACCGCGACCTGCTGCTGCGCATGCGCGAGTGGAACGCCGAACGGCCCGCCGCGCAGCAGCTGAGGTTTCACGGTTTCGACGCGCCGCTGGAGATGGAGGGCGCCCCGAGCCCGCGCCGGCACCTGACGCTCGTGTGCGACTTCCTCGGCCTCGACCGGTCGGCGGAGATCGACGACCTGGTCGGGGACGAGGCCCGGTGGAGCGACACCGCCGCCGTCTGGGAGCCGGGCCGGTCGGTCGGACGCTCGACCGACGCCCAGCGGCTGCGGGTCCTCGCCGACGACCTGCTGACCGAGCTGTACCGCCAGGCGCACCGCCGCCCCACGGGCTGGTGGGAGGCGCATGTGCAGGCCACCTCCGCGATCGCGTTGCTGCGCTACCACGCCGCCGCCGCGGCGGCCGACCTCGCCCAGGAGGAACGGTTCGCCTACCTGGCCGGGGTCCGGGACGCGCTGATGGCCGAGAACCTGCTCGCGATCCGGGCGGTCGAGGCGGACCGGGGACCCACGCTGGTCTTCGCGCACAACACGCACCTGCAACGCCATCCGAGCACCATGACGGTCGGTGCGGCGACGGTGTCCTGGGCCGGCGCCGGCGCGATCGTCGGGGCGCTGCTCGGTGAGCGGTACGCGGTGGTCGTCGGCAGCCTCGGCGTGAGTCCCGCACTCGGCATCGACGCGCCCGCGGCGTCGACCTTCGAGGGCCGGCTCCAGCAGCGGGGCGACCTCCCCGGGTACGTGCGGGCCGGCGACGTCGTGCCGGCCGAGCGCAGATCGCACGACTACCGCTACGTCCCGCTGGACCAGGCGAGCATCGACAACGCCGACGCGGTGTTGCACATCCCGACCGGCGTCGACGCGGCCGTGCTCGCCGAACGGATCGGCGCGCTGCCCGGCGTCGAGCAGGTGGTGGCGAGCGCGGAGAACGGATCACCCGAGGGCGCCTGGGGCGACCGGTTCTTCCACGTCGGGCCGGACCGTCGTCAACCGTTCGCCACCATCGTCGAGCACGACGTCCCGGGCTTCGACGAGGCCGGGCAGCTCGACCGCCCCGGGGTCTTCCGGCTCAACCTGGAGCTGGGCCGGGCCGAGTTCGAAAAGAAGTTCGGCTTCGCGCCGGCTGCCTTCGAGGAACACCGGGACGACTTCGACTACGCCCGGCTGGACACCCTCACGCCGCATCCGGACTACGCGCTGTACGGCTTCGCCAGCATCGTGATGCCCGGTCCGCAGATGCTGCCCGAGATCGACCGGCTCATCGCGATCGCGCACCGGCGGGCGGTCGACCGACACGAGCGCGCGACGCGTCGGGCGGCCGACCAACAGGACTGAGCGCGACCGCCGTCGGCCGTCCCGGGCTGCCGGGCCCGCGCGGATGCGGCCGGGCCCGCACGGGTACGGGTCAGGCCGCCGCTTCGGGCTCGCGCAGGTCGAGCCAGTCGGCCCAGCGCGGGTCCGGGGCGCGGTGTCCGAGGACCCGCCACGCGGTGCCCTTCGGCGCGGCGGGCAGGGCGTGCAGCCGCCAGCCCAGCTCGGCCGGGGTCTTGTCGCCCTTGGTGTGGTTGCACCGCGCGCACGCGGCGACCACGTTCTCCCAGGCGTGCCGGCCACCCCGGCTGCGCGGGAAGACATGGTCGATGGTCTCGGCCGGGCCCCGGCAGTAGGCGCACCGCCAGCCGTCCCGGGCGAAGATCGCACGGCGGGACAGCCCGACGTGGGTGCGGTAGGGCACCCGGACGAAGCGGGTCAGCCGCACGACCGACGGCACCGGCAGCGCGTCCCGGGCACTGTGCAGGATGCCGTCGCCATCGGCGACACAGACGGCCTTGGCCGAGAGGACGAGGATCGCGGCGCGACGCACCGACACGACACACAGCGGCTCGTAGGTGGCGTTGAGAACCAGCGCGCCGGAGCCCACCGCGGGTCGTATGTCAGGCATCGCGCTCACCCTCCCGGTTCAGCGGCTGCTGCGAACCTGCCGCCGACCGGAGTTGGGCACGAGGGCCCGCACCGTCGACGCCCGTTCGATCACCGACGTCCGTTGCGCCAATAGTCCCTGATCGGACCCCGGATTGCACGTACTAATCCGGGGTCGGATGTGAAGCTCTTTTCCCCACCTGTCACGATGGCCGGTTCGCCCCGGTCCGACCCGGCGCTCCGGGGCATCTCACCCGGCTGGTGGGTCGGCGGCGGCCGGCCCGGAGTGTTGCGGTACGAAGACAGGGTGAGTACCGCCAGCGTGACGCCCCTTGCCCTGCCCGATGCCGTGTCGGTGAACTGTCAGGGCAGCACCTCCTGCGAGTTCCTCTACCGCATGACCAGGTCCGAATGGTTCGCCGAGGGCAGCTACTGGATCCTGCTCAAGCCGCTGCGGGTCGTACTGATCCTGGCGCTGGCGATGGTGGCGCGGTGGGCGCTGCACCGGACGATCAACCGGCTGGTCCGGACGACCACCGACGGCGCGGTGCCGACGATGCTGCGACCGCTGCGCGAACGGGTGCCCACCGCCGCGGTCGACCCGGCCGAGTTCGTGCCGGAACGGCGGCGGCAGAGGGCCGAGGCGATCGGCTCGGTGCTGCGCAGCCTGACCACGGCGTTCGTCTTCGGCATCGCGCTGTTGATGATCCTGCGCGAGTTCAGCTTCGACCTGGCGCCGCTGCTGGCCAGCGCCGGTATCGCCGGCGTCGCCCTGGGCTTCGGCGCGCAGAGCCTGGTCAAGGACCTGATCGCCGGGCTCTTCATGCTCATCGAGGACCAGTACGGCGTGGGCGACAACGTCGACCTGGGCGAGGCGACGGGCGTGGTGGAGTCGGTCGGGCTGCGCGTCACCACAGTCCGGGACGGACGCGGCGTGCTCTGGTACATCCGCAACGGCGAGATCATCCGGGTGGGCAACAAGAGCCAGGGCTGGGCGCTGGTGGTGGTGGACCTGCCGATCGGCTTCAGCGGCACGGAGGAGGCCAACGCGGTGCTCCGGACGGCCGCCGCCTCGGTGGCGGTGGACCCGGAGCTGTCGCCGGAGATCGTGGAGGCGCCGGAGGTGCTGGGCGTCGAGCAGATGACCGTGGACGGCGCCGTGATCCGTACGGTGGTCAAGACGACCGCCGACGGCCAGTTCGCGGTGGGCCGCGAGCTGCGGCGCCGGCTGGCCGAGGCGTTGGAGAACTCGGGCATCACCGCGCAGATAGCCGCCGCCCGCAGCTACCCCGGTATCCCGAACCGACCGCTGTCGGACGGTGAGACCGGTCAGGGTGGTGCCACCTGACCCGGCGACACTGGCCGGCAATCCAGGGGTCGCGGTCCACCCGGCCCCTGGAGTATCGTCCGTTCGTTCAGTCGGGGATGCGACGAACGATCCGTTCGCCCTAGCTAGTTGTCAGACGATCGGGCAGAATCCCGAAGCACGCGTTCCCGCTGGAGCGCGGTCACATCCTCGCTGATCCGCGAATCTGACGAGTGTTCCCGGCCCGGCGGCCACAAGCAGCCGCATCCGGGGGCCGATGGAGGCGACGGTGCCCGACGAGCGACCTTCCGTGGAAGGTCCGGCCACTTTTCGCGAAGTGTTCGCCCAACGTGAGTATCGGGCCGTCTTCACGGCCGGGTCCCTGTCCTGGGTCGGCGACTACGTGGCCAAGGCCGCCGTGACCCTCCTCGTCTACCAGCAGACCAGGTCCGTCGCGCTCTCCGCCGCCGCGTTCGCGGTGAGCTACCTGCCGTGGCTGCTCGGCGGTCCACTGCTCGCCGCGCTGGCCGAACGGCACCCGTACCGGCGGGTGATGGTGACGTGCGACGTCGTCCGGATGGCGCTCATGGTGCTCATCGCCCTCCCCGGACTGCCGGTCCCGGTGGTGCTCGTGCTCGTCTTCGCCGCCACCCTGGCCAACCCGCCCAGCCAGGCGGCGAAGTCCGCGCTGATGCCGCAGATCCTCGCCGGTGACCGGCTGGTGGTCGGGTTGTCGCTCAACGGCAGCGTCGGGCAGGCCGCGCAGGTCGTCGGCTACCTGCTCGGCGCCGCCGTCGCCTCGATCAACCCGCCGGTCGCGCTGCTGTTCAACGCGGCCACCTTCGGGCTGTCGGCGCTGCTGCTGCGCTTCGGCGTGCGGGACCGCCCGGCCACGATGAGGACCGCCCACCGCAGCCACCTGCTGCGGGAGACCGCCGAGGGCTTCGGGATCGTCTTCCGCACACCGGTGTTGCGGGCCATCGCGGTGCTGGTGTTCAGCGCGACGCTCTTCTCGATCGTCCCCGAAGGGCTGGCCGCCGCCTGGGCGAACGCGGACACCAGGAGCGGCATGGCCGCCGGCACGGCGCAGGCGGTGATCATGGCTGCGAGTCCGGTGGGCTTCGTCCTCGGCGGACTGCTGGTGAGCCGGCTGTTCGGCCCCACCCGCCGGCTGGCCCTGATGCGGCCGCTCGCGGTGCTCGCCCCGCTGGCGCTGGTGCCGGCGCTGTTCGATCCGCCACCGCTGGTGGTGGCGCTGCTGGCCGCCCTGTGCGGATTCGCGGTCGCGGGCATGCTCCCGATGGCCAACGGGCTGTTCGTCCAGGCGCTGCCGGACGGCTTCCGGGCTCGCGCGTTCGGCGTGATGGCCACCGGCCTACAGGTCATCCAGGGGATGGCCGTGCTGGTCACCGGCTTGCTCGCGGAGCGGTTCCCCATCCCGGTGGTGGTCGGCCTCTGGAGCGCGGCCGGGGTGCTGCTGATGACTGTCGTGGCCGTGCGCTGGCCGGACCGGCAGACGGTGGACGACGCGATATCGACAGCCAGGGCAGCCAACATCGCGCAGGCCCGCGAGACGGGCGACGTCGGTGCCAGCGGCACGCCGGCACTCGCCGATCCACGTGCGGCCGGCGGCCAGCGCCGGCACGCGGTCACCTGAGCCACGGCGTGAGCCGACGCACGGCCTCCGGGTCGGGCCCACGGCCGACGCGCCTGGCAGGATGGAACGGTGAACCCCGCAGGTGAATCCGACCGTCCCGACGCGTCGACGACGCTCTTCGAAGCGGTCGGCGGCGAGCCCACCTTCCGCAGGCTGGTGGACGAGTTCTACCTCGGCGTCGCCAGCGACCCGCTGCTGCGACCCATGTACCCGGAGGAGGATCTGGGCCCGGCGGCCGACCGGCTGACCCTGTTCCTGATGCAGTACTGGGGTGGGCCGAACACGTACTCCGCGCAGCGCGGGCACCCGCGGCTGCGGATGCGGCACGCGCCGTTCCGGATCGGCGCGGCCGAGCGGGACGCCTGGCTGCGGCACATGCGCCAGGCGGTGGACCGTCTCGACCTGGAACCGCAGCTCGCCGTCGCCCTCTGGGACTACCTGGAGCGGGCCGCGTACTTCATGGTCAACGTCATGGAGGACCCGGCCGAGCGCGCCTGACGGCGCGCACCGGGCACCCGGGCCGCGGCCGGTGTCAGAGCAGCGCGCCCTCGTCGTGCAGCCAGTCCACGAAGCTGGTCGCCACGGCCGCACCGCAGTCGAGCATCTCGACCAGCAGCGCGTCGTGCGTGCCGGCGCCGAGGGGCACCTGCAACTCGGCGTAGATCGGTAGCTGCCCGCGCTCGGTCGGATCGCCGATGTACGCCTTGCAGAAGCGGCGGGTGTGGTTCCACTCGTTGACCACCCGGTAGGCCCGGTCGGCCCAGTCCGGCGGAACCGTGGCGTGCGGACGGGCCCGCATCACCAGGATCTCGTCCTCCGGGCCCTCGAGGGTCACCAGCACGGCGTGGCGCTCCCACATGGCCAGCAGGTTGCCGTCGCCGTCGGCCAGGTACCGCACGTCGAGCAGGTCGAGTGCGTCGCAGACCCGACGCAGGCTCACCGGCTCGATGGTGGCCGCCATCTCGGCCAGTGCGGGTCGGTCGCTGCCCGGGCAGTCGTCTCCCGGCTGGCGAGGACTCGGCGGCCCGACCCGGACCGCGCTCTCCACTGTGATCCCGCTTCGGGTTTCCGGATCACCGCCGTCGGCGGGACCGGGGCGCCATGACCACCACGGCATCGCTCGTCGCACCTCACTCCCCAGCGGATCCAGCCGCCTACGGTGCGTTGGATCCGAGGATGGACGGTACCCGGACAGCCGGGTTGAAGCACCCCCCCAACGACCCCACCGGCCCAGAAGAATGAACGGGGGTCATCCGTTCGGACGAGGAGTGAGGGGGGTCACGGCAAGGTCGGTGGCCTTCTGCAACCAGGCGGCTCCGTACGGTCCCACCAGGCCCACCCAGCGGCCGGCGACCCGTACCCGCACCTCGGCACGCGCCGAAGGCGCGCTCGGGTCGTCGACCGTACCGAGGAAGCCCATCCGGACCAGCCCCTGCACCAGCCGCTGCGGCACCTCGACCGGCGGGCCCGGCGGGTCGTCCGGGGTGACCACCACGGCCACGTGGTCGAGCAGCGCGTCGCGCAGGGCCCGCTGACCCACCGCGCGGCCCGCCACCCCCTCCTGGCTCGCCGTCCGCAGGGTGCCCGCCGCCGCCACGGCGATCCGACGCACCTCGACGCCGGGCAGCACCTCGACCGGCTCGCTGCGCGACGGCGGCAGGGGCCAGCGCCACTGCGCGTCCCGGCGCTCGGGCAGCGCCGCACCGCCGCGTCCCAGCTCGGCCAGCAGGTCGGCCGCGCCCACGGTGACGTCCCCGGCGGCGTCGCCGGCCACCGTGCGGGTGACCAGCACCTGCCACGGCAGCCGGGCCCAGAGGACGACCCGCCCGGGAGCGCCGGCCGGGCGCAGCCGCACCGGCGCGACCGGGTCCAGCCGGACCAGCCGGGCCAGGAAGGCGCCCGCGTCGGCCACGCCGGCCAGGCCGTGACCGGACGGCGACGCCACCCGGTCCGCTCCCGGCCGCGTCACGATCCGCCGCCCTGCGGGGCGTACGTCAGCAGGAAGTCCCGCTCCTCGACGGTGATGCGGCGGGGCACCTGACGGGTCAGGTCGAACGGCACCAGCACCGAGCGGGCCCGGCTGGCCAGCACGTCACCGTCGTACAGCTCGTAGGCGACGGTGAACCGCGACGCCTTGATCTCCTCCACCCACAGCTCGATGCGGACCGTGGGCGCGGCCTCGGCGGTGGCCCGACCCAGCGCGTAGTCGACCGGGCGCAGGTAGTCGACCTCGTGCCGGCGGATCACCACCCCGTCGGCGAACGAGCCCACTCCCCAGGCCCGGCCGCCGGCGAACATCAACGCCACCCGCGCCTCCTCGTACAGGGTGAGGAAGCGCGAGTTGTTGACGTGGCCGTACGCGTCCAGGTCGGACCAGCGCAGCGTGCAGTGGTAGATGAAACGGTCAGTCACGGGTCAGCTTGCGGTAGGTCACCCGGTGCGGTCGGGCGGCCTCCGCGCCGAGACGGTCAATCTTGTTCTTCTCGTACGCCTCGAAGTTGCCCTCGAACCAGAACCACTTGGCCGGGTTCTGGTCGTCACCCTCCCAGGCCAGGATGTGCGTGGCGACCCGGTCCAGGAACATCCGGTCGTGGGAGATGACCACGGCGCAGCCGGGGAACTCCAGCAGGGCGTTCTCCAGGCTGGACAGCGTCTCCACGTCCAGGTCGTTCGTCGGCTCGTCGAGCAGGATGACGTTGCCGCCGATCTTCAGGGTCAGCGCCAGGTTGAGCCGGTTGCGCTCGCCGCCGGAGAGAACCTTGGTCGGCTTCTGCTGGTCCGGGCCCTTGAAACCGAACGCCGCGATGTACGCCCGCGACGGCATCTCGACCTTGCCCACCATCAGGTAGTCGAGACCGTCGGAGACGACCTCCCAGACGGTCTTGTCGCCGTTGAGGCCCTCGCGGTTCTGGTCGACGTACGACAGCGAGACGGTCGGACCGACCCGCACCTCGCCGCCGGTCGGCTCCTCCAGCCCGACGATCGTCTTGAACAGCGTGGTCTTGCCGACGCCGTTGGGGCCGATGATGCCGACGATGCCGTTACGCGGCAGCGAGAACGACAGGTTGTCGATGAGCAGCCGGTCGCCGAAGCCCTTGCTGAGGTTGTTCGCCTCGATGACCGTGCCGCCCAGGCGCGGGCCCGGCGGGATCTGGATCTCCTCGAAGTCCAGCTTGCGGGTCTTCTCCGCCTCGGCGGCCATCTCGTCGTACCGGTCCAGGCGGGCCTTGGACTTGGTCTGCCGGGCCTTGGCGTTGGAGCGGACCCACTCCAGCTCCTCGGTGAGGCGCTTCTTCATCTTGGCGTCGCGTCGGCCCTCGACGGCCAGCCGGGCGGCCTTCTTCTCCAGGTAGGTGGAGTAGTTGCCCTCGTACGGGTAGGTCCGGCCGCGGTCCAGCTCGAGGATCCAGTTGGCCACGTTGTCGAGGAAGTACCGGTCGTGGGTGATCGCCATGACCGTGCCGGCGTACTTGGCCAGGTGCTGCTCCAGCCAGGAGACGCTCTCCGCGTCCAGGTGGTTGGTCGGCTCGTCGAGCAGCAGCAGGTCGGGCGCCTCCAGCAGCAGCTTGCAGAGCGCGACCCGGCGGCGCTCACCACCGGAGAGCTGGGTGACGTCGGCGTCCGGCGGCGGGCAGCGCAGGGCATCCATGGCCAGTTCGAGCTTGGAGTCGATGTCCCACGCGTCGAGGTGGTCCAGCTCCTCCTGGAGCTTGCCCATCTCCTCCATCAGCTCGTCGGAGTAGTCGGTCGCCATCTGCTCGGCGATCTTGTTGAAGCGCTCCAGCTTGGCCTTGGTCTCGGCGACCGCCTCCTCGACGTTGCCGAGCACCGTCTTGGCGTCATTGAGCGGGGGCTCCTGCGCGAGCATGCCGACGGTGTAACCGGGCATGAGCCGGGCCTCGCCGTTGCTCGGCTTGTCCATGCCTGCCATGATCTTGAGGAGGCTGGACTTACCGGCGCCGTTCGGGCCGACCACACCGATCTTGGCGCCCGGCAGGAAGTTCAGCGTCACGTTGTCCAGCACGACCTTGTCGCCGTGCGCCTTGCGCGCCTTTTCCAGGACGTAGATGAACTGGGCCACGGTGCGGGCTACCTCCGTCGATTTGCTGTCGCCTGAGTGGGCGGCGCGGCGCGAGCTGAGACCTCCGCCCGCCGCCGCCGGCCGGGAGCCGGCCGCGCGCACGCCATCGTCAATCCTGACAGGTACGGCGCGCTTCGCCCACATCACCCCGCCCCAGGAGTACGCCGGCGAGCCGCGCCGCCCCTGACCGTCGGGCTGTCGACAAGATCACCTTCAGGATTCGCCGCACGCGGGGCGGGTAGGAGACTCCGGCACGGGGGCCCAGACACCGCAGCTACGCTCAGTACGCTCATCGCGGTGGACCCGTCAGTACCCGGAGGTGGCCGATCGTGACCGTCCGTAGCTCCTTTGTCGTAGTGGCGAACCGTCTGCCGGTCGACGAGGTGAGCACACCCGAGGGACGGCAGTGGCGACGCAGCCCCGGCGGGCTCGTCACCGCGCTGCATCCCGTACTCGCCGAGCACCAGGGCACCTGGGTCGGCTGGGCCGGTGGCACCGGCGCCGCGCCCGAGCCGTTCGACCTGGAGGGCATCCGGCTGCACCCGGTCCCGCTCAGCGCCGAGGAGTTGGAGCGCTACTACGAGGGCCAGTCCAACGCGACGATCTGGCCGCTCTACCACGACGCCGTGGAGACACCGGCGTACAAGCGTCGCTGGCGCGAGGCGTACCGGTTGGTCAACGCCCGGTTCGCGGAGGCGGCGGCCGACGTGGCGGCCGAGGGCGCGACGGTCTGGGTGCAGGACTACCAGCTCCAGCTGGTGCCGGCCATGCTCCGCGAGCTACGCCCGGACCTGCGGATCGGCTTCTTCCTGCACATCCCGTTCCCGCCGATCGAGCTGTTCATGCAGATGCCGTTCCGCACCGAACTGCTGCGCGGTCTGCTCGGCGCGGACCTGGTGGGCTTCCAGCAGCGACTGGCGGCACAGAACTTCGTTCGGCTGGCCCGACACCTGCTCGGGCTCCGCTACGAGGGTCAGATGATCCAGGTCGACGGCCGGCAGGTGAAGGCGGGCGCCTTCCCCATCTCCATCGACACGCAGGAGATGGAGCGGATGGCGGCCGACCCGGCGGTCCAGGCGCGGGCCAAGCAGATCCGCGCCGAGCTGGGCGACCCGAAGACGATAATCCTGGGCGTGGACCGGCTCGACTACACCAAGGGCATCGAGTTGCGCCTCAAGGCGTTCCGCGAGTTGCTGTCTGACGGAAAGTTGACAGTTCCGGACGCCGTTATGGTGCAGGTCGCCACGCCGAGCCGCGAGCGCGTCGAGCACTACCAGGCACTTCGGGTCAAGGTCGAGCGCGAGGTTGGTCGGATTAATGGCGAATTCGGCCGAGTCGGCGTGCCGGCCGTGCATTACCTGCATCAGTCGTACAGTCGCAGTGAACTGGCCGCGATGTACGTTGCTGCGGACGTGATGATGGTTACCCCGCTGCGAGACGGCATGAATCTCGTGGCCAAGGAGTACGTCGCATCCCGTGCCGACCAGGGCGGTGCGCTCGTGCTCAGCGAGTTCGCTGGCGCCGCAACGGAGCTGCGCCAGGCATTCCTTTGTAACCCGCACGACCCGGACGCGGTCAAGGACGCCCTGCTCCGGGCCGTGCACGTGGAGAAAACCGAGGCACGCCGCCGGATGCGGACAATGCAACGTCACCTGCGTACCCACGACGTGGGGCACTGGGCCAAGTCTTTCCTCTCCGAACTGGGAGTTTCCGAGGCGGAGGCCGCGTGAACACGGCCGTCAACGACGGAACGGCGATCGACACCGGGGTGATGGACCCCGAGCTGCGAGCCGCCATCGGCCGGATCGCCCGGGTTCCGCAGCTCCTGATCGCCTGCGACTACGACGGCACACTCGCGCCGATCGTGGAGGATCCCAGCACCGCCGTACCGCTGCCGGAGTCGGTGGCCGCGATCCGCGCGCTCGCCGCCCTGCCGCAGACGAGCGTGGCCGTGGTCTCCGGCCGCGCCCTGCGCGACCTGGCCGCGCTCTCCCGGCTGCCCAGCGAGGTGCACCTCGTCGGCAGCCACGGCTCCGAGTTCGACATCGGCTTCGTCGAGCGCCTCTCCCCCGAGCTGGTCGCGGTCCGCACCCAGGTGCGCAACGCGCTGCGCGAGATCGCCGCCGAACACCCGGGCATCCGGCTCGAACGCAAGCCGGCCAGCGTCGCGGTGCACACCCGGGGCGTCGACCCGCAGGTCGCCGCCGCCGCCATCGAGGCCGTGCGCAACGGCCCGGCCACCTTCGACGGCGTCACGGTGACGCAGGGCAAGGAGGTCATCGAACTGTCCGTGGTGGCCACCCACAAGGGCACGGCCGTCGACCAGCTACGGACCCAGCTCTCGGCCAGCGCGGTGCTCTTCATCGGCGACGACGTCACCGACGAGAACGCCTTCGGCAATCTGCACGGGCCGGACCTCGGCATCAAGATCGGCCCGGGCGAGACCAAGGCCGCCTTCCGGGTGGCCGAGCCCATCGAGGCCGCCCGCGCGCTCGGGCTGCTGCTGGAGACCCGCCGGCACTGGCTGTTCGGCGAGCGCGCGGTACCCATCGAGCGGCACTCCATGTTGTCCAACGGTCGTACCGTCGCGCTGCTCACTCCCGAGGCGAAGGTGAGCTGGCTCTGCCACCCCAAGCCGGACTCGGCGGCGATCTTCGCCGACCTGGTCGGCGGCAGCCCGGCCGGCCACTTCAGCATCGCCCCGGAGCGGGGTGGCATCCCGCTGGGCCAGCGCTACCGCTCCGGCACCATGACGGTCGAGACCCGGTGGTCCGGCCTCACCGTCACCGACTGGCTGGACAAGCCGGCCCGCGAGACGACGCCGGACGGCCCGGCCGTGGTGACCGGCGACTCGACCCTGGTGCGGGTGCTCAGCGGCAACGGCCGGGTCCGGGTGGAGTTCGCGCCGCGTCCCGAGTTCGGCCAGGTGGCCGTGCAGTTGCAGCCCGTCGGCGACGGCCTGCTGGTGCTCGGCTCGAACGAGCCGGTCGCCCTCTACGCCCCCGGCGTGGAGTGGCAGGTCAACAACGACGGCGGGTACGAGACCGCCAAGGCGGTCGTCGACCTCTCCGCCGCGGGCGGGCAGGTCGTGCTGGAGCTGCGCTTCGGCACGCACAGCCTGGAGCACCACCGGGTACCGATCCACGAGCGGCAGGCCGCGGCCGAGCAACCGTGGAAGGACTGGGTGGCCTCGCTGCGGCTGCCGTCCACCTCTCGTGACCTGGTCGCGCGCAGCGCCCTCACCCTGCGCGGGCTCTGCCACGAGGCCACCGGCTCGATCCTCGCCGCCGCCACCACCTCCCTGCCGGAGGAGCTGGGCGGCGTCCGCAACTGGGACTACCGCTACTGCTGGCTGCGCGACGCCGCGCTGACCGCCCGCGCGCTCGTCGACCTCGGCTCCGTCGCGGAGGCCGAGGCGTTCCTGCGCTGGGTGGACGGCTGCATCGAGCGCACCGGCGGTCATCCGGAGCGGCTGCACCCGCTCTACACCATCGACGGGTACGAGCTGGGCGCCGAGGCGGTCATCGACACGCTGCCCGGGTACGCCGGTTCCCGGCCGGTCCGGGTCGGCAACCTCGCCAACCACCAGCTCCAGCTCGACGTGTTCGGCCCGATCGCGGACCTGATCGCGGCCGTCGCCGACGCGCGCGGCTCGGTCCGCGACGACGAGTGGCGGGTCCTGGAGAACATGGTCGAGGCGGTCCGCCGCCGCTGGCACGAGCCCGACCACGGCATCTGGGAGGCGCGGCTGCCACCCCGGCACCACGTGTTCTCCAAGGTGATGTGCTGGATGACCGTCGACCGGGCGCTGCACGTCATGCGTCAGCACGGTGGCGAGGACCGGCCCGAGTGGAAGGACCTGCGCGACCGGATCGGCGCCAACGTGCTGGAGCACGGCTGGCACGGCGACGTCGAGGCGTACAGCGTCGCGTACGGGGACGAGGACATGGACGCCTCGTCGCTCTGGATCGGCCTCTCCGGCCTGCTCCCGGGTGACGACCCGCGCTTCCTGTCCACGGTCCTGAAGATCGAGGCGGACCTGCGCAGCGGCCCGGTCGTCTACCGGTACCACTGGGACGACGGCCTGCCCGGCCGCGAGGGCGGTTTCCACATCTGCACGGCGTGGCTGATCGAGGCGTACCTGCGCACCGGACGCCGCACCGACGCCGAGGAACTGTTCGCGCAGATGGTGCTGACCGCCGGCCCGACCGGCCTGCTCCCCGAGCAGTACGACCCGCTCGCCGAGCGCGGCCTGGGCAACCACCCGCAGGCGTACAGCCACCTCGGGCTGATCCGCTGCGCCCTGCTGCTGGACAACATGCTCAAGCAGTAACGACAGCACGAACGGAGGGGCCGGAGCACACAGCGCTCCGGCCCCTCCGTCGTACCGCTTTGTCCACGCTGTACGTCGTGGATCGCGCCGATCTTGCAGTTTCGGTTGTCGACATGGGATGAATACCCCTTATGTCCGCACAGAAAGTGCAAGATCGGCGCATCAGGTACGGCGATCATGGAGTTGCGGTGCCTGACTTGGCGCTTTACGGGCGCTTTGTTGCCCACCACAACTCCATGATCGGCGAGGGCTGCGGGCTCGAGCACGTGTCCGCTCGCTCAGCCGTCCAGCGCGCCCACCACGTCGCCCACCACGACGACGGCGGGCGGGCGCACCTCGGCCGTGTGCACGTCGGCGGCCACCGCTTCGAGCGTCGAGCGGAGCACCCGCTGGGAGCCCGTGGTGGCCTCCTGGATCACGGCGGCCGGCGTCTCCGGTGGTCGGCCGTGCGCGATCAGCGTCTCGGTGATGGCGGCGAGGTTCTTGAGCCCCATCAGGATCACCAGGGTGCCGCGCAGGCCGGCGAGGGCGTCCCAGCGCACCAGCGAGGCCGGTGAGTCGGGCGCGACGTGCCCGGAGACCACGGTGAACTCGTGCGCCACCCCCCGGTGGGTGACCGGGATGCCGGCCGCGGCGGGCGCGGCGATCGAGCTGGTCACCCCGGGGACCACGGTCACCGGTACGCCGGCCGCCGCGCAGGCCAGCAGCTCCTCGCCGCCCCGACCGAAGACGTACGGGTCGCCGCCCTTGAGCCGTACCACGGCAGCGCCCGCCAGCGCACGGTCGACCAGGATCTGGTTGATCTCCTCCTGGGCCCGCGACGGGCCGTAGGGGATCTTCGAGGCGTCCACCAGCTCGACATCGGGGCGCAGCTCGTCCAGGAGCAGGCCGGGCACCAGCCGGTCGGCGACCACCACGTCCGCCTCGGTGAGCAGCCGCCAACCCTTCACGGTGATCAGCTCCGGATCCCCCGGCCCGGATCCGACAAGTGCCACCCGTCCGCCGGTCGCCTCGGCCTCGCGCCGGGCCTCCGGCGGTGCGGCGTCGCGCACGGCGAGCAGGTCGCGGATGGCGTCCCGGACGCTCATCGCCCGCCGAGGGTCGCCACCGCCGAGCACCGCCACGGTGACCGGCCCCTGCCGGGTCACCGCCGGAGTCCAGGCGGTGGCGGCCGCCCGGTCGTCGGCGCGTACGCAGAAGATCCGTCGCTCGGCCGCGACGGCGCTGACCGCGGCCGCCGCGATCGGGTCGTCGATCGCCACCTGGACCAGCCAGGCCCCGTCCAGGTCCTCGGGCACGAACCGGCGCGGCACCCAGCGCAGCCGACCCGCGTCGACCCGGGCCTGCAACGCCGGGGTCAGCTCCGGTGCCACCAGCAGCACGTCCGCGCCGGCGTCCAGCAGCGCCGGCACGCGCCGGGTGGCGACCGCACCGCCACCCACCACGACCACGCGCCGGCCGTCGAGCCGCAGACCAAGGGGGTACGGGTTGGCGCTCATCCGGCACCACCCGACCGCTCGCCGGACGCGCTCACTTCTCGGCCACGCCGGCCGAGTCGAACGTGGCCACCTCGTGCAGCACCCGGACCGCGCCGGTGACCACCGGCAGCGCCAGCAGGGCGCCGGTGCCCTCGCCGAGGCGCAGCCCCAGGTCGATGAGCGGGTCGAGACCGAGGTGCCGCAACGCCACCGTCGCGCCCGGCTCGGCCGAGCGGTGTCCGGCGACCATGGCGGCGACCGCGTCCGGCGCGAACGCGGCGGCGGCGAGCGCGGCGGACACCGCGATCACCCCGTCCAGCAGGACCGGCGTACGGCGCGCGGCCGCACCCAGGATCAGCCCGGCCAGCGCGGCGTGCTCCAGGCCACCGACGGCAGCCAGCACTCCGAGCGGGTCGGACGGGTCGGGGGTGTGCCGGGCCAGCGCGGCCCGCACCACGGCCACCTTGTGGGCGTACGTCTCGTCGTCCACGCCGGTGCCGCGACCGGTGGCGTCGAGCGGGTCGGCGCCGGTGAACGCGGCGATCAGCGCGGCGGCCGGGGTGGTATTGCCGATGCCCATGTCCCCGGTGAGCAGGATGCCGGCGCCGGCGTCGATCAGCTCGTCGGCGACCCGGACGCCGGTCAGGACCGCCGCCAGCGCCTCGTCCCGGGTGAGCGCGGCGGTCACCGACAGATCCCGGGTGCCCCGCCGCACGGACGCGTCGATCAGCCGCGGCGCGGCCAGGTCCGACGCGGACCCGGCGGGCTCGGTGGGCTCGGACCCGGCGGGCTCAGGCACGGGCAGCGGATGGGCCACCCCGACGTCGACCACGGTGACCGACGCGCCGGCCTGCCGGGCGAACGCGTTGACGACCGCGCCGCCGGCCAGGAAGTTGCCGATCATCTGCGCGGTGACCTCCTGCGGCCACGGTGTGACCCGCTGGGCGTGCACCCCGTGGTCGCCCGCGAAGATCGCCACGGCGGCCGGTTCGGGCACCGGCGGCGGGCAGACCCCGGCCAGCCCGGCGAGGCGTACCGACAGGTCCTCCAGCAGGCCCAGCGAGCCCGCCGGCTTGGTCAGCCGGCTGTGCAGCTCGCGGGCGGCGGCCATCGCCGCCTCGTCCGGGGGCCGGATCGCCGACGTCGTGGTCTCCAGCATCATGCCTCCATGATCTCGCGCAGCACCGCGATGAACGCGTCGGTGGTGTGTCGGTCCCGTACCGCCACCCGCAGCCAGTCCGGGCCCAGCCCGGGGAAGGTGTCACCCCGGCGGACCGCCCAGCCCCGCTCGCGCAGGGCGACCCGTACCCCTGTCGCGTCGGGCAGGCGCAGCAGGACGAACGCGCTGGCGGGGCGGCCGGCGACGCGTACCCCCGGCAGGTCGGACAGGCGGGCGACCAGGTGGTCGCGGTCGGCGGCGAGTTCGGCGGCGATCGCGCGTTCGGCCTCGACCGCGACGGGCGTCGCGCAGGCCGCGGCGGCGGCCAGCGCGGGCGTGGAGACGGCCCAGAGCGGCTGGACGGCGGCCAGCCGGGACAGCAGGGCCGCCTCGCCGAGCAGGTAGCCGATCCGCAGCCCGGCCAGGCCCCAGGTCTTGGTGAGGCTGCGCAGGACGAGCAGCCCGGGCAGGTCGCGCCGCTCGGCGAGCGACTCCGGTTCGCCGGTGTCCCCGCCGTCCGTGGTGTCGGCGAACGCCTCGTCGACCACCAGCACCCGGCCGGGACGGGCGAGCGCGGCGATGGTCCGCGCGGGGTGCAGCACCGAGGTGGGGTTCGTCGGGTTGCCGATCATGACCAGGTCCGCGTCGGCGGGCACCAGGGACGCGTCGAGGCGGAAGCCGTCGGCCGGGTCCAGCAGCACCCGCTCCACCGGGTGCCCGGCGGCCCGCAACGCCGCCTCCGGTTCGGTGAACTGCGGGTGCACCACCACGGGCCGGTGGACGCCGCGCAGCGCCTGGGCGATGAGCACGAAGCCCTCGGCGGCCCCGGCGGTGAGCAGTACCTCGTCCGGGGGACGCCGGTGCCGGGCGGCGACGGCGGCGCGGGCCGGCGCCGGGTCCGGATAGCGGGCCAGATCGGTGAGGGTGGCGGCGATCGGATCGGCCAACCAGGCCGGCATCGGTGCCCGGCGGACGTTGACGGCGAGGTCGACCAGACCGGCGCTGGCCTCGGCGTCGCCGTGGTGCGCCAGGTCGGGCCCGGCACCGGCGAACGGCGACATGCCGCTCGGCTGATCACGCATGTCCGCGATCCTGCCGGGAAGGTGGCCGCCAGGACAGTCGATGTCGACGTAAGCCATGTCACCACCTCGCGGGTTTATGAGTTCTTCTCATGTACGAATCGGAAATGTCATAACTTGGCGACGTGAGCAACCGACCCCTTGCTGCCGCCGGTCGACTCGTTCCTCTCCTGCGCGCCGGGCTCATCGCCGGCATCGTGATCGCCGCCGCCGCCTATCCGCTGGTCGCCCTCACCGGGCTCGGCGCGAAGGCCACCGCCCACGCCACGGAGCAGAAGACCCGGCTGCTGACCAGAGCCCTGCCCGCCGAGACCTCCTACCTGTACGCCCCGGACGGCAAGACCGTGCTGACCATGTTCTACGAGGAGTACCGGCAGTACACGAAGCTGTCGGACATGTCGCCGAACATCCAGCAGGCGATCGTCGCCGCCGAGGACTCCCGCTTCTACCAGCACCACGGTGTCGACCCGAAGGGCGTGGCCCGCGCGTTCGTGGCCAACGCCCACTCCAGTGGGGTGTCCCAGGGCGCGTCGACGCTGACCATGCAGTACGTCCGGATGGCCCTGCGGGACAGCGCCACCACCCCCAAGGAGGTCCAGGAGGCCACCCAGCAGACCAGCCTGCGCAAGGTCAAGGAGATGCGCATGGCGCTGGACCTGGAGAAGGAGATGAGCAAGGAAGACATCATGGAGCGGTACCTGAACTCGGCGTACTTCGGTCACCGGGCGTACGGCATCTACGCGGCCAGCGAGATCTTCTTCTCCAAGACCCCGAAGGACCTCACCCCGGTCGAGGCGGCCACCCTCGCCGGCCTGGTCAAGTCCCCCTCCGAGTACGACCCGGCGGACTCCGACCAGAAGGAGGCCACCGGGCGGCGCAACTACGTCCTGGACCGGATGAGCCAGCTCGGCTACATGTCCCCCGACTCGGCCGCCGCCGCCAAGTCCGAACCGATCCGGCTGAAGCTCACCACGCCACCGAGCGACTGCGCCTCGATCGTCGAGAAGTACCAGAGCTGGGGCTTCGCCTGCGACTACGTGAAGAACTGGTGGAGCGCCCAACCGGCGTTCGGCAGCAACCGCCTCGAACGGATGGACAAGCTGCGCCGGGGCGGGTACCGGATCGTGCTCAGCCTCGACCCCAAGGTCCAGGAGGCGGCCGAGAAGAACGTCGGCGCGAAGGAGGGCACCGGCAGCCCGTTCGCCAACGGCATCGTGGTCTCGGAGCCGGGCACCGGGCGGGTCAAGGCGATGGCGGTGAACCGGAACTACTCCCTGGACCTGGCCGACAATCCACCCAGCTCCAACCCCGAGGCCGGGCCGAAGGTGAAGGCCAACTACCCGAACACGGTGGCGCCGCTGCTCGGCGGCGGTGACCTGCCGGGCTACCAGGCCGGGTCGACGTTCAAGATGTTCCCGATGCTGGCCGCGCTGGACTCCGGGATGACGCTCTCCACCTCGTTCAACGCCCCGTACCGCTACAAGTCGTCCGTCTACGACGGCTGGGCGCCGTCGAACGCCAGCGGCGCGATGACCGGCCAGCAGACCATGTGGTCCGGCTTCGGCAAGTCCGTCAACACGTACTTCGTGTGGCTGGAGGAGAAGGTGGGCGCGGAGAAGGCGGTCCGGCTCGCCGAACAGCTCGGCCTGCGCTGGCGCACCGACGTCGACCGGGAGCAGGCGTCCCCCGGCAAGGCCAACAAGTGGGGCGCGTTCACCCTGGGCGTCTCCGACGCCACCCCGCTGGAGATGGCGAACGCGTACGCGGCCATCGCGGCCGACGGCCGCTACTGCGAGGCGATCCCCGTGCAGGCGATCATGAACCGGGACGGCACCCCGGCCACGTACGCCACCCCGGGCGGCATCCAGCGCGAGGTGGCCAAGCCCCGCTGCCGCCAGGTGGTCAGCGCCGACGCCGCCCGCGCGGCCACCGACGCCGCCCGCTGCCCGACCGGGGACACCCCGGCCCGCGGTGGCTGCGGCGGCTGGTCGACGGCCGACAGCGTCCGGGGTACGGTCGGCCGCCCGGTCGCCGGCAAGACGGGTACCACCGACAGCACCCGGTCCGCCTGGTTCGTCGGGTACACACCGGAGCTGGCCGCGGCGAGCTTCATCTCCGACCCGGACAACCCGTTCAACGCGGTCGGTGACGGGCAGTCCCAGATCCCGATCGCGGCGGTGGCACAAACCCTGCGCGACGGCCTGAAGGGCACACCGACCCGGCAGTTCACGCCACCCTCGGACGCCATCGTCGGGTGACGGCCAGCGCAGGTCCGTCGTGGCGGCGAACCTGCGCAGGTCCGACGCGGGGTCAGTGCAGGTCCGACGGCGGGGCCGGCAGAGGTCAGCGCAGGTCCGCCGCCACGAACGACCAGAGTTCGAGGTCGACCCGGCCACCGCCGACGAACCCGGCGTTGCGCAGCAGACCCTCGTAGGTGAAGCCGGCCTTCTCGGCGACCCGGCGGGACGCCAGGTTGCCGGGCGCGACCCGCAGCTCGACCCGCTGGAAGCCGTGCTCCAGGATCAGCGCGATGGCCACCGCGTCCACCGCCTCGGCGGCCAGGCCGAAGCCCCGGGCGTGGGGGGCCATCGCGTAGGAGACCTCGGTGAGACGGGCGCCCCAGTCGGTACGCCGGGTCCAGAGGGAACCGACCACCTCGTCGTCCTCCCGGCGGATCACCGCGTAGTGGTCGCCCTCGCCGCTGTCGCGTCGCTGCCGGGCCAGGTCGGTGCACCAGGCGTGCCCGTCGATCGGGCCGGAGTCGTCGGGCAGCGGCAGCCAACGCCGGGTCAGCTTGTCGGCGAAGATCTCGCCGGCCGCCGCCGCGTCGGCCGCGGTGAGCCGGCGCACCTCGGTACGCGGGGTGGAGACGGTCAACGCCGGAAACCGGCGGACCGCCATCTCACCGATCACGCGGGAACCACCGGCGGTGACACCGCCTCGGCTGCTGGCTCGCCGACCGCTGCGGCCACCACCCGGGCGGCCGTCGCCGGATGACCGGCCCAGTGCAGGGTGAGCTGCGAGGCGTGCACGTTGCGCCAGACGAACCCCTCCGGCGTGCCGCCGTCCCAGCTCCAGGCCGGTCGCTGACCGGCGCGCGGGGTGAGCACCGCCCGGTGCTCCTTGTGCCCGACGATTACCGTGCCGGTCGCGGCGACCACGCTGTCGGTCTTGGCGGTCGCCTCCCGGTAGCCCACCACGAGTCCGTCCCGGCTCGCGCCGACCGCGTCCAGCACACCGCACATGGGCAGCCCGTCCAGCTCGCGGGCCAGCCAGAGCAGACCGGCGCCCTCGGCGACGACCGGCCGGCCGGTACGCGCCAACTCGGCCACCGCGATGCAGAGCCGCCGGTTGGCCGACAACTGCTCGGCGTACGCCTCGGGCAGCGCTCCCCCGACGACCAGCGCCCGGGTGCCGACCGGCAACGCCTCGTCGCGCAGCGGATCGACGGTGACCACCTCGGCCCCGGCCGCCGACAGCAGCTCGGCCGTCTCCGGGTGGCTGAAGCTGCCGCCCGGACCACCCGCCACCGCGACCAGCGGACGCTGCGCCGGCACGACCAGCTCGCCGAGCACGTCCCCCGGTGACCAGGCCACCGCCGGCAGGGGCGGAGCGGAACGGGCCAGCCCGAGCAGGCGTTCCAGATCGACGGTGGCGGCGACGGCCTCACCCAGTCGACGCACCGCGCGAACCGCGTCGGCCGAGGCGTCGACCACCGGCGCGACCCCGTGCCGGCGGGACGGCAGCACGGCCGGCAGGTCCTGACGGCGCAGCGCGCCGTAGACGGGCACCCCCACGTCGTCCAACGCCTCGCGCAGCATCGCCTCGTGCCGCGACGACGCCACCCGGTTGAGGATCACCCCGCCCAGCCACAACTGCTCGTCGTACGAGCGGAACCCGTGCACCAGCGCGGCCACCGACTGACCCATCGCGGCCACGTCGACCACCAGCACCACCGGGCTGCGCAGCGCCGCCGCGGCGGCGGCCGTGGACTCCTGCTCGGGACGGCCGCCCACCGAGTCGTACAGGCCCATGCTGCCCTGCACCACGGCGAGCCCGGCACCGGCGGCGCCGTGTGCGACAAGCGGGGCGAGCCGGTCGACGCCGACCAGCCGGGGGTCGATCACCCGACCCGGGCGACCGGCGGCGAGACCGAGGTACGCGGCGTCGACGTGGTCCGGGCCGAGCTTGAACCCGGCGACGTCGACACCCCGCTCGGCCAGGGCGGCGAGCAGCCCGATCGCCAGCGCGTTCTTGCCGTGTCCGGAGGACGGCGCGCTGAGCACCAGGCGCGGCACGACGGTCATCATCGACTCCTCGCGGGCGGCGGCGGGTACGCGACGAACAACCGGGAAGGTCGATCCGTCGGCGTGACGATACCCGTCCGATCCGACCGGCGAGCACCGCCAACCGGGGGTCGGCGGACCGTCCCGGCCCGGTCGCGGTGAGTGGCCCCGGTCATACGGGTAGCCTCGGTGCCGTGTACCGGTTCCTGCTGAGCCCACGCTGGTTGGGCGCCCTCGCGTTGACGCTGGTCGCCGCCGCCGTCATGGTGTGGCTCGGCAACTGGCAACTGGACCGCTACCGGGGTCGTACCGAGATCAACGAGCGGATCGACGCGGGCGAGCGGATGCCCCCGGCACCCCTGGCCGACGCGTTCCGCCCGCCGACCGGTGGACCCGGCACCGCCGGCCCGGCCCCCGCCAAGGACCGGGTCTGGACCCGGATCACCGCCACCGGCCGGTACGACACGTCGAACACCGTCCTGGTCCGCGGCCGGACGGTCGACAGCCGGGTCGGCTTCGAGGTGCTCACCCCGCTCGTGCTCGCCGACGGCACCGCGCTGCTGGTGGACCGGGGCTGGATCCCGCCTGCGCCGGGCGGCGCGACCGCCCAGCCGTCGGTGCCCACCCCGCCCGGTGGCGACGTCACGGTCAGCGGCCGGGTGCACGAGACCGAGAGCGGCGCCGGTGCGGTGGACCGCCGCGACGGGCGGCTGGAGACCCGGCGGATCGCCGTACCGCGGCTGGCCCGCGAGCTGCCCTACCCGGTCTACGGCGGCTACCTGCTGCTGGACGAGCAGACCCCGGCCGCCGACCCGGCGTTCAAGGCCGTTCCGGTCGGGCACACCAACAACTGGCAGAACTTCGGCTACGTCGTGCAGTGGTGGCTCTTCGCCGCGATGGCGATCTTCGGTTACGGCTGGGTGGCCCGCCGCGAGGCACGCCGGGGCGCCGGCCTCGGCCCCACGTCGGCGCCACAGGACCGGGCGGCCGAGCCGACCGCCAGCGCCTCCGCCTGACCCTGGGCCGGCAGCCCGGAGCAACCCCAACCGGCCCGGACCGACGTCAGCCGGCGGGCTGGGACCGGCCCGGCGTCAGCCGGCGGGCGGGGCCTGGACCGGCGTCAGCCGGGCGGCTGGACTCGGCCCGGCGTCAGCCGGTGGTCCGGCCCGCGTGGATGGCGCGGACGGCGTCGATGGTGTCGGCTTCGGCGGCGGACTTGTCGTCCCGGTAGCGGACCACACGGGCGAACCGCAGCGCCATCCCACCCGGGTAGCGGGTGCTCGTCTGCACCCCGTCGAACGCGATCTCCACGACCTGCTCGGGGCGCACCCGGACCACCCAGTCGCCGCGCTCGACGGCCAGGCCGAGGAACCGCTCGGTCTGCCAGCGCAGCAGCTCGTCGGTGAGCCCCTTGAACGTCTTGCCGAGCATCACGAAGTCGCCGGTGCGCGGGTCACGGGCGCCGAGGTGCAGGTTGGAGAGCCAGCCCTTACGCCGACCGCTGCCCCACTCCACGGCGAGCACCACCAGGTCGAGGGTGTGTCGGGGTTTGACCTTGACCCAGGCGGCGCCACGCCGGCCGGCGTCGTACGGGGCGTCCGGCGCCTTGACCACCACGCCCTCCTGACCCGCGTCGATCGCGGCGGCGAACGCCGCGCCGGCCTGCTCCGGACCGTCGACCTCCATCCGTCCGACCAGCAACGACGCGTCCACCGCGCCGGCGAGCGCGGCCCACCGCTCTCGGCCGGGCAGGTCGATCAGATCCTCACCGTCGAGGTGCAGCAGGTCGAAGAAGTACGGGGTGAGCACCGTCGTGCCGGTGCTGGCAGCGGCCGCGAGCACCGCCGGGGCGACCGGCGTACGGCCGGTGGTGCTCGGTGTGGTGCGCCGGGCGGCCCGGCTGGAGGTCTGTTGGAACGGCAGCGGGCGGCCCGTCTCGTCCAGCCCGATCGCCTCCCCGTCGAGCACCAGCTCCCGGCCGGGCAGGGCGCGCACCGCCGCGACGACCTCGGGCACCCGGTTGGTGATCTCGTCGAGGCTGCGGGTGAACACGGCGATGTCGGCGCCGGAGCGGTGCACCTGGATGCGGATGCCGTCGAGCTTCACGTCGACCACGGCGGGCGTGCCGGTCGCGGCCAGCGCCTCGTCGACCGAGGGGGCGCTCTGGGCGAGCATCGGAGCAAGCGGCCGGCCGACCCGCAGGCCGAACCCGGCCAACGCGGCCTCGCCACCGGACAACGCGGCCACCGCGACGGCGCGCAGGTCACCGGCGAGCAGCAGGGCCCGGCGGACGGTGGCGACCGGCACCTCGGCGGCCCGGGCCACCGCGTCGGCGAGCAGCCCGGCCTGCGCGCCCTGGCGCAGCTCGCCGCCGAACAGGCCGGTCAGCAGCCGTTGCTCCTCGGCGGTGGCCGCCGCGTAGAGGGCGCCGAGCAGAGCGCGTCGGCGAGCCTGCGACCCCGAGCCGTGCACGGCGGCGATCTGCGCGATGGCCGCGTCGACGGCAGCCACGGTCAGCGTCGGCTCGGCGGCCGGCGGAGGCAGGTCCCGCAGGCTCGCGTAACCCACGCCGGTCTGACGTTGCCGCAGCTCACCGGCGAGGTAGCCGGCACCGGGCTCCACCTCGGCCGGGTCGAGCCGGCGCAGCGCGTCGGCAAGCAGCTCCACCTTGGCGCGCCGGCCGCTGGTGGCGCCCACGGCGGCGGAGGTGGCCGCCAGGTCGATGAACCGCACGAGGCTCATCCTGCCAGTCACCTCCGACACCGCCCGGGCATTGCCGTGCCCGGGCGGTGTCGGCGCGGTGCCGCAGCCGCTCGTGCCGGTCTCGTGCGGGCGGTCGCCCTTGTCGAACCGGCACCACGGGGGCGGGAATCAGGCGGAGACGGGCTCCTCGATGCGCAACCCTCGGGCGCGGACCTCACCGGCCACCCGGGAGAGCACCGAGTCGAGGGCGACCAGGGCGGCGGAGAGCTCACCGAGCTGCTCGTTGAGCGTGTCCTCGGACCACGCGGAGACGTCGACGTCCCCCAGTGCGCTGACGGCGGCCCCCAACCGGGCCATCACCTCGTTCGTACTCATGTTCGAAAGCCTATAGCAATCCCATCGACGACACGCCGTAAACGCGCAGATCAGCCGCAAACTTGCCGTTACTACTCGGCTGCGGCGGCCACCTTGCCCAGCAGCAGCGCCTCAGCCAGGCAGACCTTGGCGAACTCGCCCAGGTGCAGGCTCTCGTTCGGGCCGTGCGCGCGGGCGTGCGGGTCCTCCACGCCGGTCACCAGGATCGCCGCCTGCGGGAACATCTCCTGGAACGTGGCGATGAACGGGATCGAGCCGCCGACGCCGATGTCCACCGGGTCGGTACCGTCCCAGGCGGTCCGGAACGCCGAACGGGCGGCGTCGAACATCGGCCCGGACGCGTCGATCACGCA
Organism: Micromonospora sp. bgisy143; assembly: GCF_057708145.1. Taxonomy (NCBI): domain Bacteria; kingdom Bacillati; phylum Actinomycetota; class Actinomycetes; order Micromonosporales; family Micromonosporaceae; genus Micromonospora; species Micromonospora sp. bgisy143. Next base: position 62,101 of record NZ_JBYIRN010000016.1, read on the forward strand.
CGGGTCGCCGTCGTGCTCGAAGGTGACCGTCACCTGGGCACCCCACGGGGCATGCTTCTCCAGGTGGGCGCGCACCGCCGCGTACGCCCGCTTGGGGTCGTCGCCGGGGGCGAGACGGAGGTTGAGCTTCGCCTTCGCGGCCGGCACCAGGGCGTTCGGCGCCTCGCCGGTGGCCGGCGCGTCGATACCGAGCACGGCCAGCGCCGGCTTGGTCCAGAGCCGGTCGGTGAGCCGGCCGGTGCCGATGAACTGCACACCCTCGGCCAGCCCGGCCTCGGCGCGTACCCGGTCCTCCGGGTAGTCGACGGCGGCGCCCACCCGACCGACAAGCCCGTCCACCGCCACGTCGCCGGCGTCGTCGTGCAGGGTGGCCAGCAGCCGGACCAGTGCGGTCAGCGCGTCCGGGACGGCACCGCCGAACATGCCGCTGTGTACGGCGTGCTCGAGCGTGCGCACCTCGACGAAGCAGTTCACGATGCCGCGCAGCGAGGTGGTCAGCGCCGGTACGCCGATGTCCCAGTTGCCGGAGTCGGCGATCACGATGACGTCCGAGGCGATCTCGTCCCGGTGCTCGGCGAGCAGCCGCTCCAACGAGTCGGAGCCGAACTCCTCCTCGCCCTCGATGAACAGCACCACACCGACCGGCAGCGCGTCACCGTACGCCCGCAGGGCCGCGACGTGCGCCATGATGCCGGCCTTGTCGTCGGCCGCGCCCCGGCCGTACAGGCGGCCGTCACGTTCCACCGGCTCGAACGGGTCGGACTCCCACAGCGACCGGTCACCGACCGGCTGCACGTCGTGGTGGGCGTAGAGCAGCACGGTGGGTGCGCCGGGCGGGGCCGCGCGACGGCCGATCACGGCGGGCTGCCCGCCGGAACGCACGATGTCGACGTCCAGGCCGCAGCCGCGCAGCAGCTCGGCGACCGCCTCCGCGGAACGCTCGACGTGCGAGTGGTCGAAGCCGTCGAAGGCGATGCCGGGAATGCGGACGAGACGTTCGAGGTCGGCCCGTACGCCGGACATCTCCCGCTCGACGGCGGCCCGCACCTCGGACTCGGACATGATCGGTGAGGTCATGACCGGCATCGTATGCCGGCCTTACCCAGGGCTGCCGGCGGAGCCCGTACCCGCTGTGTGGACCCGCACGAAGTACCGCGACGTGTCGAGCGGCAGCGCCGGTGCGCCGTCGACCACCAGGTCGGCGTGTGCGACGGTGTCGTCGGCGGCGAAGTGCGCCCGCTCACCGGCATGCCAGCGGCGCAGCTCCGGCAGGATCTCCGGCCCGTCCCGCTCGACGGCACGGGCCAGCCGCAGCGGCGCGGGCGCGGTCACGAAGACGGCGAGCGTCAGCTCCGGCCGGACGACGGCCCGGGCGGCACTGACCCCCTCCACGATCAACACCGGCGTCACCGGTACCGGCACCGGCCGGGGCAGGAAGCACCGCCGCACCCAGCTGTACCGCCGGTACGCGCCCGGCTCACCCCGACGCAACCGGGCCAGCACCTCGCCGTCGAGTCGCGGCCAGAAGGTGAGCTGGTCGTCCCAGCCGTCGAGCAGGTCGTCGGTGTGCACCACCGGCGGCCGCCCGCCGGGCAGCGCCGCCAGGGCGTCCGCGAGGTGCGCCGCGAACCGGCTCTTGCCCGCGCCGCTCGGCCCGTCGACGGCGACGAGCCGGGTCCGTCCCAGCCGCGCCGGGCCCGCGAGCACCCGGCGTGCCACCTCGGTGTACGCCTCGACGACCGCCACCGGCAGCACCTGCGCGGCGGGATGCCCGGTAGGCCCGACGGCGTCGTCTCGGTGCCCAGGGGTCCCGGGGTCACGCAGCGGCGGACCCTTGCGGCCGAGCGGTCCCCTGGCGACGAGTCCGTGCACGACCGCAGTATGCCCCCCGGCCCGCGCTCGGCCGGCCGGCCGGGCCGACGTGGTTGCCCCCGGCCGGCGCGATCGACTCGGTTTCACGGATCTCGGGGTCTCCCGCCGGCCCGGACACCCCGACCTCACGGAAGCCGAGTCGATCACGCCCGTCGAGGCGGTGTGCCACGTCCGGCTGAGCCCGCCCGTCGGCCACTCTCACGTCCGGGGGAATTGGGGTGGCGACGGGTGACGGGCGGTCCGTTCGCCGCGCGGGCCGGTAGCCGAGTCGGCATGATCGGGTGGTGCTCCGAGACGTGATGAGCCCCGGCATCGACGCCCTGCTCGAACAGGCCCGCGCCGGGCTGCACCGACTGACTCCACAACAGACCGTCGAGGCGGTCCGTGGTGGCGCTCTGCTTGTCGACACCCGTACCGACACGCAGCGCCGCGAACAGGGCGACCTTCCGGGAGCGGTCGTCATCGACCGCACCGTGCTGGAGTGGCGGCTCGACCCGGCCAGCGCCTGGCGCATCCCGGAGGCCACCGCGTACGACCGGGAGATCATCGTGGTGTGCCGCCAGGGCTACAGCTCCAGCCTGGCCGCCGCCAGCCTCCAGACCCTCGGCCTGCGCCGGGCCACCGACATGATCGGTGGCGTCGACGCCTGGCTGGCCGCCGGTCTGCCCACCACCGACCGCCCCGCCGACATCCGCCTCTGACAGGGGATCAGACAGCGGGTCTGCGCGGCGTCGGTCACGCGGTGCCGCCCGGGATCGCGTCGCGACTCGAAGGTGCAGGGGCCGACCGCCCGCCGCGACCGCAGGACCGTCCGCCGCGACCGCAGGACCGTCCGCCGCGACCGCAGGTCCGCCCGGCAAGTGCCCCTTCGGAGACCGCGCCGCAACCGCAGCTCCGCGCGACGTCCGTCTTCGCCTGAAGATCGCGCCGGAACATGGATGTAGTGGCCTCCCGGCGTCACCGACACCACTACTTCAAGGATCGAGCACGATCTTGCGATCGAGCACGACCTTGCAGCCGTCCGCGATCGAGCATGACCTTTGCGACCGCGCACGGCCCCTGCGACCGGGCCCGACCGGGCGACCGGGCGCGACCCGGGCGACCGGGCGCGACCCGGGCGACCGGGCGCGATCTAGGGGCCGGGCATGGCCGCGTGGGCTCAAGTGGGCGGCGCCCCGGGCGGGATGAAGGGTAGGTCCGCGGGTGCGCCCGTCTCGATGAGACGCCAGAGGGCGTCGGTGTCCAGGTGCTCCTCGACGAGGTCGCCGAGCAGGTCGAGCGAGCGTTCCCGGGCGGCGGCGAAGCTGGTGCCCGGCGCGACCTGGAAGCCGGTACGCCCGGCCAGCCGCGCCGCTTCGGTGAGGAACCAGCGGCGGAACGCGTCGGACTCGAACGCCCCATGCCAGTGCGTGCCGTGCACCGCGCCGAGCACCGCTCCCTCGCCCGCGCCGTCGGCCCCCGTCAGCAGCGGGGTCAGGGTCGGGTCGGTCTGCGAGACGTACCCGTGGTGGATCTCGTAGCCGCGGATCGTCACATCGCCGGGGCCGACGCCCACCGACTGCCGGACGGTCTTGCGGGGATCGAAGGTGATCTCGATGGGTAGCAGACCGAGCCCGGGCACACTGCCCTGCCGACTCTCGACCGAATCGTGGATGGCTCGGCCGAGCATCTGGAAGCCGCCGCAGAGGCCGAGCAGCGGCTTACCGGCTGCGGCGTGGGCGGTGACCGCGTCGGCGAGCCCGGTCTCGCGGAGCCAGGCCAGGTCCGCGACGGTCGACTTCGAGCCGGGCAGGACGATCAGGTCGGCGGAGGCCAGTTCGGCCGGCTCGACGGTGAGGCGTACCCGGACACCCGGCTCGGTGGCGAGCGCCTCCACGTCGGTGGCGTTGCTGATGCGGGGCAGCCGGACGACGGCCACGTCCAACCACGCGCTGCCGTGCGGGGCGGCCGGACGGCCGAGCACCCGGCCGTAGGCGAGGGAGTCCTCCGCGTCCAGCCACAGGTCGAGCGACCAGGGCAGCACCCCGTACGTGGGACGGCCGGTCACCTGCCGCAGCATGTCCAGCCCCGGCTGGAGCAGACCGAGGTCCCCCCGGAACTTGTTGATCACGAAGCCGGCGACGAGGGCCTGGTCGGCCGGATCGAGCAGGGCCACCGTTCCGAACATCGAGGCGAAGACGCCACCCCGGTCGATGTCGCCGACCACGATGGCGGGCAGGTTGGCGTGCCGGGCGAGCCCCATGTTGACGTAGTCCCCGGCCCGCAGATTGATCTCCGCCGGGCTGCCCGCCCCCTCGCAGATCACCACGTCGTACGCGGCGCGCAGCTCGGCCAGCGCCGCGTACGCGGTCTCAGCGAGCCGGGGTCGCAGCTGCCGGAAGGTGCCCGCGGTGATGGTGTCGACCGCTTCGCCGAGAAGCACCACCTGGCTGGCGAGGTCACTGCCCGGCTTGAGCAGCACCGGATTGAAGCGCAAATCTGGTGCGAGCCCACACGCCGCGGCCTGCATGGCCTGGGCGCGGCCGATCTCCCCACCACGCCCGTCCGGCCCGACGACGACGGCCGAGTTGTTCGACATGTTCTGTGCCTTGAACGGCGCCACCTTCACGCCCTGCCGGTGTAGCCAACGGCAGATGCCGGCGGTGAGCACGCTCTTGCCGGCGTCCGAGGTGGTGCCGGCGACCAGCAGCCCGCCGCTCACCGGCCGATCCCCCGCCCCGCGACGCCGCCGGGACGGCCGTGCTCCGACCCGACGGGCAGCGGACCGCCTGCCCACCGGTCACGCGGCGACGCCTGTCGGGCCGTGCCGGTACGGCGCTCCGTCACCGCGCGCAGGCCCCGCCGCGCGACGGCGTCGGCGAGGCGGCCGACCGTCAGCGGGTAGGCGGCGGCCAGCCCGAGGGCGGCCAGGCCGACAGCGCCGGAGATGCGCGCGGCCCGCTTGAGGTGTCGCGCCTCGGGACGGGGGCCGTCGCCCAGGAACGGGCGGACCTCGGAGCGCCCGAAGTATCTGTTCCGGCCACCGAGGCGGACGCCGAGCGCGCCGGCCATCGCCGCTTCGCACTGCCCGGCGTTGGGGCTCGGGTGGTCGTTGCGGTCCCGCCGCCACACCCGCCAGGCGCGCTCCCGGTCGCCGTGCGCGACCGGTGCGACGGCGATGGTGAGCAGCCCGGTCAACCGGGACGGTACGAGGTTGAGCAGGTCGTCCAGCCGGGCGGCCGGGGTGCCGAACCGGGCGTACCGCTCCGACCGGTGCCCGACCATCGCGTCCAGGGTGTTGGCGGCGCGGTAACCGAGCAGCCCGGGCAGGCCGGCGACCGCACCCCAGAGCAGCGGGGCGACCACCGCGTCGGAGGTGTTCTCCGCGACCGACTCGACGGTGGCGCGGGCCAACTCCGACTCGTCCAGGGTCGACGGGTCCCGGCCGCAGAGGTTGCCGAGGCGTTCCCGGGCGGCCGGCAGGTCACCGCCGCGCAGCGTCCGACCCATGACGGCGGCCTCGCGGCGCAGGGTACGGCCGCCCAGCACGGTCCAGGTGCCGGCGGCGACGAGGACCGCGCGGCTCACCGGCCGGTGTCGGGTGGCCACCGCGGCGACCACCCCGAGGGCCACCGGACCGCCGACCGCCAGCGCGGTGAACGCTGCCCCGGCGGTCCGGTCCGGCCGGTGCAGGCGACGTTCCAGAGCGCCAGCCAGCTGACCGAACCCGGCGACCGGGTGCCACCGGCGAGGGTCGCCGAGCAGCCCGTCCAGCGCGTAACCGGCCACCAGGCCCACCGCGTTCGCCACCGGTGCTGTCCGTCGCACGCTCACCACCCCCGGCCGGCCAGCCTAGACGAGCACCGCACGAGCCAGCCGCGCCTGCCGTACTCCATCGCACTCTCCTTAGCCCGTTTCTGCCCACGCGGGGTGACGACGCCGACCGCGCCGCCACCCCGCCCCCGTCGTGCCACCGGCACGCACCGGCCTCTCAGGCGGCCGTGCCGCCGCCCCGGGAACGGACGCTCACGCCGGCTGCGGAACCCGGCCCCGGCCCCGCCGCCCCCGACCGGACGACGGGACGTCCGGCTGACCCTCGTCGGGCACCGGCCCCAACTCGTCGTCGGCGTCGCCCTCCGGGTCGGCGTCGCCCGCCGCCGCGAGGGCCAGCCCGTCGTCGTCCAGGGCCGCCGGACCGGCACCGATGCTGTCCAGCGAGGCGTCGAGCGGACCGCGACCCAGTGCGCCGGTACGCGGCGCGGCGTACTCGGGCAGCTCGAAGTCGTCGTCGAGCGGGCCGTCGTCGGGCAGCGCCGGTGCCTCCTCGGCGGGTACCGCCTCGGTGGGCTCGCCGTGCACGCGGCTCTCGGCGGCGGCGTCCTCGACGGCGCTCGTGGTCATGGTCGGCCGGTTCCGCAGGAAGCGGGCGCGGCCCCGGGACAAATCGTGGCCGACCGCGACCGCCTCCAGCTCGTAGAGGGTGCGGTGGGTGCCGGCCTCGTCGATCCAGTCGCGGGTGTAGAGGCGACCGCAGACCACCACCGGGTCGCCGACCATCACCGACGCGGCCACGCCCTCGGCGAGCTTGCGCCAGCAGTTGACGCGGACGCGCAGCGAATTCCCGTCGACCCAACGGCCGCTGTCGCGGTCGAGCCGGCGGGCGGTGGAGGCGACCTTGAAGTTGGCCACCAGCGTGTTGCTCTCCTTCGTACGGCGCCACTCGGGTGCCGTCAGAATGTTGCCGACGATCGTGACGTACGTGTCGAACATCGTCCCTCCAGGGGATCCGGGGTCTGCCAGCGCGAGTCGACTCGGCATCGAGCCTGTGCGATGTCGACGGCCACCGCCAGCGCCGCGACCCGGACCTGTGGACAACGGGCCACCTGTGGACAACGCCCTGATCAAGCCCCTGTTGTGGTACGGCCGACCCGCCCGAGCGGCGAATGGCGGTTCCGGAGCCGACCGAACTGGGTATGGATTTGATCAACGCACCACCGACAAGCTCCACGTCGACGAGAGGTCAGCACCATGACGATCACTACTTTCGGCACCGCGACCGCTTCCGAGGTGCGGCGATGAGCGCCGTGGCGAACCCGGCGACCGTGGGCGAGTGCCTGCGGGTCGGCGCGGGGTTCTCGCAGGGCGACCGCAACTGGATCGCCGAGCAGTTCGCCACCCTCGACGCCCGGCTGGCCGGTTTCCACGCCGACGCCACCGAGCTGGAGGTGTCGGTGAAGGACCGCGAGGCCCGGGGCCAGAAGGTCACCCTGGAGTGCTGGATCGCCGGCCGGCAGAAGATCGTCACCACCTCCACCGAGGAGGACCTGCACGCGGCCCTCAACGACGTCCGCGACGACCTGCGGCGCAAGCTCAACGACGCCAAGACCCGCCAGGAGCCGCGGAACAACAAGCACCTGCGCGACATCCCCCAGCCCCAGGGCGAGACCGACCCGATCGACGAGGCGCCAGCCCGCGCCGACGCCGAAACCGCCTGACCCACCCACGACCGCGCCCGCGCCACGCGCCACGCGCCACGCGCCACGCGCCACGCGCCACGCGCCCGCGATCTTGCACTTTCGGATGCCGATATGCGGCTTTCCAGAGGTTATGCCGCGACAGAAAGTGCAAGATCGCGGGGCGAGGGCGCGGGGCGAGGCGCGGGGCGAGGGCGCGGGGTGAGGGGCGAGGGCGTCACGCGAGGGCGTCACGCGAGGGCGTCACGCGAGGGCGTCACGCGAGGGCGTCACGCGAGGGCGTCACGCGAGGGCGTCGCGCGAGGGCGTCGCGCGAGGGCGTCGCGCGAGGGCGTCGCGCGAGGGACGGGGTGTGGGCTACCGCTGGGTAGGGGTGCGAGCGTAGCGTCGCGGGCGTGGAAGCGGACGTGTTGGGGCCGCCTTACGAGCGGCAGACGATCGACCTGGGCACCGACGACGAAGGTCCTGTTGTCGCGACCCTGGTCCGGCGGCGGGCCGAGCGCCCGACCGGGCGGGCGGTGCTCTACGTGCACGGGTTCGTCGACTACTTCTTCCAGACTCACCTGGCTGACTTCTTCGCCGCGCGTGGTTGGGACTTCTACGCGCTCGACCTGCGCAAATACGGCCGCAGTCTGCTCGCGCACCAGACGCCGAATTTCTGCCGCGACATCAGCGACTACTTCCCGGAGCTGGACGCCGCCGCCGAGATCATCCGTGGTGCGGACGAGCACGACACCCTGCTGGTGATGGGCCACTCCACCGGCGGCCTGATCATCTCGCTCTGGGCCGACGCCCGCCGCGACGCCGGCGTCGTCGACGGCCTGGTCCTCAACAGCCCCTTCTTCGACCTGAACGCTCCCTGGGCGGTCCGTCGACCCCTCGCGGCCGCCGTCGCCCGGCTGGGCCGCAGGGCGCCGCACCGCATCCTGCCCTTGGGCCTGGGCACGGTGTACGGCGAGAGCCTGCACTCCGACCACCGCGGCGAGTGGACCTATGACCTGGCCTGGAAGCCGCTGGCCGGGTTCCCGGTGCGGGCCGGCTGGCTGAACGCGATCCGCACCGGCCAGCGTCGGCTGCGCGCCGGTCTGAACATCCCGGTGCCGGTGCTGCTGGCCTGCTCGACCCGCTCCTTCCGGGGCACCAGGTGGCACGACAACGCCACCCTCGCCGACGCGGTGCTGGACGTCGAACACATGGTCAAGTACGCGCCCCGCCTCGGCCAGCACGTCACCCTGGCCCGCTTCGACGGCGGGTTGCACGACCTCACCCTCTCCGGCCCTGCCGTACGCGCCAAGGTCTTCGACGAGGTCGGCCGCTGGGCCGAGGCGTTCCTGGCCGCCGGCCCCACCGCCCCCGCCGACGACAACGACAACACCGACACCGACACCGACACCGACACCGACACGCCCACGCTGCCACGAAGTCGCCGCCCGACTACCGGCCGCGCGGAGGCGACCACGGTCGGCGACTGACCCGCGCCCACTCGGGTGACCGGCCGCGCCGAAGCCACGTTTAGCGACTGATCGACCCGACCGGGACGGAACAGGACGCGCTGAGCGATCGACGGTGCTCGGGCCTGATCAGCCCCTGAAGCCAAGGCGCGCTCATGCGGCTGATCCGTCGCGCTCGCTCGACCGGCAGCGCCGAAGCGACGGCGGTCCGCAGCGGCGCGCGCCGAGTTTCAGACGTCGCCGTACGGGCCGGTCCGCAGCGGCGCGCGCCGAATTTCAGACGTCGCCGTGCGCGGCCGACAGGACGGCGGCGATCCGGTCGAAAGTCGCCACCGGGTGCCCGCCGACGCCGGGCAGGACCAGGCCGAGGCAGTACAGCGACACGTCGCCCGCAGGGTCGGCCCGCACGACGAAGACGGGCGCGCCGACGTACCCCGGGGGTAGTTCCGTGGTGATCCGCACGTCGTCCCCGTCCCGGACCACGCGCTCGATCGCCACCTCCAGCGGGCGGGAGCCGTCCTCGCGTACCCCATGGGCCAGGACGAAGGCGGTGCTGGCGTCGGCGACGGCCTCGGGCCCGGCGGCGATCCCCGCCGGTACCGGCTGCACCCGCCACCGCCAGCCGCCGTCGCCGGCGTGGCGGTGCAGGCCAGCGGTCGGCAGCACCGCGACCCCGTCGCCCGGAAACCTGGACCAACCGGGCACGATCTCGCCCTGCGCGACGGCGTCCGGCGCGACGCCCGCCGGCTCGGTGACGCTCGCCCGCAGGCCCAACTCACCGCCCGCCGCACCGACGAGGTCGGCCGCCGTCAGGAGCGCCTCCCCCACCGGGTCGTCGCCGCCCTGGAAGAAGAAGGCGGTGCCGTAGGCGTCGGCCGTCCGGTAGGGCAGGATCGCCCGACCGACGACCTGGCACAGCTCGTAGGCGACGCTGCTCTCGGCGTCGGGGTCCAGCAACACCAGCCGAGGGTACGGGGAGACGACCGGCCTCCTCGCGGGAACCCGGATGCCGACCGGAGCCGCCTCGTGAGACTCTGCACGGCAACGTGGAGGCGGCACCCATCGACCCGATGCGCGGTGGGTCGGCGGTACCCTTCTGGCGCGACTTCCACGCCGCGCGCCCGTAGCTCAGCGGATAGAGCAGGGGACTTCTAATCCCAAGGCCGCAGGTTCGAATCCTGCCGGGCGCACCTCCACCACCGCAGGTAAACGGGCTGCCGCGCCCGATCCCGTCGATCACCTCGCCCCCGTACAGCCGAGTCAGCCGAAGTGGTGCTTCGCGGACTCGTCCAGGACAGCCCGTTCGATATCCGGCCGGACGTGAGCGTAGGTGTTCATGGTCAGCGAGGAGCGGAACCGATGCCTCGGCCGAGGACCGACAGAGAAGAGCTTGAGGCAGAGGAGCGGTACGTGGCAGACGAGGTATTCCCGAGTGATCTTTCCGGCCACTTCTGGACGACTCTTGAACACCCGCCTGAACTCGACCGATGGCGCTTCGAGATCATCGACTACCAGAACAACGTCCTGCTCAGTGGTTTGGCCTGTAGCGAGCAGCAGGCCGCGGCCATCGTCAACGCATGGCACCAGGTGATCGCAACGTCACCAGACGAAGAGGACCTCAGCATGGATTGGGTCGCCCCGCTGCCGCTCACGGAGACTGACCCTGCGCCTGATGTTTCTGATCCACGCCAATGCACACAAGGACTGACGTCGCGTCGGCCGTCAGGAACAGCTGGAGATAGTAGGGACGGTCGAGTTGCGGCAGCAGCCGACAGATGACGGATTCTGCGCCTCTCCCAGCAGGGAGGGCAGCTCACACGCGGAGGAAACGTGGGATACGAGCTTCACATCAGTCGGGCCGAGGAGTATTACGACAGCGAAGAGCGCCCCATCGCCCTCCAGGATTGGTTGTCCTACGCGGAGGGCAACCCCGCGCTCAGGGCAGGCGAGTGGCTCGGCTGGGGTGAGGAGCGCCAGTCCATTTTCGAGTACACCTGCGGTGATGGAAGCGTGGTTTCGCTGACCTGGTTCGAAGGTGGCATCACCATCAAGGGTCACTTCGACAGCGACCCTTACCGGGAGTTCGGAGCCATTGCCGGGGACTTGAGAGCCAACCTCCAAGGCGACGACGGAGAGCGATACACCGCCGATGGGGTCCTTCCGTCCGTCCGGTGAACCGTGGGGCCTCATCCAAGGTTCCTCTGCGCCGTGTTGGTTTGTGCGCCGAGCACCGATTCACGGCAGGCTGGCACGATGCGGAAATTGACCTTCGGAATGAGCGTGAGTCTGGACGGCTACGTCGCCGCGCCCGGTGACGACCTTGGTTGGGGTGTGCCGAGCGACGAACTGTTCCAGTGGTGGTCCGACCGGGTGGCGGCAACCGGCACGGCGCTGTACGGACGCCGACTCTGGGAGGCGATGAGCTCCCACTGGCCGACCGCCGACCAGCAGCCCGGTGCCACCCCGGCGGTGATCGAGTTCGCCGGCCGCTGGCGAGACATGCCGAAGGTGGTCTTCTCGTCGACGATCGACACGGTCGACTGGAACGCCCGCCTGGTCACCGGCGACGCGGTCACCGAAATCAGGCGGCTCAAGGACGAGGACGGCGGTTCGTTGGACATCGCCGGCGCCACCCTCGCGGCGGCGGCGATGCGGGAAGGGCTGATCGACGAGTACGCGATCGTCACCCATCCGGTCATCATCGGTGGTGGCAAACCGTTCTTCACCGCCCTTGACAAGTGGGTGAACCTGACCCTGGTGGAAACCCGGACGTTCCCCGGGGGCGTGCTGCTGACCAGGTACGAGACCAAGAACTGAGCGGCCAGCCTAGGGGCCGTGCTAGGTCAAATCGAGGTAATGCTCCACTGAGCGATGTACCGGTCCGGCGCATTCGGTGAGCGTGAACTGACGATGGTCCTGGAAGGGATGGACGGTGACCGCGACGGTGCTGGCGTCGTCGAAGCGCAGGGTGAAGACGGGATCGAAGTCGCACAGGAACGCGAAGCCGTCGCGGTCGTCGTCGGAGTCGCTGACCAGGTGGCCGTGAGCGTCCCAGCCGGCGTCGGTGGCGGTGATCACGACGGCGACTTCGACGGGGCCGAACATGATCGAAGTGTTGGCCCACCAGTCCAGCCAGCAGCGGCCCTCGAATCGGTCCATGCCGCCACCTCCTCGCGGAGTCGTCGTGCTCACCCCGCCCGCCGCCGGCCGCGCACCGACCTGTGTCGATCCTGCTTCTCAGCGCCACCAACGAACGTCGTGATGGCGTCGCGAAGGAGGCGGTACGGGTCGCGCGGCTTGAGGTCGGAGTCGGAGAAGGGTGGCACGGCAAGGAGTTGCGTCAGAACGCTTACCAGCCGCTCCCGTTCCACTCGCAGGCTCGACCACGCCGAGTCAGGTAACCGCAGCACGTTGGCGAGCAGATCCCCCGGGTAATAGTCGCCCTCCGCCAGCGGATCCCGAAGGAGTACGTCGACCGCGCGAGGCAGCAGGGCGGACACGCCGATCTGCTGCCCGAGCATGATCCCCAGGTCTTCGACCGCGAACTCAGCCAACGGCTTACGCCGCAACTCCGTGCAGCGCGTGACGAGAAAGGTGGCGTCCGGACCGGGATCCGGCCAGACGTCCCGCTCAAGCTCCTCGATCGTTGTCACGGCGGTCAGCGTAGTTCGCTCGGTAGAGGTTTTGCTTGCCCTCCTCGATCTGCTGGGCGAGTAGGTCGGCCAACTGCCGAGAGAGAGGCGAGTTGTTGAGCGAGCTTGTCATGGGCGGGAATGTGCCCGACCAGTCGGAAGATGTCACAGCCCGCCGCTACGTTCTCCCGGCCACCCCGACAGGGGCGAGATAACGGCCGACCGGAGGACTTCTGTGGGTGTCCTGTACGACTACTTTCGCGCTCCTGACGATGAAGCCGTCGCAAAGCTGATGGCCGTCACCGACGGCGAGCCGGTGGTACGCGAAGGAGACTCCTCCGTCGAGGATGCTGTGGACGGCAAGGGCATCGATCCGAAGGTCATCCTCGGAAGGGTGGTCTCGTTCGCCCTTGACGTGCCATGGAGTTCCGACCTCGTCGGCCAGCAACTCATCTGGCCGGATGACGCCGCGCAGGATCCTGAGCACGAAGGACCGTGGGTCGTCGTCCTGAACGATGGCACCAGAGACGTGCTTGCCGAGATCCCGGACAGCCGCCTACCGGCCCTGGCCGAACAGTGGTCACACATCGAGGAACTGTCCGACTACAGCGACACGCAGCCGGAGGTCATGCTGTCGCGTTTGCGAGAGTTCGTCGACCTGGCCCGTAGAGCACGCACGAACGGGGACAGCATCTACTGCTGGATCTGCCTCTAGCACCGGTCGACACCCGATCACAGCCGGATGACAGTCGCAGGATGGGGTTTACCGGCGCGCCGGGTATGCGATGCAACTCTGGGTGCCTGTCGACCAGCGCTCCCCGCAGTACAGACCGCGATGCCGGCGCTGCGCACGTAGACCTCCCGCTTGTCGATGGCCAGGCCCTTCGCATCGAGGACGTAGCCGGTCAACCACACCCAACCGTGGTACGGGTCGGCTGCGCCGATCGACACGAGCCGGACGCGGAGCACCCTGTCCCCGCCGAACTGCACTGAGCACTCCGGACCGATCAGCACGACATCACCGGCCGTGAACCGGGTCACGGCAGCCACCCGAGAAAGCGGAGCCGAAGGGCCTCCGGCGGCGCCCAGCTCATGTCCTGGCTGGCAGAGGCGAGGCACGTGTCCATGTAGAGGTTCAGCGCACATGAAGCTTCCGCGTACTCGCCCCGCAGTTCCTCTCGTCGCGCTGCGCACGGCCAAGGCCGGTCGCACGTCTCGCACAGCCAGAGCGGCAGGGTCGGTCCATGCCGCGTCATTGGTCCTCGCCCGGCCAGTGGCCCCGACTGATGGGGATGCGGTGACGAGTGTGGCAGGGCAGCTCCGCACCACAGCGGCACACGTAGCGCCAGCGTTTCCAACTCCAGGCCGGACGGTGACGGCGCGCGAGGGTAAGTGCCGTTGACAGCAGGTAGTCATCGAAACGAACCCTTCGCATCCGACCCCCTACCGATTGCCATCCTCTCCATCGTCACCGTAGCGCTATACGTATGTGTACGTCTATAGACGTACCACAGGTCTAGACGTCCATGGACGTGCCATAGGTTGCGTTCATGATCGATCCACTGTCTCCGACGCCGATGTACGTGCAGCTCGCAGACGTGATCGCCAAACGGATCGAGACCGGCGAGCTGCCACCGAAGCGACCGATCCCCAGCGAGTCCACTCTTCAGCAGGAGTACGGCGTCGCCCGCGGCACGGTCCGAGCGGCGGTGCGCCTGCTGCGGGAGCGTGGACTGGTCATGACCGTGCCGCAGCGCGGGACCTACGTCAGCGACAAGTAGGCGACCCGCGAAATATCCCGATGGTGGTCTACGGGCGCTCCCACCGACGGCGTTAATAGGGCGTGACGTTCGAGGAATACGCGTTCGCCCGTACATCGGCGCTGGTGCGGCTCGCCCGGCTGCTGACCGGCGACGAGCACCGGGCCGAGGACCTGGTCCAGGATGTCCTGGCCCGGGCGTACGCCCGCTGGGGTCGTATTTCGCGGACGGATCAGCCGGACGCCTACGTCCGGCGCATGCTCGTCAACGCCCACCACTCGTGGTGGCGTCGCCGCAGCAGCCGGGAGGTCAGCGTCGCCGCGGTACTCGACCGGGCGGGCGACGTGGACGAGGCCGCCGGCGTCGCCGAGCGCGACGCGCTGTGGCGACTCGTCCGTGACCTGCCGGCGCGGCAGCGCACCGTGATCGTCCTGCGCTACTACGAGGATCTCGACGACACGGCGATCGCCGAGATCCTCGCCTGCTCGACCGGCACGGTACGCACGCACGCCAAGCGCGCCCTGACGGCGCTGCGCAGACGGCAGGAAGCACCAACCCCCGCACGGGCAGGAGACCTCTGATGGTCAGCGACCTCGATCGGCAGCTCATCGCCACGCTCACGCATCGCGCCGGTGGCGACGTCGACCCGACCCCCATCGTCGAGCAGGCCCGTCGCCGCGGTCGTCGGCTGCGGCGGCGTCAGAACGGGCTGCTCGTCGCGGGCACGGCGGCGGCGTGTGTCGCCCTCGCCGCGTTGGTCAGCACCATGGCGACGGCCGGAGACCCAAGGCCGCCAGCCACGGCGCTCCTGCTGCCGGAGGCAACCGTGCAGAACGGGCTGGCCGTTGGCGCAGACCCCACGACCGTGCACTTCTCGGCGGACGCACTGGTGGGCGGCGCCGAATCCGCGACGTGGCGCGCGGGGCGGGGCTCCGAGAGCGTCGAGTTCCGGGGCCCGGCCGGCTCGGCCCGTTTCGCGCTGGCCCGCAGCATCGCAGCGCTCGACGCGTTGCCGCAGACCCTGTCCTCGTCCGGCCGGCCGCAGCCCCGGACCGACGTGCGGGTCGGCAACCTGCCCGGGGTCGCCTGGTTCGATCCGTCCGGCGACCAGAAGCTGTGGTTCGTCCGCTGGCAGCCGGCCGACGGGCTCTGGGCGCAGTTGGACACGTACGCGGCCACCAGCGCAGAGGCCGTTGCCACGGCGGGCCAGGTGCGGTTCGACGGTGCCCGCCGCTGCGTGGTGCCGTTCCGTCTGGAGTCGCTGCCGGCCGGCGCGCGGCTGCTCGAATGTACGGTCACGTTCGGCCGATCGGGGAAGGGCGCGTTCGTAGAGGGTTCGCTCGTCGTCGGCGACGACGCCGGCCGCTGGCTGACGGTCCGGGCGCAGCCCGCTCCGAGCCACCGGGTCAGGTCCGCCGACCTCGTCGCGGGCCCCTACCGGGCCCGTCGACAGGGTGACGACGTCCTGGAGATGACCGTCGAACCCTGCTTTGTCGAGGCATTCCGCGAGGGCTGGGGGAACGGCTACACCGAGGCGGAGGGCCTGGTGATCCTCGGCGGATACCGGCCGACCGGCGACGTGAACCATCCCGACACCTGGCGGTAAGGCCAACCAGACTGACCGGAATCCGGTGCCGGCCCGTCGCGGCGGTGCCATATGCTGCCCGCGTTCGACACGGGGGCACGGGGAGAAACACATGCGACGGTACGGCTGGGCGGCGCTCACGGCTGCGGTCCTCACGGCGACGCTGGCGGGCTGCGGCACGCCCGCCGGCACCGACGGTGACCTGGCGGACGACTGGCGACCGATGGCGGCGGCGCAGCAGTTCGTCCCGAAGGCCGACGAGTGTCACCTCACCGGCGAGACAACGTCGTACCTGACCAGCTACTCCCCCGTCGACTGCGCGAAGACCCACCGGGTGGAAACCATCTACGTGGGCACCTTCACCGGCGCTCTGGCCGCCCGCACCGCGCCACCCAAGACGGATTCGGCGACGCTGCGGTCGACCTTCGCCGACTGCGACAAACGCGCGAAGCAGTTCGCGGGCGGCGACTGGCGCGATGCCCGACTGTCGGTGCAGGTCACGCTTGCGTCGCCACTGGCCTGGTCGGGTGGCGCTCGCTGGTACCGGTGCGACATCTTCGAGTTGGACGAGGTAAGCGGACCGAACGGCGAGAGCGATGCCGCGATCGAGCGGGCCGGTTCCCTGCGTAACGCTCTGGCCAGCCGTTCCCCGCTGCACTACGGGTGCATGAACGAAGACAAGTGGAATCTGCTGCGGCCGGTCGCCTGCACCGTCGGACATCAGTTCGAGTACGTCGGCACCTGGACGGCACCGGATCGCTCCTGGACTGACGCGACCCGGGACGACGACTCGGTCCACGCGGCCTGCCGGAAGGTCATCGCCCGTTACGCGAAGGTGCCGGTGGACGGTAACCTCGTCTACCGCACCGGGACCTCGTACCGCTTTCCGAACCGTCCCCTGTGGGAGCGCGGCGACCGGGGCGTGCGCTGCTACTACTGGTCCGGCGGCGCCATGGTCAAGCGCTCGATCGCCGGTGGCGGCACGAAGGCGTTGCCGATCCAGTACGAGTAAGGCGGCTCAGTTCGGTTCCAGCAGCGCCGCCAGCGCGGCGTCGCCCTGCCCGAGCTGCGACCCACCGGGTGACGCCACCACCAGGAACCGCCGGCAGGCGTCGAGTTCCACGTACCACTGGGGCCCGTTGTCGTCGACGGCCCGGAGCACCGCGAAGCGGGACGCCGGGGTGGCGCAGTCGGCCGCCGGTCGGGTGCCTGCGAGGGCCCGCAGCACGTCCGCCTGCCGCTCGGGCTTGAGCGGCCGGCCGTACACGAAGTCACCGGCCGGTTTGCCGCCGCCGCGCTCGGACGGGGGCACCTGGTAGACGCAGAGGCGCAGCGGACCGACCTTCGGGCCGGCGGCGCCGGGCGCGACGCGGCCGGGACGGCCCAGGGTGCTCTCCACCCACACCATGTCCGCCCACCGCTGCGCGCATCCGGCGGCCTCGGCCTCCGGAGATTCGACCTGCCCGACGGTACGGCTGTCGACGGTGGTCAGCCGCAGGCCGTCCAGCGCCGCGCGGACCTCCGGGCGCGGCTTGCCGCAGGCGTTCGTCGGCAGGTACGGCCGCAGCCACCGGCCCTTCTCGTCGAGCAGCGCCAGCCAGGGCGGGACCAGCATGTCGGCCGTGCAGCGGATCTCTCCCCGACCCCGTTCCTCGTCGGCCAGTCCCAGCGCGGCCACCAGCGGGCCGATGTCGTCGGCGCGGCGCTCGACGGCCACCTGCTCCCGACCACCGGCGGCCCCCGGCACGACGTCGCGGCCGCACAGCACGGCGGTGACCGGGGTGAACGCCGGGTCGATCCGTCCGGCGCGCGGCTCCCCGCCGGCCGGCGGCGGCGTCCCCGGTCCCCGGGGCACGGGCAGGACGCCCGCCTGCGGCGCGATCTCGGCGCAGGAGGTCCACTTCTCGGCGATCTCGGCCGGGCCGGGGCCCTTCGGCGGGTCGCCCGGCCGGGCGCAGCCGGTCAGTGCCAGGCCGCACAGCCCCAGGCCGAGCAGCGTCGCCACCAGTGTCGTTCCGCCCGAGCGCATCCCGCTCACCACCTCTCCGCCGCGAAATACGACGGACGGGCGTGCGCCGGGGTTCCCGCGTGACGTCGCCGACCATCGCCGACGCCCCCCGACGGAGCCGGAGTGTCCGTTGCGCAGAATGGGCGGATGGCACATCTGGGACTGGTCGCGGTGCTGGTGAACGAGTACGACGAGGCGATCGACTTCTACGTCGGCGGGCTCGGCTTCGAGTTGGTGGAGGACACGCCCCGCCCGGACGGCTCACGCTGGGTGGTCGTACGCCCTCCCGGAGCGCGGGAGACGGCCCTGCTGCTGGCTCGGGCGAGCACCGCCGAACAGCGGGCGCGGGTGGGCGACCAGACCGGTGGCCGGGTCGGCCTGTTCCTGCACACCGAGGACTTCGCCGCAGCTCACGCCCGGATGGTCGCGGCCGGCGTACGGTTCCTGGAGGAGCCGCGACACGAGGCGTACGGCTCGGTGGCGGTCTTCGTCGACCTCTACGGCAACCGCTGGGACCTGATCCAGCCCCGCAGCGCAGAGTGACGACAAGGCGACACCACGCATCCGGTAGGTGAACGCTCACCATCCGCCATGCTATTCTCCGATGTCGATCTCCGCCGTGCGGACCCGGGACCGGGTCGTTGTCGGAAGGACGCCTCCCGATGCCGGCGACAGCCGCCCCGACCATGCCACCGCCCGCCCTCGACAATCCGGCCGGCGGGGCGTTCAGTTTCATCTTCACCACCCTGCCGGCTCTGCTGCGGCTGACGTGCGGACTGGTCGGTGCCGCCGTGGCGTTGTCGGTGCGTACCCCGCCGGTGGACGCGGCCCTGCTGCTGCCCGGTGTGACCGCGCTGACCGGGTGGTCGCTCTGGTACGCGGTCCGCGCGCTGCGCCACGGGATCACGCCGGCGCTGGTCGCCGGTGACGTCGCGATCACCGCGGCGGCCTGCCTGCTCATCCCCCGCCTGGTGGCGCCCGAGGTGCTGCCCGGCGAGGGCAGTTGGATCGCGGTGCTCGCCAGCACCACGGTGATCAACGCGCAGGCCACCGCCAGGGCCCGCTGGTCGATCCCGGCCGGCCTGCTGGTCACCGCCACGTACGTGGTCGGAGCGCAGATGGCCGGCAACGTCACCGAGGCCCGGGCGCACGCCGCCACCCTGCTCGTGCAGACGGCCTGCACCGCGATGATGACGGCGGTGATGCGCCGCCGGATCGGTCGGGCCGACCACGCGTTCGCCGAGCACCAGCGGCTCACCCGGGAGGCGCTGGTCGCCCGGACCGCCCGGGAGGCGGAGCGCCAGCAGAACCGGGACCTGCACGACACGGTGCTCGGCACCCTGACCATGGTGGGGCTGGGCGCGGTCCCCGGTCCGTCCGCCACGTTCCGTGAACGGTGCGCCGCCGACCTGCGTACCCTCGTCGCGTTGACCGACCCCAACCCGGCGCCCGGCGACGGGCCGGTGCCGCTCGACGAGCGGTTGCGCACGGTTCCCGACCGGCTGCCCGAGCTGCCGGTGAGCCTGGAGCTGGCCGCCTGCGCGGTACCCGCCGGGGTGGCCGACGCGATCACCGAGAGCGCCTACGCGGCGCTGTCCAACGTGGTCCGGCACGCCCCGGGCGCGCGGGCCACGCTGCGGCTGAGCCGCGACGCGGCCACCGTCGTGGCCGAGGTGGTCGACGACGGCCCGGGGTTCGACCCGGCCACCGTCCCCGCGCACCGGTACGGGCTGCGCGAGTCGATCCACGGGCGGATGGCGGCGGTCGGCGGGCGGGCCGAGGTGTGTTCCGCGCCCGGCGCCGGCACCCGGATTCGACTGGAGTGGCCCGGTGACGGCTGACCTCGGCGCGACGGCGGACCGCACCGGCATTCGTGCCCTACCGGTGCCTCGACCCGGCCCGGTCGACGGGCCCGAGCAGCCGGTGCTCGCCGCGCCGGCCGCCGTGGCCCAGGCCTCCGATCGGGGAGCCCGGATCGTCGCCGTCGCCATCGCGCTGGCCTGGCACGTCGCGATCGGGTTGCCGGCGGTGTTGGCGACCCGATCGCAGTTCGTCGCGCCCACGGTGGTGGTGGGCGGCTGGGTGCTGGTCGCGGTGACCGGGGCGGTGGCCGGTGTCCGGCTGCTGCGCGGCACACCGCTGCCGCCGTGGCCGCTCGCCGGGGTACTGGTCGCCGTCGACGCGGCGGTCTTCGCCGCGGTCGGCGAGCAGCAGCTGTTCACCGCCGCCAACTGGGTGTGGGGCACGCTCGGCTGGTTCTTCGTGCTCGCGCTCTGGGGACGGCGGGTCAGCGGGCTCGTCGCGCTGCTGACCGCCCACGCGTTGATCGCGCTCGCCGCCGTCCTCGCGTACGCGCCGAGCGCGGCCGACCTGGCCCGCTACACCATGTACGTCTACGGCACGTTCTCGCTGCCGGTGGCGGTCTTCGCCGGTAGCGCGGTGATCGTCGGCCTGGCCCGGGACCGGGCCGCCGCCGCTGCGGCGATGCACACGATCGCCGCCGAACGGGCTGCCGCCGAGCAGGGCCGGCAGGACCGCCGCGACCGGCTCGCCCTGGTGGGCGCGGCGGCCGGGCGGGTGCTCGGCGAGTTGGCCGCCGGCGAGGCGGACCCGGCCGACCCGGAGGTGCAGCGCCGGTCCGTGTTGGCCGCGGCCCGGCTGCGCCGCCTGATCGCCGAATCCGACGACGTGCCCGACCCGCTCCTGCACGAGCTACGGGCCGCCGCCGACCTGGCCGAACGCAACGGGCTGCCGATCGACCTGGTCGCCATCGGCAACCCGCCGCCGTTGCCGGTCCAGATCCGCCGCCGGTTGGCCGACCCGCTCACCAGCCTGCTCGCCGACGCCCGGGGGTGGGCCCGTCTGACCGTGGTGTCCGGCCCGGACGAGGTGGTGGTCAGCCTCGTCACGCCGGACCGGGAGGGACCGGACGCGACCGGCCCGCCCCGGGAACCGGACGACGGGCCGGTGCAGCACCTTTACGAACGGGACGGGGACATCAGATGGGCGCAGACCCGGTGGGCGGGGTGACCGGTGACCGGCCGGTCGGGGTGGCGATCGTCGACGACCACCCGGTGGTCGTCGAGGGGGTACGCGCCTGGCTCGCCAGTGAACCGCGACTGACCGTGCTGGCCACCGGCGACGATCCGGACGAGGTGCTGCGCGCCGCGCCGGACGCCGACGTGGTCCTGCTCGACCTGCGACTGCACGGCCGGATGGCGCTGGACAAGCTGGCCGAGCTGAGTGCCACCGGGCGGCGGGTGGTGGTCTACTCGGAGCACACCGACCCGGAGACGATGCTCGCCGCGCTGGACGCCGGGGCGGTGGCCTTCCTGGCCAAGCACGAGGGCCGCGAGCACTGCGTGGCGACCGTGCTGGCCGCGGCGAGCGACCGCCCGTACGTGCCTCCGGCGCTGGCCGGGGCGATGGTCGGCGACCCGAGACCGGACCGGCCGATGCTGTCCGACAAGGAGCGGGAAGCCCTGTTGCTCTGGTTCCAGTCGATGTCCAAGGCGTCGGTGGCGCGCCGCATGCAGATCAGCGAGCACACCGTGAAGCAGTACGTCGACCGCGCGCGGATCAAGTACACCCGGGCGGGGCGACCGGCAGCCACAAAGGCGGCGCTGCTCGCCCGTGCGATCGAGGACGGCCTCGTCCGCCCGGAGGAGATCGGCATCTACCGGTCACAGGCGACGCACGACCGGCCGACCCCCTAACGGGCGTCATGACAGTGGCCGACGGATCGGCGAAGCTCAACGCACAGCCAGTTAATCGGGAGGTCGTGACGATGCATGCCGACGCGTCCCCCTTCTTCATCGGCCCGCACCGGTTCGATGCGCCGGACGACGACGCCGGCCCCACCCTCGACCGGCGGTACGACATGCGCCCGCTGCCCGGCGAGAAGGTGCTCGGGCGGCACCGGCTGCTCGTGGCCGGCTACCTGCTGGGGCCGACGGAGACACGGCGCGCCTGGCAACTCCCCGGCCCCGTCACGGTGACCGTCACTGACCAGCGGATCTGCTGGGTGGGCACCGGCTCACAGCTCTCGCTGGTCGCCGACGAGGCGCCCCGGCCCCGGCCCACCGGGCGGCTGACCGGGCTGATGACCGGCCAGATCCGCTGGCAGTGGCCGTCCCGGCTGGAGCTTCCGCCCACGGACCCGGCGCAGCTGATGATCGTCTGCGACGCGTTGCGGACCATCCAGCAGCCGGCGCTGAGCCTGGGCGGGTCACCGGGCGAGGTTGTCGCGCTGGCCCGGCAGGTCCGCCGGGCGGTGGCCATGTTCCGGCTGACCCGCCCGCAACTGGTGGACCTGTCCGCGCAGGAGCGCGACGTGCTGCTGCTGCGGGCCGGCCCCGCGCTGCTCGCCGGGGAACCCCGGATCACCCTGCCCGGCTCGCTGCCGGTGGAGTTCCGCTCCCGCGACGACTACTACCGGTCGGGACCGGAGCCCAGCTCCTGGGACGGCTTCGCCGACGGCACGTCCGGACGTCACTGACGCGAAGCCCGGCCGTACCCGGGTGTCGTTCGTGGCGTACCCCGGCGTCGTTGGCAGCCTGCGCGCGGCCGGCACCAGGTCCGGGCGCGGCCAGCAGCAGGTCTGGACGCGGCCGGCAGCAGGTCCGAGCGGCGGCCGGCAGCAGATCCGAGCGACGGCCGGCGGCAGGTTCGGGCGGCGCCGGCGGGGTGGCCGGGCGTCGTCAGACGCTGGCGGCGCGTTCCTCGCCGTCGGCGTCCAGCGCGGCGGCCTCCTCGGGCGTCGGCGCGCTCCCGCCGAGGTGAGCCGGCAGCCACCAGGTGTCCTCCGGACCGGCGGGCGCATCCGGGTACTCGCGCTGGGCCCGATCCACGAGCGCACTCAGGCGGGTCGTCAGCTCGGCGGCCAGCACGTTCGGGTCCGGAAAGTCCGCCGGCAGGATCGGCTCGCCGATGATGATCGTGATGGGCGTGTGCCGGCGGGTGAGCGTGCGGGGCCGGCCCTTGGTCCAGAGCCGCTGGGTGCCCCACAGCGCGACCGGCAGCACCGGCACCTTCGCCGAACGGGCCATCCGGACGGTGCCGCTCTTGAGTTCCTTGACCGTGAACGACCGGCTGATGGTGGCCTCCGGGAAGACGCCCACCACCTCGCCGCGCTTGAGCGCGTCGACGGCCGCCCGGAACGAGGCCGCGCCGGCCTGCCGGTCCACCGGGATGTGGCGCATGCCGCGCATCAGCGGGCCGGAGATCCGGTGTGCGAACACCGACTGCTTGGCCATGAAGCGGACGAGCCGACCCGAGGGGTTCGCGCCCAGGCCCGCGAAGATGAAGTCGAGGTAGCTGACGTGGTTGCTGGCCAGCACCGCCCCGCCCGTGCGGGGTACGTGGTGGGCACCCTCGATGGTGATCTTCAGGTCGAGGACCCGGAACAGCGTCTTGGCAGCGGCGATAACGGGCGGGTACACGAGCTCCGGCATCCGCAGAATCTACCGTGTCCGGCTGGGGATCGCCTGGGTGGCGGCCCGGCGGCGACGCGGACGCCGCGCCGCCGCCGGTGTGCCTCGCGCGCGGCTCAGTCGGCGAGACTGTGCAGGTCGAGCCGGCCCCGGGCGAATGCGTCCACCCGCCCCCAACGACCCGGAATGTCCAGGACCTCGATCCGGCCCATCCCGACCGGCAGACGCGGTTCGACCGCCAGGTGCCCGTCGTGCGGTTCGAGACCGAGCATGGTGCGCAGCAGCAGCAGTGGCGTACCTGTAGACCAGGCCTGCGGGCTGCACGCCGTCGGGTACTCGACCGGGAACTTGGTCAGCTCCCGCGGATAGCCGCCGAACGCCTCCGGTAGCCGACCGTCGAAGTAGGTGGCCGCGTCGAGCATGCCGTTGGCGATGGTGGCGGCCTCCTCGGCGAAGCCGTACCGCCGCAGACCCCAGGCGATGAACGAGTTGTCGAACGGCCAGATCGTGCCGTTGTGGTAGCCGATGGGGTTGTACCGGGCCTCCCCCTCGGCGAGCGTGCGCACCCCCCAGCCGGAGAACAGGCGCGGCCCGACCAGGTGCGCCGCGAGCTTCTCGGCCCGAGCCGGATCGACGATCCCGCTCCACAGCAGGTGGCCGATGTTGGAGCTGAGGATGTCGCACTGGCGACCGTCCGGGTCCAGGGCCAACGCGTAGTACTCGCCGTCGGCCACCCACCAGTCCCGGTTGAACCGCTCCTTCAGCTCCGCCGCCTCCCGCTCCAACTGGTCCGCGAACTCCGGGTCGTCCCAGAACAGGCGGGCCATCCGTGCCGCGCGGACCTTCGCGTCGTACGCGTACCCCTGCACCTCGCAGGTGGCCCGCGGGAACGGCGGCAGGGTGCCGTCGGAGTAGGAGATCGAGTCCCAGGAGTCCTTCCAGCACTGGTTCTCGAGGCCGGTCTCGGTGTTGCGGCGCTCGTACCAGATGTAGCCGTTGCCGATCAGGTCGGCGTAACTGTCGATCCACTTGAGCGCGGCCCGGGACTCCTGCTCCAACTCCTTGACCAGCGCGACGTCCCCGCTCCACCGCTCGTACTCGTCGAGCAGCACGAGGAACAACGGGGTGGCGTCCACCGATCCGTAGTACGGCGAGTGCGGCTGCTCCTCGAAGGCGGCGGTCTCGCCGTAGCGCATCTCGTGCAGGATCCGCCCCGGATCCTCGTCCCGGAAGTCGTCGAACCGGCTGCCCTGCAGGGACGCCAGGATGCGCAGCGTCGTCTTCGACAGCTGCGGTGTGAACGGCAGCGTCTGGAGGCAGGTGAGGATGCTGTCCCGGCCGAACATGGTCATGAACCAGGGCAGACCGGCCGCGGGCAGGGTCGCGCCCCCGAGCGACAGCGGCGAGAAGCGCAGCGCCGCCAGGTCGATCAGACTGCGGCGGTACGTGGCGGCGACCCGACCGTGCTCGCTGTTGACCTTCGGCGCGTCCGCGATCCACTGTTCCAGGTCGTGTTGCAGGGCCAGCCGCTCGCCGCCGTGCACGCGCACGCCCATCCGCAGGTCCCGGTCCCCCGGCCCGACCGCGCGCGTCTGCACGTCGATCGTCGTGTCCCACTGCTCGTTCGGTTCGAGGTGGACGGTGTACGCGAAACCCCGGTTGTCGTAGCGGGCCGACACCGACGACGAGATGATCGTCTCGCGCCGGAAGTTGCCCCGGCGGTAGCCCAGGCGCAGCCTGTCCGCCTCGACCTCGGTATAGGTCTCGCCCTTCTTGTTCAGGATCTCGTCCTTGACCTGGAACAGGTCGGCGAAATCGGACGCCGCGTCCATCCGGATCTCCAGGTCGACAGCCTTCTCGTCGTGGTTGAGGATGGTGAGCTGCTCCCGGAAGCTGCCGCCGACCGCACGCTCGCGGATGATCGACAACTTCGCGTCCACGTAGTGCGTGGCCATCCCCGGCACCAGGAAGAACCGGGACTCGAAGTACTGCAGGTCGTCGTACGACAGCGAATTGAGGCGTTCGCCGTTGACACTCAGCACCCAGGTGGACAGGAACCGGGTGTCGAGGGAGAAGAGCCCGGTCGGCTCGCTCGGCGTCGCCTCGATGTCGCCGGTGTCCTCGCAGACGACGAACGTGCTGCCGTCCAGGATCCGGATCGTGTTGCTCTGACCCATCACCGCACCTCCCCTGCGAAGCGGCGACGCGGCCCACGGGCGTCCGGCGACCCGGGGAGGATCCGCTCCACCTGCACCAACAGCCGGGCGTCCCCCGACACCGTCATGTCCCCGCGCAACACGGCGGCCAGGCCGTGCTCACGACCGGCCGCTATCTCGTCGAACAGCATCGGGTCGGCGCCGATCACCGTGTCGGCCTCCCGGTCCTCCTGGCTCACGTCGAGCCGCCCATGGTCGATCTTCAACAGCCAGTGCCGGGTCTGCGCCCCCTCGTGCAGGTCGATCCGCAGTGTCCCGGAGGTCTTGGCCAGCAGTGGCTCGTACCCCCGCCGGTCCAGGTCCTCGAAGAACCTCGTGGTCGCGTCCACCATCGGGTCCACTCCTCCCCCAGTCGGCCGGACCGCCGCAACCCACGCGGCAGCCTTCACGGCCGGCGTCCCACGTCCCCGCACAAGTCCCCGCACCCCACAACCCCAACCTCGCCCAATTAGGGTGACCGCCCCGCCCCGCCCCTCCGCCCCCCGCCGCTCCGCCCCGGCCGCTCTGCCCCGGCCGCTCTGCCCCGGTGATCAAGAGGTTGGCGTCACCGCTTCCGGCGTGTCGTGACGCCAACCTCTTGATCACCGGGGGCGAGCGGCGAGGTCAGGCAGGGGGCGGGGGTAGGGGGCGGGGGCAGGGGGGCGCCGGCCCTTCCTGGACGGGAAGGGCCGGCGCTTTGTGCGTTGCTGCGTCAGTTGTTCGGGTCGTCGGCGCTGATGTCGGCCAGCACCGACTGCGGCTCACGCTCGACCGCGAGGTCACCCATCGAGACCAGGCCGATCAGGCGGCCCTCGTCGACCACCGGCAGTCGGCGTACGGCGTAGGTGCGCATCAGGTCAGCGGCGGACACCGCGTCGTCGTACTGGCTCACGGTGATCACATCGCGGCTGGTGATCTCGTTCAGCCGGGTCGAGCCCGGGTCCATGTTCTCCGCGACACCCCGGACCGTGATGTCCCGGTCCGTGACGATACCGACGACGCTGTCGCCATCGGTCACCACCACGTCGCCAATGGCGCTGTCGCGCATCTCCTGCGCGGCGGCGATCAGCGTGTCGTTGCCGTCCATCGTCACCAACCGGGTCGTCATGAACTCTCCGACCGTTGTCATGGTGCTCCCCTCTCGGTGTCGGCACGGCTCGTCTACCCGCCGTCCCGCAGGGGGTAACGCCTTCGGTTCGGCGGCTATCCGTCCGGCCGGCGCAGGCGGCGCAGCTCGTAGAGACCACTGCTGGTCAGGATGTAGAAGATCGGCAGCAGCAGGAAGATCACCAATGCGAACAGCGGTTGGGTGACGAACCCGACGAGAACCGCCAACGCGTACCCCAGGATGCCGACCGCGGCCCGTTTGCGTTCCTCGGGGAAGAACCCCCGGGACACCGCCGGGTCGATCAGGTCGTCGCGG
This sequence comes from Micromonospora sp. bgisy143, assembly GCF_057708145.1. Classification (NCBI taxonomy): domain Bacteria; kingdom Bacillati; phylum Actinomycetota; class Actinomycetes; order Micromonosporales; family Micromonosporaceae; genus Micromonospora; species Micromonospora sp. bgisy143. The sequence goes on from NZ_JBYIRN010000016.1 coordinate 88,912, forward strand.
CGGGTCAGATAGTGATACAGACCCAGCCAACTCATTGAGAGCAGGATGCCGACCAACCCGTAGAGGGCGACGGCGGTCCGCTCGTCCGCCCGGTCGCCCTGCCGTACGGCCTGCGAGACGATGGAGGTCGTGAAGGGCAGCAGTGCCGTCGTGAACAGCACGCCCAGGTTGTACCCCTGCAAACCCTTCCCGCTGTTTGCCACCCGGGCCAGGGCGGACCGGTGGTTCACCCAACTGACGGCGACGAAGACGTACGACGTGACGTACGCCAGGTAGGCCGGCCACTGCTCGACGAGCGCGTGCAGCATCTGACCACGGCCCACCCGGGGCGGCTGGAGGTCGAGCACCAGCAGCGTGATGACGATGGCGAAGACGCCATCACTGAACGCGAGCAGACGGGAGGTCTCCGACCGGAGGAACGGGCCTCCACCGCCGGCTCGCCCCTCGTCGTCGCTTCCCCGCCCGATGTTCATCCCGCCCTCCCCGCCTGGAGCCGCGCCGACGCGGACGTGCCATCCCTTCCAGGGCCGGTGCCGACACGCGGCACCGCGGCCATCCGACCTGGACCGGCCTCGACACGGCGGTCGGGTATACCCGCCGACGGTCCCGGCACCCGTGACGCGGGGCAGCGTGCTCCGGCGACGCCGCCTACCGTGGATGGGGTGCTGACGGGCGAGCGGGAGCTGCGGGAGTTGGTCGCCGGCAACGCCTGGCTGACCCGGGCGCTGACGGTGGTCCGTGACTCCGGCCTGCCCGACGCCTGGATCGGCGCGGGTGCCCTGCGCGACCTGGTCTGGGGCGAGCGGTACGGCGACGGGTTCGACCCGGGAACAGTCCGCGACGTGGACGTGGTCTTCTTCGACCCGGCGCGGTTGTCCCGCGAGGACGACCAGCGGGCCACCGACCGCCTGGCCGCCGCCTGGCCGGCCCTACGGTGGCAGGCACGCAACCAGGCGGCGGTGCACACCTGGTACGCCGCGAAGTTCGGTGGCGACCCGATCGCCCCGTATCGCAGCGTCGCCGAGGCGGTGGCCACCTGGCCGGAGTACGCCACGGCCGTGGCGGTACGCCTGTCGACGGACGGTGAGCTGGAGGTCTGCGCCCCGTACGGCCTTGCGGACCTGCTGGGCGGGGTGTGGCGGCACAACCCGACCCGGGTGGACGTCGCGCTGTCCCGGCAGCGGCTGGCCCGCCACCGGCCCGCGCAACGCTGGCCCGGGGTGACCGTGATCGCGCCGGGCTGACCGGCGGCCGGAACCGCGGCGCACCGGAAAGGGAGCGGGGCACGCCGCGAGCCGTCAGGAGCGGGGCGGGATTCCGTAGATCCGCTCGACGTGCAGGCGCAACACCAGCCGCTGCTCGCCGACCATGGCGCTGCGGTATTCGGCCCAGTCGGGGTGCTCGCCGCGCAAGGACCGGTAGAGCCCGACCAACTCCTCGACCGTGGCGTCGTCGACGTCGGCCGCCGGAGCGGTCAACTCGGCCCGCCCCTCGACGACCGCGTACGCCCAGCCGTCCTCGCTGCTGACGTGGAAGCTGGCGCGCGGGTCCCGACGGAGGTTGGCGGTCTTGGCCCGGCTCTCGGTGACGGACACCCGGATCAGGCCGGCCGCGGGATCGAACGAGTAGACCACGGTGGACATCTGCGGTCGTCCGTCGCGCTTGATGGTGGCGAGCACGCCCATCGAACGACCGGCGATCAGGTCGGTCAACGCCTGCTGGTTGGGGTCCTCCGGCACGGCTTCCTCCAGGTGGCACGGTCGGCTTCGTCCAGTGGCACGGTCGGCTCCGTTCCATCCAAACATGACCGGCACGCGTCCGCTCCCGACGTGCCGGTGCCCCCCACGGACCGCGGGCCCGGACCGTGACCGGCCGGGCCCGCAGCAGACGGTGGTCCTCAGCGTTCGGCGGCGACCAATTCGGCGAGCTGTACGGCGTTGAGCGCCGCGCCCTTGCGCAGGTTGTCGTTGGAGCAGAACAGCGCCAGCCCGTACTCGACGGTCTCGTCGGCGCGGATGCGGCCCACGTAGGTCGGGTCCTGCCCGGCGGCCTGCAACGGCGTCGGCACGGCGGTCAGCGCGACACCGGGCGCGTCGGCCAGCAGCTCGTGGGCCCGCTGCGGCGTGATCGGCCGCGCGAAGCGGGCGTTGATCTGGAGCGAGTGGCCGGTGAAGACCGGCACCCGGACGCAGGTGCCGGAGACCTTGAGGTCGGGGATCTCCAGGATCTTGCGGCTCTCGTTGCGGAGCTTCTGCTCCTCGTCGGTCTCGAACGAGCCGTCGTCGACGATCGAGCCGGCCAGCGGCAGCACGTTGAAGGCGATCGGCTCGGCGAACGAGCGGGGCGCGGGGAACTCCACGGCCGACCCGTCGAAGGCGAGACCGGCGGCGTGCTCGGCGACCTTGCGGACCTGCTCGTCCAGCTCGGCGACGCCGGCCAGCCCGGCGCCGGAGACCGCCTGGTACGTCGAGACGACCAGGCCGATCAGGCCGGCCTCGGCGTGCAGCGGGCGCAGCACCGGCATCGCGGCCATCGTGGTGCAGTTGGGGTTGGCGATGATGCCCTTCGGCCGGTCGGTGGCGGCGTGTGGGTTGACCTCGGCGACGACCAGCGGCACCAGCGGGTCCATCCGGAACGCCGACGAGTTGTCGATCACCACGGCGCCGGCCTCGGCAACCCGGGGAGCGAGCTCCTTGGCCGTGCCCTTACCGGCCGAGAAGAGCACGATGTCCAGCCCGGAGTAGTCCGCCGTCGCGGCGTCCTCGACGGTCACCTCTTCGTCGCGCCACGGCAGCGTACGCCCCGCGGACCGCGCCGAGGCGAACAACCGCACCTGCTCCGCCGGGAACTCCCGCTCCGCCAGCACCTGCCGCATCACGCCACCGACCTGGCCGGTGGCCCCCACAATGCCGATCCTCATGCCCCGGAGGCTACCCACCCCACCCCGGAAACCGGGACCCCTTTCCCACCCCCCGGGTCCCACCTCACACCGAACGGCGCCCGGAACGTTGATCAAGAGGTTCGCGTCAAGAAACGCGTGCAATCTGACGCGAACCTCTTGATCAACGAGGTCAGGCCGGGTCAGGGGAGCTGGTGGAGGTCTCCCAGGGCTGCCGACTCCAGGTCTTCGCGGATCACTGCGGCGTCGCCCTCGACGACCAGGGTCATCGCGTCGGGGTGCAGGTGGGTGGCCGCCGCGGCGGAGATCTGGTCCACGTCGGCGTTGAGCAGTTCCTCGCGCAGCCGGGCGTGGTAGTCGTCCGGCAGGTCGTGCACGACGAGCGTGGTCAGGGCGGACGCGATCGCCCGCGGGCTCTGCAACTCGACCGAGAGCTGCCCGGCCCGCCACGAGCGGGCCACCGCCAGCTCGTCCTCGGTCACGCCCTCGGCCTGCGTACGGGCGATCTCGCCCACCGCCTCGACCAGGGCCGGCGTGGTGACCGCGGTCTGCACGCCGGAGCTCACCGCGAACCGGCCGAACCGGCGGGACGAGGCGAATTCGCCCCGGATGCCGTACGTGTAGCCGCGCACCTCGCGGATCAGGTGGTTGAGCCGGGAGGTGAACGCCCCGCCCAGGACCGTGCCGGCCAGGGTCATCGGTACGTGGTCGGGGTGCCCCCGGTGCGGCGACGGGTGACCCAGCCGCAGCGTGGACTGCACCGAGCCCGGCCGGTCCACCAGGATGATCCGCCGGCCGGCGCGCAGCGGCACCTCGATCGGACCGCCCTGCTCGGCCGGACCGCCGCCGGTGCCGGCGAACGCCGCCGCCGCCAGCGCGTCCAGGTCGATCCGGTCCAGGTCACCGGCGACGACGAGGGTGCCCGGCCGCAGGAACCACTCGGAGTGGAAGACGGTGATGTCCTCCACGTCCAGGGCGGCCACCGAGTCCGGGTCGCCGTACATCGGTCGACCCCACCGGGTGTCGGCGCCGAACAGGTCGGCGCGCAGCGCGGCGTCGGCGCGCGGACCGGGGTTGGCCCAGTCCATCCGCAGCGCGTTCGCCTCGTCGTCGCGGACCCGACGCACGTCCGCCGGGTCGAGCCGGGGCGTCCGGACGGCCTCGGCGAGCAGTTCCACGGCGGCGGTCAGCCGGTCCACCGGGACCTGGACGCTGACCTGGAACGAGTCCCAGTCCAGCCCGGTCACCAGTTCGGTGCCGAGCGCCTCGATGGCCAGCGCGTACGCGGTCCCGTCCCGCTGCGCGGTGCCCTCCTCCATGGCCTTGGCGAGGACGCCGCCCAGCCCTTCCTTGCCGGTCAGCTCCCGGCCGGCGCCGGCGTCGAGCAGCAGCAGTGCGACGGCGAGGTTCTGCCCGGGCAGGTGCGCGGCGACCACCTGGCCACCGCCCACCGCGCGGCGGACCACCGGCGGGAACCGGTACGGGCGAGCGGCACCCGGGCCGGGACGGGCGGTGATCAGCGTCATGCGGTCTCCTCGGGCACGTAGGTCAGGGTCACCCGGTCGGCGGCGCCGAGCACCTCGGCGGCCGTCTCGGCGATCTGCTCGGCGGTCACGGCGAGCCAGGCGGGCAGCCGGTCGGCGGCCCGGGCCGGGTCACCGAACTGGGTGGCGTACCGGCCGAGCGTGTCCGCGCGGCCGTCCACCGTCGACATCTGCCGCCACCATGCGGTGCTCAGCAGCGCCTTGGCCCGGTCCAGTTCGGCGGCGGTGACCGGCACGGTGGCCAACTCGTCGACGACCTCGGCGAGCCCTTCGGCCAGCCGTTCGGCGCTCACCCCGGGCCGGGCCGTGGCGGTGGCGATCAGTGGCGCGGGCGCGTGCGCCAGGTCCACCCCGTACGCACCGACCAGGTCGGGTTGGGCGATCCGCTCGCCGTCGGCGAGGCGCTGGTAGAGCCGGCTGCCACGACCGCTGCCGAGGACCGTCGCGAGCACGGTGAGCACGTCGTACCCGGGGGTGCCGAACGGGTGGCCGCGGTGCGCGACGTAGACGCGCGGCGCGGGCACGTCGGCGGTCACCGTCTCCACGGCGGGCTGCCCGGTGGCCGGCACGTTCCGCCCGTCCGGGGCGGCCGGGATGTCGTCCCGGGCCGGCAGCGCGCCGAAGTACTTCTCGGCCAGCGCGAACACCTCGGTGGCCGGGGCGTCGCCGACGACGGTCAGCACCGCGTTGTTGGGCGCGTAGTACATCTCGTGGAACGCCTGGAACGTCGCGAGGTCGGCGGCGTTCAGGTCTTCCATCGAGCCGATCGTCGAGTGGTGGTACGGGTGCCCCGGCGGGTAGAGCAGCGGCAGCAGCCGCAGCCAGGCGTCCCCGTACGGGACGTTCTCGTAGCGCTGCCGGCGCTCGTTCTTGACCACCTCACGCTGGTTGTCCAGCGTCTCCTGGGTGAGCGCCGGAACCAGCCCACCCATCCGGTCCGCCTCCAGCCAGAGCGCCAACTCCAGGTGCTCGGCCGGGACCGTCTCGAAGTAGTTCGTCCGGTCCGGGTTGGTGGTGGCGTTGAGCGAGCCGCCGGAGCCCTGGATCAGCTTCATGTGTTCGGTCTTCGCCACGTTCACCGAGCCCTCGAACATGAGGTGTTCGAAGAGGTGGGCGAAGCCGGTCTGCCCGGCCGGCTCGTGCCGGGATCCGACGTCGTACCAGAGGTTCACGGCCACCGCGGGCGCGGTCCGATCCTCGCTCACCACCACACGCAGGCCGTTGTCCAGTCGGGACGTCTCGATGGGCCAGGGGTAACCACTGTCGGGCATGGCACGACGCTATCCGATCTCGCGGGCGGAAAGGTGACGTGCGGTGCGTCGGCGAGCCGACCGACCCGCTCGCATCGAGTCCGCCGCTCGGGGTACCGCAGGGGTATGACCCCACCAACCGCCGGACCGGCCGCCCGCGTCGTCGAACGCGCGAGCGCCGCGCTCGGCCGCCTGCGCCGCGGCCGGTTGCTGCATCCGGTGGGCGCGTCGTTCGCCGCCCAGGTGACGATCTGGGGTACGCCCGGACCGCCCGTCGGGGTCGGCCTGCTGGACAACCCCGGTGTGTACGCGGGCACGGTCCGCCTGTCCCGGGGGACGCCCACGCCGGGCGGGTGGCCGGACGTGCTGGGCCTGGCGCTGCGCGTGCACGTCGAGGCGGGGCCTCCGTTCGACCTGCTGGTGAGTTCCAGCGGCGCCGCTCCGGTGCTGCGGAACCTGCCGCTGCCCCGCCGCGACTTCTCCGGGACGTACAGCACGATCATGGGCTATCGGACCGGCCGCCGCCGGCTCTGGTTGGCCGCGCTGGCCGACCCGGAGGCGGTCGACCTCGGTCGCACCCTGTCCGCCGTCACGGCCGTGGCCCGGGCGGACGCGCCGCGGCTGGTGCTCGCGGTCGCGTCCGCCGTGGGGCCGTGGCGGCCGGTCGGCCAGGTCGCCATCGGCGCCCCGCTGGACGCCCGCCAGGACGCCGCGCTGGCGTTCGACCCGGTGCGCAACCTGCCGGCCGGGCTGCGGGCGGCAGGTCCGCTCGCCTGGCTGCGCGAGCAGACCTACCGGAGGTCACGTCGGGCCCGCGGGGCGTCGACTCAGTCCGGCGGTTCGACGGCGGCCACCGTCTGATCGGAGGTACGCCGTTCCAGCACCGTGTCCGGCGCCGCGTTCTGGTCCGCCTCGCGCAGGTCCGATTCGGCGAGGATGGCCTCGGCCTGCGCCTGCGGATCGTCGCTGCCCACCGCGGCCTCCTCGGGAAGGAGGTGGTGGGCGCGGGACTCTGCCCGCTCCTGATCGCTCTGCTCGTCAGTCATGGCACCCCTGTTACCCCGGGCCCGGCATTCGCACGCGGTGTTCACTCCGCATCCTGGGACGAGGGACCGGCGAGCCCGGTCCGGTCGGGTAGGCTGGCCGGGTGATGAGGACGTATCCATGGTTTAGGCAGCCGGCTCGCACGCCGGTGACTTCACCATGATCTGACGTCACCACGGACCGAGCCGGCCGGGCAGGAGCTGTCGTTCCCGCCTCTCTGCGTACGAGCAGCCGGCTCGTCCCGGGCACCGGCCCCGGGCACGGTCGGCGAAAGGATGCCCACCGTGACGACCCCGGAGACCGATCGGGTCAGCGACCAGCGGATCGACCGCGTCGTGCCGCTGACCACACCCGCCCTGCTGCACCACGAGTTGCCCCTGGACGCCCCACTCGCCGCGGCCGTGTTGACCGACCGCCGCGCGGTGAGTCGCGTGCTCGACCGCGAGGACGACCGCCTGCTGGTGGTCGTCGGCCCGTGCTCGGTGCACGACCCGGCGGCCGCGCTGGAGTACGCCGAGCGGCTGCGCGCCGCCGCCGACCGGCTCGCCGACGACCTGCTCATCGTCATGCGCGTGTACTTCGAGAAGCCCCGCTCGACGGTCGGTTGGAAGGGCCTGATCAACGACCCCGGGCTGGACGGCAGCGGCGACGTGAACACCGGTCTGCGTCGGGCCCGGGCGCTGCTGCTCGACGTCCTGCGCCTCGGCCTGCCGGTGGGCTGCGAGTTCCTCGACCCGATCACCCCGCAGTACATCGCCGACACGGTGGGCTGGGGTGCGATCGGCGCCCGGACCGTGGAGAGCCAGGTGCACCGGCAGCTCGCCTCCGGCCTGTCCATGCCGATCGGCATGAAGAACCGCCCCGACGGCAGCATCGGCACGGCCGTGGACGCGATCCGCGCCGCCGGAGTGCCGCACGTCTTCCCCGGCATCGACTTCTCGGGCACCCCGGCGATCATGCACACCCGGGGCAACACCGACGGTCACCTGGTGCTGCGCGGCGGCGGCGGTCGGCCCAACTACGACGCGGCGTCGGTGGCCGGGGCGCTCGACCTGCTCCGCGCCGCAGGGCTGCCCGAGCGCCTGGTGATCGACGCCAGCCACGCCAACAGCGGCAAGGACCACCGCAACCAGCCACGGGTCGCCGCCGACGTGGCGGCTCAACTGGCCGCCGGCCAGCGCGGGATCACCGGCGTGATGCTGGAGTCGTTCCTCCTGCCCGGCCGGCAGGACCTCGACCCCACCCGCGAGCTGGTGTACGGCCGCTCGGTGACCGACGCCTGCCTCGGCTGGGACGACACCGCCGAGGTGCTCGCGGAGTTGGCCACCGCCGTACGCGCCCGCCGGGCCACCCTGCCCACCCATGCCTGAGAGGTGTGATGGCCGGCACTGCGGTGCACGGAACACGAGTGGGCGGTGCCTGGTTAACTGAGGTGTCGGTGTGCTCAGTGTCCCCGGGCCTCACCTAAATAGCCCTCGCGGAATACCGTTCGGCTGGAGCCGCGTCGCGCCACTCGCCGAGAGGCGACATACACACCGACACCAGCGCCGCCCCCGGCTCACGAGGCCGGGGGCGGCGCTGTCTGTCCGGGCGGGCGTGACGTTTGACCGATTCCGGCCCGGGTAGCTGATCAGCGTGACCGACGACGCATCCGTGGCCGATGAGCCGGACACCCGCGCCCTCGACGACCTGCTCGACGACCTCTACCGGGGTCAGGAGCGCATCACCCAGGCGGAGATCTACCGCCGGGCCGTCGCCACCGAACTCCCGCCGGAACTGCTCGCCCGGATCAACGCGCTGCCGGAGGGTGAGTACGCGGTGGACGAGGCCAGCGACCTGCTGGGTGGCAACGTCGGGTGAGCGGAACGAGCGCAGCCAGCGAGCCCAGCGACGCGAAGGGACGACACACCATGACGCACCACGAGGACCATGAGGAGAAGGTCCCGGCGCTGGGCCAGCCGCCGGAGGGCAGGGACACCACGCCCGAGCCGGACTTCGCCAACGAACACGACCGCACGGCGGTCGACCGCGACATCATCACGGGCGCGGACGAGGACGAACGGGAGCCGGAGTCGCCGCACGGCTGGTCCGGCATGCAGCGTTGACGCGGGTACGACAGCGGGGGCCGGCGAATCCGCCGGCCCCCGTCGCGTCGTACCCGTCGTCGGTTCAGTCGTCGTCGTGCCCGCCCTCGGCGGCCTGCTGCGCCGTGGCGTACGCCATCTGGAGGAAGTCGGACGCGGCCACGGCGGTGAGCGCGGTGGCCACCAGACGCGTCAGCCGGGGGGCGAGCACCAGTCCGCCGGTCAGTCCGGTGGCCACCCAGACCGCCAGGCAGAACGGGCAGCTCAGCAACTCACCGATGGCGTGCCGGGTGGAGCTGCCCGAGTCGCGGACCTGCTCCATCACCTCGCCGCTGCCGATCGGCCGGTCGTACCGGGTGAACGGGGCGCGCAGCGGGCTGGTCACCGCGTCCTTGGACAGGAGCCGGCTGAGCTTGTGCGTGGCGATGGAGAGCAGCACCACGTCGGCGGCGGCGGGACGCTCGGGCACCGGCCGGCCGGTCACCTTGACCAGGCCGGCGAGCGCTCCGGTGACGCCCGCGTAGGTGCCCATCGCCGCGAGGTAGCCGCCGAGCGGTCGATGCTCGTGCGGCGCGTACGCCCGGCGCAGCCGCGCCACCCTCTGTCGCAGGCCAGTGTCGGTCACCGGTCTCCTTCCATGTCGTCGTGGTGCGAACGTTCCGGGCTGTCGATTTGTCTCAACCGGCCTGGAGGTTGTCGGCGACCTCGCGGACCAGGTTGGTCAACGCTTCGTCGGCCAACTGGTCCGGGTCGGTGCCCGAGCCGTCGCTCAGGTCGAGCTGGATCCGCGCGCCGCCAGAGTCGGCCGGAGCCACCCGGATCTCGGCCGCCCAGTCGGCGTCGCCCCAGCGGGCCCGCAGCTCCTCGCCACTGACCTCGGCCGGCGGGCTACCGTCGTTGCGCAGTGGCGCCGGCAACCAGGCCGAGGCCCGGGCCGGGTCGGTGGCTGTGTTGAAGACCACCTCGGGTGGCGCGGACATGCCGCGCACGGCTCGCGCCGCCATCAGGCGTCCCGCAGACGGCTCGGGTCGACCTCCCGGCCCGGGTGCCGGGCCAGGTACTCGGTCTCCAGCTCCGCGGTGCGCCGCAGGTGGTTCGCGAGCGCGGAGTCCGCCGCGTGCCGCAGCGTGTCCAGTCGGGTGCGGTGCAGGCTGTGCATCTCGCGGATCAGATCGTCGTCGGTCAGCTCCGTCGGGTCGACGCCGGCCGCGTCGCCGTCGAGTTCGGCGCCGACCGCGTCCCCGTCGAGGTCGGCGAGGTGGTCGCCGCTCCACTCGGGCACCCTCTGCTCCGGGCTCATTTCCGTACCATCGCTGGACGCAAAGCCGTCCTCGCGTACCGATCCGGTCATCGTCGCCCCCCTGGTCTCGTTTGGGCTGGCGTCTAGACGGATGCCCACACCGGGTGACGCCAAACCCTCCCGTCCGCGCGCCAGCTACGACACCGTGTCGGAGATCGCCGCCGGCCCCGGTACCCTCGACGCCATGAGGTGGCTCTGGACCCCGGCGTGGATCGCACGTCACGTGGCCATGGTCGTGCTGGTCGGGAGCTTCCTCGGGCTGGGCTGGTGGCAGATCAGCCGGGCCACCGCCGGCAACGACCTCAGCTGGGGGTACGCCGTCGAGTGGCCGATCTTCGCCGGCTTCGTGGTGTACGTCTGGTGGCGCGAGGTGCGCCTGGCCCGCCGCGCCGCACAGGGCGCGACCGAGCCTCCCGGCGCGCCGGCCGACGAGTCGACCCCGGCCGTGGGGGCCGATTCCCGACCGGCGGTACGCCGACCGGTGCGGGTGCGGAGGGCACCGGTCAGCGCTACGCACGGTGACGACGCGGCGCTGGCCGCGTACAACGACTACCTGTCATGGTTGAACGCCAATCCGGGCGCCCGGCCCGGTGACTATCCCGGCTGAGCCGGGCCTGAAGAAGGACGGACGACGTGGGCGCAGCCCTTACCCGGTACCGCGTGATCGCCTGGATCGTGGGCGTGGTGCTGATCCTGCTGGTCGTGATCGGGATGCCGCTGAAGTACGCGTTCGACAATCCGGTCGTGGTGGAGACGGTCGGCCCGGCGCACGGCTTCCTCTACATGATCTACCTGGTGGCCGCGTTCGATCTGAGCCGCCGGGCCGACTGGCCGCTGAAGCGGATGCTCCTGGTGATGCTGGCCGGCACCGTGCCGTTCGTCTCGTTCTACGCCGAGCGTCGCGTCACCGCCTGGCTGGACCGGCCCGCCACCCGTACGCCGGAGCCGGTCGCCGGCTGAACGGGCGGCGGAGGCCCGTCAGCGGTTCGGCCGCCAGGGGTCGGCCGAGGCGAGCGGGTCGACCCACCCGCCGTACCGGTTGACCTCCCGGGCCCGTAGCAGCGCCCGGGTGACCTGACCGAACTGCCGCTCGTCGTCGGCGCTGAAGAGCAGCACCTCCGTACCCCGGTGCCAACCCCACAGCTCGTACGGCGGTGGCCGCCAACGGTCACCGACGAGGGCGAGCGCGGCCGGTAGCAGGAGCACCGCGCCGAGGATGAGGTACGCCCCGGCGGTCAGCCGTTGCAGGCCGCCGCTGAAGCCGAGGAGCAGGCCGACCACGCCGATCATGGACGCGGTGATCCCGACGGCCCGGACGGCGATCCGGTCGTGCGGGCCTCGGGTGGTACGCAGGTGGGTCAGGTCGGGGACGCGGTAGCTGGTGCGGCCGACGGTGAACCGGTCGACGGTGACGATGATGCCGGGTCGCGCGTAGAGCAGCGTGGACCTGGCACCGGGCACCGTTCGCTGCGGTCGCGTCGTTGCGCCTTCACGATTCACGGTTCCTCCCGCGGGTGCGGTCTGTGGGGTCGGTGCGTCACCACGGGCGTGAGTGTTCGATGACGGGATTCCCGGCCCCGAACTCCATTGTGTTGGGGCGCTGCCACTCCACCTGGGCATTTACGGCGGACCGACCGGTCACCCCCTCGGGCGACATGGCCGGGGAACAGCATCCATTTCACCTTTTATCGGGTATGGCGCGCTGCTAACCGGCGGCATGCGCCGGGAACGACGAAAGTCGCATATCGGTCAGATTGCGGTAAAAGGACGCTGTCCAGCCTTCTTCCCCGTGTCGGCAGCCCCGTTGACGCTGTCGTTCCGCAGCGGCACTTCCTGCCACTTGGTCAACCTTCGCCCCTGCTTCAACTGCGCAGCACAACCGTCCCGGGTTAGGTTGGGCGAGCCGGTCCGGCCCAGTGCCGTCCACCAGGACGACCCCGGCCGGTGTCGCCGAGGGCGTCAGCAGCCCCGTCGGCGGCCGTGGGAGAGGAGCCTCTCGCTCTTGTCATCCCTGAGAACCCTGCTGCGTACCGTGGCGCTGGTCGGCCTGTCGGCCGCCCTGATCGCCCCGACGGCGGCGGCGCACGCCGAGCCGTCCCCCGCAGACCTGACCCGCCGGATCGAGACGTCCTCGGCCGAGCTGGAGCGGGTCGTGGAGTCGTACAACAAGCTCACGGAGGACATCAAGGTCAACAAAGCCGCGGTGGCCCGATTACAGGCCCGCATCGGCCCGCTCGAACAGCAGGCCGAGCAGAGCCGGGCGGACGTCACCGCACTCGCCAACAGCGCGTACAAGAGCGGTGGTCTGCGTACCGCCGACGCGCTGCTCCGGCCCGGCGGCTCGGCCGCCCTGCTGGACCGGCTCGGCACCCTGGACCAGCTGACCCGCCAGCGCCAGGAGCGCATCTCCGGCTTCACCGACAACCAGCGACGGCTGCTCGCGGAGAAGAAACGGCTGGACGCCACGCTGGCCCGGCAGGCCGCGCAGGCCCGCGAGTTGGCGGCGGGCAGGACGCGCATCGAGAAGGACCTGGCCGAGCTGTACGAGCTGCGCCGACAGGCGTACGGGGCGGCCACCGAACGACCCGCGCCCAAGGCGGCCGAGGTCGAGGCCCGCAAGGCGCCGGCCGTCGCCGGGGACGCCGGCACAGCGGTGCGGTACGCCTACGGCGCGATCGGCAAGCCGTACGTCTGGGCGGGCGAAGGGCCCGGTGGGTACGACTGCTCCGGGCTCACCCTGGCAGCCTGGCGGGCGGCCGGACGGTCGCTGCCGCACAGCGCGCGGATGCAGTGGGGCGCGGTCGCGCACATCGGTAAGGGCGACCTCCGCCCGGGGGACCTCGTCTTCTACAGCGGCCTCGGGCACGTCGCGCTCTACGTGGGCGAGGGACAGGTGATCGACGCACCCAGCGCCGGTCGCAACGTGCTCAAGCGCGGCATGAACATGATGTCGATCCACGGCTACGGCCGGGTCACCTGACGCGGCCCGAATACGAGGAACGGCCGGCGTCCCCCTATCGGACGCCGGCCGTTCGCCGTCATTACTACCAGGTCAGGCTGCCTGCAGCCCTTCCGCCCGGGCCAGCTCGCGGAGCCGGCCGAGGGCCTGGATCTCGAGCTGCCGGATCCGCTCGCGGGACAGCGAGAAGCGGGACGCGACCTCGGTCAGCGAGTGTTCGCGGCCGTCCTCCAGCCCGTAGCGGGCCCGCATGATGCCGGCCGAACGGTCGTCGAGGTGGTTGAGCAGCCCTTCGATGCGCTGCCGCTCCAGACCGCTGAGGACGATGTCCTCCGGAGACGGCGCGTCGCTGTCGGCGACCAGGTCACCGAGGTTGGTGTCGCCGTCGTCGCCGACCGGGGTGTCCAGCGAGACCGTGTCCTGCGACCAGCGGCGCAGCTCGTTGACCCGCTCGACGGTGACGCCGAGCGACGCCGCGATCTGCTCCGGCTCCGGGTCGCTGCCCAGCTCACGGGTGAGCTGCCGGGTGACGTTGCGCATCCGGTTGACGTCCTCCACCAGGTGCACCGGCAGTCGGACGGTGCGCTCCTGCTGGGCGATCGCCCGGCTGATGGCCTGGCGGATCCACCAGGTGGCGTAGGTGGAGAACTTGTAGCCGCGCTCGTAGTCGAACTTCTCGACCGCCCGGACGAGGCCGGTGTTGCCCTCCTGGATCAGGTCCAGCATGGGCATCCCCGAGCGCACGTAGCGACGCGCGATCGACACGACCAGTCGCAGGTTGGCGCGGATGAAGAGGTCCTTCGCGCGCTCACCCTCGGCGACCAGCCGATCCAGGTCGGCCCGGTCGACACCGTCGGGAACGGCATCCTCGCCGAGCAGGTGCTCGGCGTAGAGGCCCGCCTCGATCGCCTTGGAGAGATCGACCTCCTTGGCGGCGTCCAGCAGTGGCGTCCGGGAGATCTCGTGCAGGTAGACGCCGACCAGGTCACGCTCCTCGGCGACCTCGTCGGTACGCATGCCGATGTTCTTGTCCACGTTGCCCACGGTCCCCTCGCTCGCGCCGGTTGCCCGGTTCCTTGCCATTCCCCACGTCGGTCAGCCCCTGGTAACTTCTGCTGTGCCCACCGGTGCTGACACCTACACAACAGATGAGACGTGTCGGGGATTCCATTTCGTGAGTCGAAAGTGTCACGAATGCCTGAGTAGTTGCTGAGAGCACGGTCCATGTTTGCTGTCAGCACCCGTCGGGTGGCGCGCCACTGGGCACCTCGAACGGGCTGGTGGATCGACGAATCACCGATCGCCCGCACCATAGGCAACACCGCCCGCCGCGCTGGCACAGCGACCCGGGTCACCACCGCGCTGCGATCCTGGTCACTGCCAGATACGCAGCGGTGGACCGGTCGGTTCATCCACGAGGGTGTTATTACCCTCCGGCCGGTTGAACAATCCGGAGGCCCGTTCGCTTCCCGCAGCGGGGCGGGCTCAGGAGGCGAGCAGGGCGAGGGCGCCGCGCACCTGGTCCGCGGAGCGGGCGAGGGCGGCCCGCGCGGCGGCCACCCCGGCACCGGAGACGAGGGTGACGAGCGCCGTTTTCAGGTCGCCGTCGGCCTCGCCGAGGGCCCGCCGGGAGACCTCCTCGGAACACCCGGTCGCCTCGACCAGGATCGAGATCATTCGGCCCCGGAGTTTGGCGTTGGTGGCAACCATGTCGATCATGAGGTTCGAGTAGACCCGCCCCAGGCGCACCATGACGGCGGTCGAGAACGCGTTCAGCACCAACTTCTGCGCCGTGCCCGCCTTCATCCGGGTCGACCCGGTGACCACCTCCGGTCCGGTGTCCACCCCGATGAACACGTCGACCGACCGGGCGGCCTCCGCCTCCGGATTGGCGCAGAGCAGCACCGTCGAGGCACCCGTGGCGCGGGACGCGGCGAGCGCCCCGAGGACGTACGGGGTGCGTCCGCTGGCCGCCAGACCGACCACGAGGTCACCCGCACGCACACAACCGGCCGCTTCGAGCGCACCGCCCCGGTCGTCGTCCTCGGCGTCCTCGACGGCGCGCACCATGGCGTCCGGGCCGCCGGCGAGGTGCGCGCAGAACCAGTCCCGGGGCGAGTTGAAGGTCGGTGCCAGCTCGGCCGCGTCGAGCACGCCCAGCCGCCCGGAGGTGCCGGCACCGAAGTAGTGCACCCGGTTGCCGCCGCGCAGCGCCGCGACGGCCAGGTCGACCGTGGCGGCGATCTCGTCGAGCACCGCCGCGACCGCCGCCGGCACCCGCCGGTCGGCCTCGTTGATCACCGTGAGGACGTCCCGGGTCGACATCAGGTCGAGGTCGGTGCTGAGCGGGTTACGCCGTTCGGTGGGGGCGCCCACCCGGACCGCCGGTCGGGTGCGCGGTGCTGCCATGTCCTTGTCCGGCTCCACCGAGCCGGGCGTCATGCCCGCCTCCGGCTTCCGCCCACCCGGTGCGACTGGACCGCCTCGGCGGTCGCCTCCAGAGCCTTGCGGGCGCGGGACCGGTTGCGGGCGGCCACCCCGACGAAGAGGCAGTCCACGACGGTGAGCTGCGCCAACCGGCTGGCCGTGGCACCCGAACGGTAGGTCGTCTCGCGGGCCGCGGTGGTCAGCACGAAGTCGGCGACCTCGGTGATCGGCGAGCGCGGGAAGTTGGTCAGCGCCACGGTGCTCGCGCCGCGCGTCCGGGCCTGCTCCAGCACCTCGATCACGTCCGAGGTGGTGCCGGTGTGCGAGATGCCGATCGCCACGTCGCCACGACCGAGCAGGGCGGCCGAGGTCAGCGCGGTGTGCACGTCCGGGAAGTAGAAGGCGATCCGGCCGATGCGGTGCAGCTTCTGCTGGAAGTCCGAGGCGACGAAGCCACTGGCCCCGGCCCCGTAGATGTCGATCCTGCCGGCGCCGGCGATCGCCTCGACGACCTGCTCGCAGACGGCCGGGTCGAGCTGTTCGGCGGTCTCCTCGACGGCTCGCGCGTCGTTGAACGCGATGGTGGCGATGATCTGGGCAAGGTCGGCACCGGGCGGGATGTCACCGCCGACGACCCGGGCGTCCGGCGGCTCGACACGGCGGGCAGCCTCGGCGGCGAGCCGGATGCGCAGCTGCGGGTAGCCGTCCATGCCGACCGACCGGCAGAACCGGATGACGGTCGCTTCCGATGTCTCCGCTGCGGTGGCGAGGTCGGTGATGGTCCGCCGGGCGGCGGCCGCCGGGTCGGACACGACCAGTCGGGCGACCCGCTGCTCGGCGGGCGACAACGACGGCAGCAAGCCGCTGATGTGGACGATCAGTCCACCGGGCTCGTGATTCGCAGAAATCTTCGGACTCTTCGCCACGGGTGAAACTTACTTTCACGAAGCGTGAGCGTCAACCATCACCGCATGTGGTGGGAAAGTGTCGACGATCCGGATCACGCCTTTCGCACAGCCTGCCACGTACCCAGGATCGCCGCCTCATCCGCCGGGTCGAGTCCACCCTGCCGTACGTCGCCCGGGTGGGCGCTCATCCAGGAGGCCGTCGCCCGAACGGTGTCACCCAGCGGACGGACCGTCAGCCCGGCCTCCAGCGCCGGGTCGGCGTCCCGGTCCATCAGGCCGGCCCACTCCGGCAGCCGTACCCAGAGGGGCAGCGCGCGCTCCCCCGACCACTCGCGTACGTCGTGGGCCAGCAGGAAGTCCTGGTCGACCCACGTCAGGTGCGCGTCCGGGCCGTCCAGTGCGGCCGCCACGCCCGCGAGCAGGTCGGCCCGGGACATCGCCGGACCGGTGCCGTCGTACGTGCCCACGAGCCGGGTGTCGGCGGCGTGCAGCAGCCAGGCAGCCAGGTCCGCGACGTCCACGAACTGCACCCGGTCGGTCGGCTGTCCCGGCGCGAGGACCTCGCCGCCCCGCGCCAGCCGCCGCACCCAGTACGGGAAGCGGTCGCTCGGATCCTCCGCGCCGACGAGCAGCCCCGCCCGGCAGATGAACGACCGGTCCTCGCCCATCCGCTCCCGGACCAGTCCCTCGATGCTGACCTTGCACTCGCCGTACCAGCGGTGCTCCGGGCCGACGGGCGCGTCCACCTCCGCCGGGGCGGGCGGCAGCACCGGGGCGTCCGCCGCGCGCTGACCCGGGGTCGCGTTGTCCGCGTACACCGAGATCGTCGAGACGAACGACCAGTGACCGACGTGGTCGGCCAGCGCGGCGAGCGCGTGCCGGGCGTGGCTGACCTGGCGGGTCACGTCCACCACCGCGTCGAAACCCCGGCGGGCCAGCGGTGCCAGCGCCGCCGGGTCGTCGCGGTCCACCGGCACCAACCGCGCGCCCTCGGGTACGGCGCCGGACACGCCCCGGGCCGCACAGGTCACCTCGTGCCCCCGCGCGACGGCGAGCCGAGCCACCGCCCGACCAAGAAACCGGGTACCCCCAAGAACCAAAATCCGCGCCATCCCCCGATCCTGCGCCGCCCCACCCCGAAAAACCCAACCCCTCTGCCAACGGCAGACAGCCCCGCCCCCACCCCGCCCAGCCCAGCCTCGCCCCGCCCCCGGACGCGTCGATCATGAAGTTATTGCCGCGACACGCCGGTCCGGAGGGCAATAACTTCATGATCGACGAGGCGAGGGGGCCCGTAGGGGCGGGGCAGGGCCGGGTGTGGGTGGGGTGTGGGGTTAGCGTTTGGGACATGGTGGGACGGAGTGTGGTGGTCACCGGTGGGGGCGGCGGGTTGGGCGGCGCGGTGGTCGCCTCGTTCGTCGAGGCGGGCTGGCGGGTGGTCGTACCGCGACGGGGTGGCCCTGCCGGGTCGGAGCCGGCGGCGGACGGGCTGGTCCGGGTCGGCGCGGACCTGACCGAGCCGGCGGACGTGGCGCGGGTGGTCGAGGCCGCAACGGCCGACCAGGCCGCGCCGCTGCGGGCGGTGGTGAACCTGGTCGGCGGGTACGCGAGCGGCGGCCTGGTGCACGAGACGCCGGTCGAGGAGTTCGAGCGGATGTTGACCCTCAACCTGCGCCCCACGTACCTGGTGACGCAGGCCGCGCTGCCGCATCTGGTGGCGGCCGGCGGCGGCGCGGTTGTGTGCGTCTCCGCCCGGGCGGCGGTCAGCCCGTTCGCCGGGGCGGCCGGTTACGTCACGGCCAAGGCGGCGGTGCTGGCCTTCGCCAACGCCGTCGCGGTGGAGTACCGCGCCCGCGGCGTCCGCTGCAACACCGTGCTGCCCAGCGTCATCGACACCCCGGCGAACCGGGCCGCGCAGCCCGAGGCCGACCACTCCCGCTGGGTCGGCCCGGACGAGATCGCGCCGGTGATCCGCTTTCTCGCCTCGCCGGACTCGGCACCGACCAGTGGGGCAACCGTCCCGGTCTACGGACGCGCCTGAACCAGCAGCGGCACGTCGCCGGGCCCGGCCCGCTCCGACGCCGGCTTCCCCGTCGACGGCTGGGCCGGGTCGGGTCGGCTGTCCGACGGCAGCCAGGACGCCAGGTGGGCCTGGATCTGCTCGGTGACCTCCTCGGCCGGACGCCCGGCGTCGACGAGCACGAAGCTCGGGTACTCGGGCAGGGTCCGGTAGGCGGTGTCCGCCGCGGTCAGCCAGCCCATCGACTCGTGGTCGGTGCCGCGCTCCTCGATGCGCCGGTACGCCTCCGCCGGGTCGACGGCGAGCAGGAAGGTCACCTGCGGCGTCGGAAACAGCCGGTAGCCGGCCCGGGCCAGTCGTTCCCAGCGGTGCCCGCCGTGGGCGCGGATGCTGGCGTACTGACAGGCCGAGTAGCGGTCCATGACGGCCGTCCGCCCGGTGAGCAGGCAACTGAGCAGGGCCGCGGCGATGGCCAGCCAGCGCAGCACGGACTCCACCGCGAGGACGCCGTCGCGCCCGACGAGTCGTTGCGCGTCCGGCAGGCCGAGCCGGTGGGCGAGCCGGCCGAGCCAGCGGCGGCCGCTGGCGTTGCGGCGGTAGATGGCGGGACTGCCGGCGGCGGTGAGCGCGTCGGCCAGCCGGTGCGCCTGCGTGGTCTTGCCCGAGCCGTCGATGCCGATCAGAGCGACGGTGCGCAGCCGGGCCCTGCGGCGTCGCGTACCCGATGGTCTGGCCACCCTCGACAGGTTATCCGACCCACGCTCGCCTACCGCGACATTCGTACCCGTTTGTTCCTGTTGGCACCCGACCGCGACCAGAGCAGGTGTGGGCGACCGGAATGCCGGGTACGGGGGTTCGAATCCAACCGCCTGTCCACCAACACGACCGACGGGAGATCCAGATGGCTGAGCGCGGGGACGAGAGTCTGGTGCACACCCTGAAGAAGGTCGCCGCCGTGCTCAAGCAGTCCGAGATCCCGTTCGCTTTGGGCGGCAGCTTCGCCGTCTACGCACACGGCGGCCACTCCAGCGACCACGACGTCGACTTCCTCATCCGCGAGGCCGACGTGGAGCGGTCGCTGGAGGCGCTGGTGGCCGCCGGCTTCCGCGCCGAACGGCCACCGGAGGACTGGCTCGTCAAGGTCTTCGACGAGGAGCGGATGGTCGACCTGATCCACCGGCCCATCGAGACGCCGGTGACCGAGGAGACGTTCGCCGACACCGTCGTACGGCCGGTGGACGCGATCCACATGCCGGTCCTGTCCGCCACCCAGCTCATGGTGCACAAGCTGCTCAGCTTCTCCCAGCACTACTGCGACTTCGCCCGCGGTCTGCCGCTGGCCCGGTCGCTGCGGGAGCAGATCGACTGGGAACGGGTACGCAAGGAGACGCAGCACTCGCCGTACGCCGAGGCGTTCCTGGTGCTGCTGGACCGGCTGGAGGTGGTGCCGGAGCCCGGCACCCCGGCAGGAGGGGAGACCCCGTGACGAACGATCAGGCCGGTGGCGCGGCGCCACCCGACGAGTACGTCGAAGCGGAGATCCAACGGTCGCTCACCGAGGATCCGGCCGTCGCCGAACAGGGCATCACCGTCGTCCGACGCGATGACATCCTCGTGCTGCACGGCGAGGTGGAGAGCCCGCACCGGCGGGAGGAGATCCTGCGTCTCGTGTCGGAGCGTTTCCCGGACGTGCCGATCACCAGCGACATCGGGGTGATCCGCGTCCAGGCGCCCACGGAGATCGAGCAACTGCCCTGAGGGAGGTTCCATGGTGATCCGGATCGCCGCCGTGGGCGACGTGCATCTGGACGAGGACGTGGTCGGCCGGTTCCGCCCGGCGCTGGAGGAGCTGCCGGAGTGCGCCGACGTGCTGCTGCTGGCCGGCGACCTGACCCGGCACGGCACCGAGGCCGAGGCGCGCTGCGTGGCGCAGGAGTTCGGTGGGCTGGCCGTACCGGTGGTCACCGTGCTGGGGAACCACGACCACCAGTGTGATCAGGTGCCACAGGTCGTGAAGGTGCTCCAGGACGCGGGCATCACCGTGCTGGAGGGTGACGGCGTCGTCCTGGACTGTGCGGGCGGCCGGCTCGGCGTCGCCGGGGTCAAGGGCTTCGGCGGCGGGTTCGCCGGCCGGTGCGCGAGCGACTTCGGCGAGCCGGAGATGAAGGCGTTCGTTCGGACCACCAACGAGAGCGCGGACCGCCTGGGCGCGGCCCTGCGCTCGCTGGACTGCGACATGCTGGTCGCGCTCACCCACTACGCGCCGGTCCCCGACACGCTGGTCGGTGAGCCGCTGGAGATCTATCCGTTCCTGGGCTCGTACCAGTTGGGGCAGGCGATCGACTCGGCGCCGACCGCGCTGGCCCTGCACGGGCACGCGCACGCCGGCACCGAGCGCGGCATGACCCCGGGAGGGGTACGCGTCCGCAACGTGGCGCACCCGGTGATCAAGCAGGCCTACAGCGTCTTTCATGTCGGGGATCAACTCGACACGGACCAGGTTTCCCCGCTCGGAGCGTCGGGTACTCAGAGGTCATGGAGCTGATTCTCTGGATTCTCGCAGTCGTACTCGTGGTCGCCGGCATCCTCGCGCTGTTCCGTCGGCAGATCCTGTGGGGCATCGTCCTCATCGTCGTCGGGCTGCTCGTCGGCCCGGGTGGTGTCAGCATCTTCAATTGACGCTCGCACCTCATAACCCATTCGTCACGAACACCGGGACCCGTCGGGGTCGCCGCGACCGGAGCTTCGTCCTCCCGACAGAAGCACCGGCCGCAGCGGCCCCGGCGCTTTTTCGTGGGGTTTGATCGGGCCCCTACGCGGAAATATCTCGACCATGGAGATGTCTCGCGAGGCACGGCCCACCTCCGGCCGGCGGTCGCGCTGGGCGCTCGCCGCCTTCGCGGCGGCGGTCTTCGTCGCGGCCGCGATCGGCGGGCTCGGCGTGCAGGGCACCACCGACGAGTACGCGAGCCTGCGCCAGCCGGACTGGGCGCCGCCGTCCTGGCTCTTCGGCCCGGTCTGGACGGTCCTCTACGCGCTGATCGCGGTCGCCGGCTGGCTGGTCTGGCGGCGGGTCGGCTTCTCCCCCGCCCTCTGGGCGTGGACCGCCCAACTCGTGCTCAACGCCATCTGGACGCCGCTGTTCTTCGGCGCGGGCCAGTACGGTCTGGCGTTCGCCGAGATCGTGGTGATGTGGCTGGCGATCGGCCTCACCGTGGTGCTCTTCGCGCGGGTGTCCCGGGTCGCGGCGGCGCTGCTGCTGCCGTACTGGGCATGGGTCACCTTCGCCGCCGCGCTGAACCTGTCGATCTGGCGGCTCAACGCCTGACCGGTCCCCGGCGGGTCTCCCCGCCGGAGACCGCCAGAGGTCAGCAGCGGGGCACGTTCGGGATGTAACCGTCGTAGCCGGTGTAGACGTACGCGTCGGCGATGTAGCGGCCACTGCCGATCCGGTCCCAGATCGAGCTGGTGCCGTAGGTCCCGGTGACGGTGGTGCCGCTGGTCTGGCAGGAGATGGTCACCCGGGTGCCGTCGGCGACGGTGCCCACCGAGGCGTACCCCGTGCCGGGGCCGGAGCGGACGGTCAGCGGCGTGCCGCTGGTGTCGACCGTGCCGTTGCCGCTGCCCGACGAGCAACCGTTGCCGCTGGTGTAGGTCTTGGTGCCCCAGTAGAGGGCCAGGGTGCCGTTGAACCGGACCTGGATGTCGTTGCCGTTGAGGCGCTGCTCGTAGTGCAGGTGCGGGCCGGTGGATCCGCCGGTGCTGCCGACCCAGCCGATGACCTTGCCGTACCCGACGGTCTGCCCGACCGAGACGTTGAAGCCGCTCAGGTGGGCGTAGTAGGTCGTGTAACCGCCACCGTGGTCGATCCGGACGTACTTGCCGTAACTGGTGCCGCCGAGGTCGGTGACCCGGTCGACCGTGCCGGGCGCGCTCGCCACCACCGGGTCGCCCTGGTCGTCGGTGCGGTTGAAGTCGACGGCGTACGCCGGGCTGTGGTCCGACCGGGTCTGCCCCGACCAGGACTGACCGCACGGGAACGGCACCTTGAAGGTCGGCGCCGCCAACGCCGGGCTCGCCGGCGCCACGGCCCCTCCGACGAGCAGGCCCGTCACCAACAGGCTGATCCACCGCTTACGCATCCAGCTCCTCCTATGTTCAAAACCTTCGATGAGGTGGCTCTAGCCTGACAGATTTCGCCAATCTCCGGAAGAGCCCGGAGCTGCGGCTGGAAGCGCGCCCAACCGGAGGACACGAGGTTTCGGGATTGTTACTCGCTCGTGTCTGACAGGGGGTGGACCAGACCCGATGCAAGCGCTTACATGTGTGGCACGCCCAATCGGACCGGCGCGGGTCACCAGCGGAGACCACGCCGGCTAGGAAGGAGGACGGCATGGCGGTCTTCACCAGACCACGCCAGGCCTTCGTGATCGCCGGTGTACTCGGGCTGGCGGTCACCGCCACCGCTTGCGGTACCGGCAATGACAAGAAGAGCGACAAAGCGGGCTCTGCGGAGTGTGCCGCGTACGAGAAGTACCAGGGCAACGACGGCAAGAAGGTCTCCATCTACGCGTCCATCCGTGACGCCGAGGCCGACCTGCTCGAGCGTTCCTGGTCGCAGTTCACCGACTGCACCGGCATCGAGATCGCCTACGAGGGCAGCGGCGAGTTCGAGGCGCAGCTCCCCGTCCGGGTCGACGGCGGCAACGCCCCTGACATCGCCTTCGTGCCCCAGCCGGGCCTCGTGAAGCGGTTCGCGGACGCCGGCAAGCTGAAGTCTCTCGGCGCCGACACCAAGGCCATGGCCGAGCAGAACATGCCGGCCGACTGGCTGAAGTACGGCACCGTCAACGGGACGCTCTACGGCGTGCCGCTCGGCGCCAACGTCAAGTCCTTCGTCTGGTACTCCCCCAAGACCTTCAAGGAGAAGGGCTGGGAGGTTCCGACCACCTGGGACCAGCTCATCGCGCTCAGCGACAAGATCGCGGCGAGCGGCATGAAGCCGTGGTGCGTGGGCGTCGAGTCCGGTGACGCCACCGGCTGGCCGGCCACCGACTGGATCGAGGACGTGATCCTGCGGACGCAGGGCCCCGAGGTCTACGACCAGTGGACCACCCACGCCATCCCGTTCAACGACCCGAGGATCGTCGACGCGGTCGACCGCGCCGGCAGCATCCTGAAGAACGAGAAGTACGTCAACGGCGGCTTCGGCGGCGTCAAGAGCATCACCACCACCGCCTTCCAGGAGGCGGGTCTGCCGGTGACCACCGGCAAGTGCGCGATGCACCGGCAGGCGTCGTTCTACGCCAACCAGTTCCCCGAGGGCACCAAGGTGGCCGCGGACGGTGACGCGTTCGCGTTCTACTTCCCGGCCATCGACCCGGCCAAGGGCAAGCCGGTCCTCGGCGCCGGCGAGTTCGTCGTCGCGTACGCCGACCGTCCCGAGGTGCAGGCGGTGCAGACCTACCTCGCCTCCGCCGAGTACGTGAACAGCCGCGCGAAGCTCGGCAACTGGGTCACGGCGAACAACAAGCTGGACATCGCCAACGTGGCCAGCCCGATCGACAAGCTGTCCGTCCAGATCCTCCAGGACAAGACGGGCACCTTCCGCTTCGACGGATCCGACCTGATGCCGGCCGCCGTCGGCGCGGGAACGTTCTGGAAGGGCATGGTCGACTGGCTGAACGGCAAGCAGACCGCCCCGGTGCTCCAGGGCATCGAGAGCAGCTGGCCGAAGTGATCACGGCGGTGGCCCGGTTCGCGTACGCGGACCGGGCCACCGGCCGATCCGGACCCGAGAGGGAGGGTTGATGGAGTTCGACTTCGCCGACGAGCAGCCGAAGCTCCTCATGCTGATGTACGGGCTGGTCGCCTTCGTACTGGTGGTGGGTGGTCTGCTCCTGCTGCTCGACGTCGTGCCAGCCTGGTTCGCCCGACGGCGGGAAGCCCAGCTCGTCGCCGCCTCGGTCAGCGGCACGCCACTGACCCGGCGGCCCAAGCAGCGGGAGGGGCTCTTCGCGCTGTTCTTCCTGCTGCCGACACTGCTGCTGCTCACCATCGGTCTTGTCGTACCGGCCATCCGCACCATGCTGCTCTCCCTGATGAACGGGAGCAGCACCGAATGGGTGGGGCTGCGCAACTACGGCTGGATGTTCTCCGACAGCTCCATGGTCCGGGTCCTGATCAACACCCTGGTCTGGGTGCTCCTGGTCCCGCTGGTGGCGACCGCCTTCGGCCTCATCTACGCCGTACTCGTGGACAAGGCCCGCTTCGAGGCGATCGCCAAGTCCCTGATCTTCCTGCCGATGGCCATCTCGTTCGTCGGCGCGAGCATCATCTGGAAGTTCGTCTACGCGTACCGCGGCGACGGCGACCAGATCGGCCTGCTCAACCAGATCGTCGTCAGCCTCGGCGGTGAGCCGAAGCAGTGGCTGCTCGAATCACCCCTGAACACGCTGCTGCTGATCGTCATCATGGTCTGGATCCAGGCCGGCTTCGCCATGGTGGTGCTCTCCGCGGCGATCAAGGCCATCCCCGGCGACATCGTCGAAGCCGCCCGGCTCGACGGCGTCAGCCCGTGGCAGATGTTCTGGCAGATCACCATGCCGAGCATCCGACCGGCCCTGATCGTCGTGGTGGTGACGCTCACGATCGCCACGCTCAAGGTCTTCGACATCGTCCGGACCTCGACCAACGGCAACTACGACACGAGCGTGATCGCCAGCGAGATGTACAACCAGGCCTTCCGGTACGGCCAGAACGGGCAGGGTTCCGCGCTCGCGGTCTTCCTCTTCATCCTGGTCATCCCGGTTGTGATCTACCAGATCCGCAACCTCCGTCGTCAGCGGGAGGGCTGAGATGACGACCGCAACGCCCACCGTCGCCACCGGCGCCCAGCAGACCGCCGGCACCGCGTCCACCACCGCGGGCCGGGTCCGCAAGCGGTTGAACAGCCGTACCGCGACGCTCGTGTCGATCGTCATCGCGGTGGTCTGGACGATCCCGACCTTCGGCCTGCTCGTCTCCTCCCTCCGACCGGAGGACGAGATCAAGACGACCGGCTGGTGGACGGCGTTCACCAACCCGCAGTTCACCTTCGAGAACTACGAACAGGTCCTCTTCGGGCGGTCCGCGTCGTCGGGGCAGCTCGCCAGCTACTTCATCAACTCGCTGGCGATCACCATTCCGTCGGTGCTCTTCCCACTGGCCTTCGCGTCCCTGGCCGCGTACGCACTCGCGTGGATCAACTTCCGTGGGCGGGACTGGCTCTACATCGCGATCTTCGCGTTGCAGATCGTCCCGCTGCAGATGGCCCTGGTGCCGCTGCTGAAGTTCTTCTCCACCGGCGTCACCCTCGGCGGCGTCACGCTGATGCCGGCCTGGGATCTGGTCGACGAGCAGAAGTTCGCCCAGGTGTGGTTCGCGCACACCTGTTTCGCCCTTCCGTTCGCGGTCTTCCTGCTGCACAACTTCATCTCGCAGCTCCCCGGAGACCTGATGGAGGCGGCCCGGGTCGACGGGGCGACGCACCCGAAGATCTTCCGCACCATCGTGCTGCCGCTGATCACCCCGGCGCTGGCCGCGTTCGGCATCTTCCAGTTCCTCTGGGTCTGGAACGACCTGCTGGTCGCGCTGATCTTCGCCGGTGGCGGCAACGAGACCGCGCCGCTCACGGTCCGGCTGGCCGAGATGGCCGGCACCCGGGGCAACGAGTGGCAACGGCTCACCGCTGGCGCGTTCGTCTCGATCGTTGTACCGCTCGTCGTATTCCTGTCCCTGCAGCGCTTCTTCGTGCGAGGTCTGCTCGCCGGCAGCGTCAAGGGCTGACCCGCTTGCCCGCCGCCGTCCGGCCCCTGAGGGCGGCGGCGGGCGACGGGTACCGAGCGGGGGAACCGTGACGAAGATTGATGATGTCGCCCGGCTGGCCGGAGTCTCCACGGCCACCGTCTCGCGCGCCCTGCGCGGGCTGCCGACGGTCTCGGCCGCCACCCGACGCCGCGTGCTGGCCGCCGCCGAACAGCTCGACTACGCGGTCTCGCCGAGCGCGTCCCGGCTCGCCGGTGGCCGCACCGGCACGGTCGCGGTGGTCGTACCCCGGATCACCCGCTGGTTCTTCAGCACCGTCGTCGAGGCCGTCGAGGAGCACCTGCACCACTCCGGCTACGACCTGCTGCTCTACAACCTCGGTGGTCGGGAGCAGATCCGCCAGCGGGTGCTGCGCACCGCCAACCTGCACAAGCGGGTGGACGCCATCATGCTGGTCGCCACGCCGCTGCGCCCGGCCGACCTGACCGCACTGGCCGCCCTGGACCTGCCCGGGGTGACCATCAGCTCGGGGAGTCGGGTGCCCCACTGGCCCTGCGTACGCATCGACGACGTGGCCGCCGCGCGCATGGCCACCCGGCACCTGCTCGACCTCGGTCACCGGCGGATCGCGCACATCTCCGGCGACCCGGACGACGAACTGGCCTACACGACCCACCTGGACCGACGCCGGGGCTTCCAGGCCGAACTGCGGGCCGCCGGCCTGCGACCCGATCCGAGTCTGGACGTGGAGTCGTCGTTCACCATCGACGGCGGCAACCGGGCCGCCGCCGAACTACTGGCCCGC
This sequence comes from Micromonospora sp. bgisy143, assembly GCF_057708145.1. Classification (NCBI taxonomy): domain Bacteria; kingdom Bacillati; phylum Actinomycetota; class Actinomycetes; order Micromonosporales; family Micromonosporaceae; genus Micromonospora; species Micromonospora sp. bgisy143. The sequence goes on from NZ_JBYIRN010000016.1 coordinate 115,958, forward strand.
GGTGAGCCACCGACGGCGATCGTCGCGGCGTGCGACGAGATGGCGATGGGCGCCATGACCGCGCTGCGCGATGCCGGTCTGCGCGTACCGCAGGACGTCAGCGTGGTCGGTATCGACGACCACGACCTCGCCGGCGTGCTGGGCCTCAGCACCGTCGCCCAGCCGGCCGCGGAGCAGGGCCGGCTGGCCGCCCGGATACTGCTCGATCCGCTCGGGGGCCGCACCCTGGGCCCGATCGTCGGTCAACGGACCGCCGACGGCGACTCACCGGTGATCCTGCCCACTCGGCTGGTCGTCCGGGAGTCCACCGCACCGCCCCGGGCACACTGAACCATCAACCACGGCACGACACGGGAGACGACCCTGAACACCGACCCGACGCAGCAGACCGCCACCGGCTGGTGGACCGAGGCCGCCATCTACCAGATCTACCCGCGCTCCTTCGCCGACTCCAACGGCGACGGGATCGGTGACCTGCCGGGCATCACCGCCCGCCTCGACCACCTGGTCGAGCTGGGGGTGGACGCGGTGTGGCTGTCCCCGTTCTATCCGTCGCCGCAGGCCGACGCGGGCTACGACGTGGCCGACTACCGGGACGTCGACCCGCTGTTCGGCAGCCTCGCCGACGCGGACAAGCTGATCGCCGAGGCCCGCTCCCGCGGCCTGCGGGTGATCGTCGACCTGGTCCCCAACCACACCTCCTCGGCGCACCGCTGGTTCCAGGAGGCCCTGGCCGCCGCACCGGGCAGCGCCGAGCGGTCCCGGTACATCTTCCGGGACGGCCTGGGCCCGGCCGGTGAGCAGCCGCCGAACGACTGGCAGAGCGTCTTCGGCGGGCCGGCGTGGACCCGCACGGTCGACCCGGACGGCCAGCCGGGCCAGTGGTACCTGCACCTGTTCGACACCGGCCAGCCGGACCTCAACTGGGACAACCCGGAGGTGCACGCCGAGTTCCTGGATGTGCTGCGGTTCTGGCTCGACCGCGGGGTGGATGGCTTCCGGGTCGACGTGGCGCACGGCCTCATCAAGCAGGCGAACCTGCCCGACTGGCAGGAGCCGCAGGAGATCCTCTCCGGCAACGAGATCGACAAGCCGCGGCCGCCGATGTGGGACCAGGAGGGCGTGCACGAGATCTACCGGCAGTGGCGGCAGGTCCTGGACGGCTACCCCGGCGAACGGGTACTGGTCGCCGAGGCCTGGGTGGAGCCGGCCGAGCGACTGGCCCGCTACGTCCGCCCGGACGAGATGCACCAGGCGTTCAACTTCGAGTACCTGCTCGCCTCGTGGACCGCGCCGGCGCAGTACGCGGTGATCACCCGGTCCCTGGAGGCGACCGACTCGGTGGGCGCGCCGACGACCTGGGTGCTGTCCAACCACGACGTGGTGCGGCACGCCTCCCGGCTCGGCCTGGCGATCGGCGGCGGCCGACCCAACGGCATCGGTATCGGCGACCCGCAGCCGGACGCCGCACTCGGCCTGCGCCGGGCCCGGGCGGCCACCCTGCTGATGCTCGCCCTGCCCGGCTCCGCGTACCTCTACCAGGGCGAGGAACTGGGCCTGCCCGAGCACACCACCATGCCGGACGAGGCCCGGCAGGACCCGACCTGGGCGCGCAGCGGGCACACCCAGCGGGGGCGGGACGGCTGCCGGGTGCCGATCCCGTGGGAGGCGGACGCCCCGTCGTACGGCTTCGGACCGACCGACGCCAGTTGGCTGCCGCAGCCGCCGTCCTGGGCGGAGTACGCGTTGGACCGGCAGCGCGACGTGCCCGGCTCGACGTACGAGCTGTACCGCACGGCGTTGCGGCTGCGCCGCGAACACGGCCTCGGCCGGGGCACCCTCGAGTGGGTGTCCTCCGGTGACGACACCCTGGTGTTCCGCAACGGCGACCTGACCGTGCTGACCAACTTCGGGGACGCCCCGGTACCGGTGCCGCCCGGTGCCGAGGTGCTGGCCACCAGCGCCCCCCTGACCGACCAGGGCGCGATCCCGACCGACGGGACGGTCTGGCTGCGCGGCTGACCTTCTCGATCGACCGCTGCACCGCCCCATCGCCCCCATCGCCCCACCGACCCACCGCTTCCAGCGCGCCGGTTCGGTGGGGCGGTCGCGGGGACCGGGTGTGTGCATCACGCCCTTTGCTCTGCTTCAACCCACGCAACACAAACGGCCGCCGACTGTCGCGTGGGTTGAAGCAGAGCAAAGGTGACGCGGGTACCACCCGGACCCGGGATGGCCCGACGATCGGGTGGTGCGGAGCAGGTCCAGGCCCTCCGGCCGACACAGCCCGGCAGGCCGGCGCGGGCGCACGGCGGCGACTTCAGAGGCGGTCGGCTCGGGTGTGCAGCAGGTCGTGCACGTTGTCGATGTCGGTCGGTGAGCTGCGTGAGGCGAGCCAGTACATGACGCCGGTGGGGATGAAGAAGAGTTGGAACGCGGCCAGTCCGACGGCGAAGTTCAGCGGTGGCGGGAAGGCCGTCCGTAGCGCCTGGAAGGCGACCCCGACCAGTCCGTTGCCGGCCGCCCGGCCGACGCCGTTGACCAGGTTGCCGAGGCTGTAGACGGTCCCCCGGTGCTCCGGCGGGTTCACGTCGGCGATCAACGCGAACCAGTTCGGCGAGTTGGCCGACGTCAACGCGAGCGCCACCACGGCGGTGAGCAGGCTCAACCCCACCGACGGCTCGGTGAACACGCTGGACAGCACCGCGCCGACGACCGCGCCGCCGCTCCCGCCGTCCGGCACGTCGATGGTCACCGGGACGAAGAACAACACCAGGTAGAACGGGAGCGCGGCGAGGATGCCGACCGCCGCGACCATCGCCCGGCCCCGGTGGGTACGCCGCTGCGCCGCGTCGCCGACGAGGCCGCCCACGATGGAGAGCACCCCGCCGAGCTGGAACAGGGTGGCGAAGACGCTGCCGACCACGACGGCGGTCGACTCGGAGTAGCCCTGGGCCTCGGCCCGTTCGGCGAAGAGCCTCGGCAGCCACACCAGTGAGCCGAAGGCGGCCTGCGCGGTCAGCCCCTGCAGGATCAACCACCGGTTGGTCCGCCGGTCCAGGATGCGGGGCAGGTCGGCTCGGCTGATCCGGTAGTCGTACTCGGCCCCGGCGTCCAGCGCGCCGGCCAGTTCCGGCTCGCTCTGGCCGCGTCGGATGTCGTACGTGAACAGGTACGCCAGGGTGGCGGCCAGACCCACCCCGGTCAGCAGCAGGAAGGGCCGTCGCCAGTCGGCCGCCCCGAGCAGCCCACCGACAAGCGTGCCGGCGAGCGTACCGACGCCCTGCGAGAGCCCCCAGAAGCTCATCACCAGCCCGCGTCGGGCCGGTGTGATCAGGTCGGTGACCACCGAGAAGCCCACCGAGCCGACCGCGCCGAGACCGACCGCCGCGACCAGTTGCGCGAGCAGGAAGGTCACGTATCCGCCGGCGAGCGCACTGCCGCCGGTGCCCGCCGCCCAGATCAGGGTGCCCACCATGAGCAGCGGTTTGCGGTTGCCGTGGTCCCCGACGTATGCCCAGCCGACCGCGGCCACCGCGCTGACCAGGAAACTGACGGCGGTTACCAGGCCCAGCAGCCCGGTCGAGGTGTCGAACGTCCGGGCGATCGGCCCGTACAGCGGTGGCACCAGCCCGATCGCCACGTTGTCGAGCGAGGCGAGCACCACGAACACCACCACGCTGTACAGCCGGTGCGCCGGGCCACCGCCCCGGCCGCGCGAGCGTTGCTCCCGCCCGCCACTGGTCACCGTCATGACCCGCAGCCAATCAGACCCGGCCGAGCAGGTCGGCAGGCGGGTGGGCGCCGGTCACCGTTGACCGACGCCCACCCGGTCGATCCGACGCTCAGCGCCGGTCGAGCACCAGGCCGCGGGCAGCGGCGTACTGGTCACGGACGGCGGGGACGGGCTCCGCCGCGTACTCCTCGGTTCCCTTGACGTCCCACTGCGGTGGCGTCGGACCGCCCAGGGCGACCCAGGCGGCCTGACGGGCGGCCCCGTCGGCGACGTACTCCCCGGCGGGTGGGACGACGACCGGGCAGCCGAAGACCTGCGGTGCGATCCGGCGGACCGCGGCCGACCGTGCCCCACCGCCGACCAGGATGACCCGGCGGACGGTGGCCCCCTGCGCGGTCAGCGCGTCCAGACCGTCGGCGAGGGCGCAGAGCATGCCCTCCACGGCGGCCCGGGCCAGGTGCGCGGGGGTCGAGGTACGCAGAGTCAGGCCGTGTACCGCACCGGTGGCCAGCGGACGGTTGGGCGTGCGCTCCCCCTCCAGGTAGGGCACCATGACCAGCCCGTCCGCGCCGGCGGGAGCGGACAGGGCCAGCTCGGCGAGCTCGTCCAGGCTGACACCGAGCATCGTGGCGGCGGCGTCCAGCACCCGGGCGGCGTTGAGCGTGCAGACCAGCGGCAGGAAGCGACCGGACGCGTCGGCGAAGCCGGCCACCGCGCCGCTGTCGTCGGCGGCCGGAACGTCGGCCACGCTGAACACGGTGCCGGAGGTGCCGATCGAGACGACCACGTCGCCCGGCCCGGCGCCGACGCCGAACGCGGCGGCGGCGTTGTCGCCCGTGCCCGCCCCCAGCAGGGCGTCACCCCACTCCCCCGTCAGCCGACCGGCCGACTCGGCCGGACCCAGCACCTCGGGCACCACGAGCTGCCGACCGAACGCCCGTTCCAGCAGGTCCGGACGGTAGCTGCCGGTGGCCGGGGACCAGTAGCCGGTGCCGCTGGCATCCCCCCGGTCGGTGCGCAACGCCGACAGGCCGGGCGCGCCGGCCAGCCGCCAGGTCAGCCAGTCGTGCGGCAGGCACACGGCGGCCACCCGGGCGGCCTGCTCCGGCTCGTGCCGGGCCAGCCAGCGCAGCTTGGTGATGGTGAAGCTCGCCACCGGCACGCTGCCGGTGGCGTCGGCCCAGAAGCGACGCCCGGCCGCGCCGCCGCCGGCCTCCTCGACGAGGTCGGCGGCGGCGTCGGCGGAGCGGGTGTCGTTCCACAGCAGGGCCGGCCGGACCACCCGGCCGGCCTCGTCGAGGCAGACCATGCCGTGCTGCTGGCCGGCGACCGAGACCGCCGCGACGTCGGCCAACCCACCGGCCTCGTCCACGGCGCTACGCAGCGCCTGCCACCAGGCTTCCGGGTCGACCTCGGTGCCGTCCGGGTGCGGCGCCCGGCCCTGCCGGAGCAGGGCACCGGTCTCCGCGTCCCGGACGACCACCTTGCAGGACTGGGTGGACGAGTCAACGCCCGCGACCAGCGGCATGGCGGGGCCTCAGCGGGCGCCGAGCAGGTGCTCGACGGCGAGCTGGTTGAGCCGGACGAAGGCGAAGCCCCGGGCGGCCACCGCGTCCACGTCGACGTCCTCGAACGCGGAACGGTCGGCCAGGAACTCCTCGTAGCCCTCGCCGTCGTTGAGCGTCGGCGTGCTCAGCTCGCCGACCTTGCTGGCGGCCAGCGCCTCGACGACCTCCGGGTCGGCGCGGAACGCCGCGGCGCGCTCCTTGAGCAGCAGGTACGTGCTCATGTTGGCCGCCGCCGACGCCCACACCCCGTCCATGTCCTCGGTACGCGACGGCTTGTAGTCGAAGTGCCGGGGGCCGTCGTAGGTCGGCCCGCCGTTCGGGCCGCCGTTCTCCAGGAGGTCCACCAGGGCGAACGCGTTCATCAGGTCACCGTGACCGAACACCAGGTCCTGGTCGTACTTGATGCCGCGCTGGCCGTTGAGGTCCAGGTGGAACAGCTTGCCCTGCCAGAGCGCCTGGGCGATGCCGTGGGCGTAGTTGAGCCCGGCCATCTGCTCGTGCCCGACCTCCGGGTTGAGGCCGACCAGCTCCGGGTGCTCCAACTGGGAGATGAAGCCGAGCGCGTGCCCGATGGTGGGCAGCAGGATGTCGCCGCGCGGCTCGTTGGGCTTGGGCTCCAGCGCGAACCGCAGGTTGTAGCCCTTGTCGATGGAGTACTGGGTGAGCAGGTTGACGGCCTCGCGGTACCGGTCCAGGGCGGCCTGGACGTCCTTGGCGAGGTCGTACTCGGAACCCTCGCGGCCACCCCACATGACGAAGGTGCTCGCGCCCAGCTCGGCGGCCAGGTCGACCTGGCGCAGCACCTTGCGCAGCGCGAAGCGGCGGACGTCGCGGTCGTTGCTGGTGAAGCCGCCGTCCTTGAAGATCGGGTGGGTGAAGAGGTTGGTGGTGACCATGGGCACCACCAGGCCGGTCTCGTCGAGGGCCTTGCGGAACCGCGCGATGTGCTGGTCCCGGGTGGCGGCGTCCGCGCCGAACGGGATCAGGTCGTCGTCGTGGAAGGTGATGCCGTACGCGCCCAGCTCGGCGAGCCGGTGCACCGCCTCGACGGCGTCGAGCTCGGGGCGGGTCGCGTCGCCGAACGGGTCGCGGGCCTGCCAGCCCACGGTCCAGAGCCCGAAGGAGAATTTGTCGGCGGGGGTGGGACGGGGTGCCATGAGTGACCTCCGGGATGGTGGTGTCAGGTATTTGTTCAGCGATTGAATTATTTGCCCGCCCTATGGCACTGTCAAGGGGTGAGCCCCACCCACGCCCCGGCCGGCGCGGCCCGTCAGGGCAGCCTGCGCGAACTGAACCTCGCCCTGGTCCTCGGCCGGATCGCCGCCGCCGACCGTCCCCCGTCCCGGGCCGACCTGGCCACTGCCACCGGCCTGACCCGGGCCACCGTCTCCGCGGTCGTCGAAGACCTGCTCGCGGGCCATCTGGTCAGCGAGGCCGAGCCGGCGCCCCGGGCCGGCGCCGGCCGTCCGGCCCGGGGACTGGTGCTCGCCGACCAGGGCCCGGCCGGGCTCGGGCTCGAAGTCAACGTCGACTATCTGACGGTATGCGTCGTCGACCTCGCCGGCCAGGTCCGGCACCGCACCGTGCACCGTGCCGACCTGCGACCGGTCGCGCCCGCCGACGCCCTGGCCCGCCTGGTAGACCTGGCCGGGCAGGCCCGCGCCGACGCGGCCCGGCAGGGCCTCACCCTCGCCGGAGCCGCGCTCGCCGTGCCCGGTCTGGTGGACGACTCCGGACAGGTCCGGCTCGCGCCGAACCTCGGCTGGCAGGACGTACCGGTCCCCGAGCTGCTGAGCGCGCACCCACCCCTCACCGATCGGGTACCGGACGTACCGGCCCTGGTGGTGGACAACGAGGCGAACCTCGCCGCGCTCGGCGAGTTGCACTCCCGGCCGCCCGGCCCGGCCAGCTTCCTGCACATCTCCGGCGAGGTCGGCATCGGCGCGGGGATCGTCCTGGACGGCGCGCTGTTCCGGGGCGTACGCGGCTGGAGCGGTGAGATCGGGCACCTGCCGGTCCACCCGCAGGGGCGACCCTGCCGCTGTGGTGGGCGCGGCTGCCTGGAGCAGTACGCCGGCCAGGAGGCGATCGTGGCCGGCGCCGGACTGGTACGGGCGGAGCTTCCCGCCGACACCGCGACCGCCCGCCTGGCCGAGTTGGCCGAGGCCGGCGACCCGGCCGCGCTGCGCGCCCTGAACGACGCCGGCACGGCCCTCGGGGTGGCGGTCGCCGGTGTGGTGAACCTGCTGGACCTGGACACCGTGGTACTCGGCGGCGGGTACGCCCCGCTGGCCCCCTGGCTCTGCCCGCCGGTGCTCGCCGAGATCAAGGCCCGGGTGCTCACCGCCGCCTGGTCACCGGTCACGGTCCGCCCGTCGACCCTCGGGCCGGAGGCCGCCGCCGTGGGCGCGGCCGGCTCGGTGGTACGGCGGATCGTCGCCCGCCCCGCCGGCTGGCTGAACCGCGCCGGCTGACCCCGGGCAACGCGGTCTGGGCGGGCGTCGGTACGGCTCGGTACGCTTGCCGTCGAGCAACGATCGGCAGGCGAGGAGCCCGGGAGAAGCATGCGTACAGGTCGTCGGACACGGGCCGGCGTCGGGCGGTGACCACGACCCGACGGGGCGGCATCGCCGGTCCGGTCGGCGGTGACGGGCAGACGTCGCGCCGCCCGACCCGCCACGGCGGCAGCGGACTGCCCGCCGACCCACCGCTGGCCCGCGAGCTGCTCGACGGTCTCGCCGAGGCGGTGCTGACGACCGACGCCGCCGGCCGGGTGACCCTGGTCAACGCCCGGGCGGTCGAGTTGCTCCCGGAGATCGTCGCGGGCGTCGAGCTGTCCCGGTGCGCGATGGCGGCGCTGGCCCGGGCCGTCCGCGACGGCACCGACGCGTTCGAGGCCGAGCACCACGGCCGTCAGCTGCGCGGTGCCCGGCGTCGGCTCACCGGCGACCGGTACGCCTGGTACATCCGCGACGTCACCGAGGAGCACAGTCGCACCGACGCCCTGCTGGCCGAACGCTCCCGCACCGCCTTCCTCGCCCAGGCCGGCAGCCGGCTCGGGCTCTCACTGCACCGGGACCAGACCCTCCGTACGACCGTGACCCTCGCCGTGCCGTACCTGGCCGACGCCGCCGTGGCGCTGCTCCGCCCACCCGCGCCGGCCGAGCCGCGCCCCCGCTTCACGCGGTACGCCGACGACGAACCGGCCCCGGTGACCGGGGTGGCCGACGACGCGTTGACCGACCTCGTGCCCGATCTCGGCGCGGCGTTCGAGGGCGATCTCGGCGAGCCGACCCGCTGGCCGGACGCCGACGTCGCCGAACTGGCCGCCCTGCTTCCGCCCAGCTTCGGCCGGCCCGGCGCGGCGCTGGTCAGCCCGATGCACGGCCCCGGCGGCCCGGCCGGCGCCCTGCTGCTCGTCCGCCGTGCCGGGCGAGCCGACTTCGACCCCCGCGACCGCGAACTGGCCCGCGAGTTCGCCGCGCGGGCCGGCGCGGCGCTGGCCGCCGCCGAGCTGTACGGCGAGCAGGCCCACCTGGCCCGGGTGTTGCAGACCAGCCTGCTGCCGCCGGAGCTGCCGACGGTGCCCGGCGTGCGCCTGGCCGGCGGCTACCGGTCGGCGGGCGACACGCTGCGCATCGGTGGGGACTTCTACGAGGTGTTCCCGCACCCGCGCGGCGCGCTGTTCGCGCTGGGCGACGTGTCCGGCAAGGGCGTCGGCGCGGCGGTGCTGACCGGGCGGGTCCGCCAGTCGCTGCAGACGCTGCGACTCGTCGAACAGCGCCCCCTGGAGCTGATCCACCTGCTCAACCGCACCCTGTTCGACGCGCCCGACGCGGCCCGGCGCAGCCAGCTCACCACCCTGCTGCTCGGCTGGCTGGAGCACGGGCCGACGGGTCTGGATCTCCGGATCGCGGGCGGCGGGCACCCCGCGCCGCTGCTGGTCACCGCCGCCGGCGCCGTCACGAACGTCCCGGTCGGGGGGATGCCGGTCGGCGCGCTGACCGACGCCCGGTTCACCGAGGTGCGGGTGCACCTCGATCCGGGTGACCTGCTCCTCGCGTACACCGACGGGGTGACCGAGGCGAACGGTGGCCCGGGCCAGGGGGAAAAGTTCGGCGAGCACCGGCTTCGTGGCGCACTCGCCGCGGCGACCGGCCTGCCCCCGGCGGCCCTGGTCGACCGGCTGCTCCAGGTGGTCGACGAGTGGGTGGGCGGGCAGGCGCACGACGACATCGCCATGCTGGCGGTGTGCGCGGCACCGACCTGAACGCTGCGAGTCGGACCGGTCAGGCGGTCCGCGCCACCGGTGGCTCTCCGGCGGGCCAGTCGCGGGGTGGGCCCACCGTCCGTTCCGGTGCCGCCGGCCCGCTCTGCCACACCGGCCGGTTCGGTTGTTCCGATGACGAACGCCCGGACCCGTCCGGTCGGTCCGGGTCCTGCGGCCACCCGTCCGGCCGCCAGTCCTCACGCCCACGCGGGGAGTCCTCGTCGTCCGGAGCACTCCGCGCCCGCTGCCGGCGGGCGACCTCGTCGAACTCCCGCACCCCGCTCACCAGCGCGGCCCGCCCGGCCGGGCTCATCGCCGCCAACACGGCGGCCAGCCGCTCCTGACGGTCGTTGCGCAGCTCGGCGAGGAGCCGACGCGCCTCCGGGGTGAGGTGCAGGGAGATTTCCCGCCGGTCGAAGCGCCCGGGCTCGCGTTCGAGCATGCCGGCCGCGACCAATCTGTCGCACAGCCGGCTGGCGGAACTCAGCAACATGTCCAGCCGGGCGGCGAGCCGGCGTAGGTTGATGCCGTCGTACTGCTCGACCACCATGACTGCCCGTAGCTGGGCGCCGGAGACCCGGCTGGCGGTCGCCTCGCGGGCGGAATCCCAGACGCCCAACAGGGCACCCGCCGCCGCGTCCAGTGCGGCAGCCATACTCGTCGCAGGGTCCGGTGGACCGTCGTGTTCGGCCATGGTGGCCCGAGACTACTCCGAACCCACTGGTGGTCGAGCTCTGATCAAGGAGGCCTGATGAGCGAACCGGTCAATCGGGCACGCCGCACCCTGAACGAGACACCGGCCGACCGTCTCGTGGGTGGCGTCCGTACGGTTCTCGCCGAGGCGTACGGGATCACCGAGGCGGAGCTGTACCAGGTCGACTACCGCCTTTCGGAGCTGCTGCCGCTCACCGAGGGTGACTCCCTCCGGGGCGCCGGCCACCCCGCCTGGCGGGCCTTCGACCATCAGTCGCCCGTCCTGGTCGACGGGGTCGCCTGGTTCCCGGTCAGCATGCGCGGCGAACGGCGGGGCGTCCTGCGCCTGGCGCCGGTGGCCGACGAGCCGGCGGTGCTCGCCGCGCTCGCCGACATCTCCACCGCGCTGGCACACGAGGTGGCCGCCGTCTCCCCCGGCACCGACGTCTACAGCGTGGCCCGCCGCAGCCAGCGGCTCACCCTGGCCGCCGAGATGCAGTGGGACCTGCTGCCCGGACGGAGCCGGGTCCGTCCCTCGTTCAGCCTGGCCGGGCAGCTCGAACCGGCGTACGCCGTGCGCGGTGACAGCTTCGACTGGTCCGACGACGGGGAACGGCTCTGGCTCTCCACGGTCAACGGCAGCGGCGAGGGCGTCGCGGCATCCCTGCTCACGTCGCTGGCCACCCATGCGCTGCGCAACGCCCGCCGGGCCGGCCTCGGGCTGGGCGATCAGGCCGCCCTCGCCGACCAGGCCATCTACGACGAGTACCGGGGCAAGCGGTACCTCTCCGTGCTGCTGATGGAGCTGGACCTGCGCTCCGGGACGATGACCGTGGTGGACGCCGGCTCGCCACGGCTCGTCCTCCTGCGCCGGGGAGAGGTCACCGAGCAGCCGTTGGAGGCGCAGTTCCCGCTCGGCATGTTCGAGGCGACCGACTACCAGGAGCAGCGGTTCACGCTGGAGCGCGGTGACCGGCTCTTCGTCGTCAGCGACGGCGTCGTGGAGGCCACCGGGCAGGACGTGCGGTACGGCGAGACGGCGCTGGACCGGTTCCTGCGACGGACCGGCCCGATGGAGCCGCTGGACGCCGTCCGGTCGCTGATCGGTGACCTGCGCGCCTTCGTGGCCGGTGACCTGGTCGACGACGCCGTGGTGGTCTGCCTGGACTGGACCGGCCCACAGCCGTGAGCGGCGCGGTCAGTAGGCGCCGCGGCTGTTCAGCACCGCGCCGGCGGTCTTCCAGAGGATGGTGAGGTCGGCGGCGAGCGACCAGTTCTCCACGTAGTAGAGATCGAGTCGGATGCCGTCCTCCCAGCTCAGGTCGGACCGCCCACTGACCTGCCACAGTCCGGTCATGCCGGGCTTGACCAGCAGTCGCCGGGCCACGTCGCCGTCGTAGCGGGCCACCTCGGACGGCAGCGGCGGCCGCGGGCCGACGAGGCTCATCTGGCCCAACAGCACGTTGACCAGCTGCGGCAACTCGTCAAGCGACCACTTGCGCAGCAGCCGGCCGACCCGGGTCACCCGGGGGTCGTCGCGCATCTTGAACATCAGGCCGTCGGTCTCGTTGCGGACCGCCAGCTCGGCGAGCAGCGCGTCGGCGTTGACGACCATCGTCCGGAACTTGAACACCCCGAACTCCTGCCCGCCCCGGCCCACCCGGACCTGCCGGAACAGCACCGGCCCCCGGCTGTCGAGTTTGACGGCCAGCGCGATGACCGCGATCAGCGGCAGGAGCAGGAGCAGGGCGACCGACGACATGGACCGGTCGACGAAACCCTTGACCAGCTTGCGCGCGCCACGGAACTCGGGCGCCTCGACGTGGATCAGAGGCAGCCCGGCGACCGGGCGGGTGTGGATCCGCGGGCCCGCCACGTCGGTGAGGGCGGGGGCCACGACGAGGTCGACGCCGGTCCCCTCCAACTGCCAGCCGAGCCGACGCAGTCGGGCCGCGGTGAGCTCGCCGGAGGCGGTCACCGCCACGGTGTCCGCACCGATCGCGGTCGCGGCCTCCGGGATGCCCCGGAACGACCCCACCACCGGTACGTCGCCGAGCCGCTGCGCCACCGGTGCGAGCAGCGCGTCCGGGATGCACGCCCCGACCACCTGGTAGCCGGCGTACGGCTCCCGGCGCAGGGTGTGCACCAGTTCCAGGACGTGCGCGGTGTCGCCGACGACGAGCACCTTGCGGGACCAGCCGGCGCCCTTCGAGCGGGCCCGGTGCAGCCGTTTGCGCGCCGCGAACCGGGTCAGCTCCAACCCGACCGTGCCGACGGCGAACGAGATGCCGAGGAAACCACGGGAGACGCCGACGTCGGCGATGTAACCGGCGATGGCGATCGCGCCGGCCAGCCGCAGGCTCGCCGAACTGACCCGCCGGTACTCGTCCGCCCCGTAGCCGACGACCCGGTCGTCGTAGCACCCGAGCGCCTTGAGGGAGATCAGCCAGGCCAGCACCAGCCCGGGGGCCACCAGCACGTACGGGATCTTGGAGCCGACCGGCTCCTCGTCACCGAACCTGCCGACGTACCCGACGAGCAGCGCGATGATGAGGACGGCGGTGTCGAGCACCACCAGGACGCGGATGTAGGAACGTTCGTCGGCACGGGCCACCAGCCCGCTCGGACGGTCCTGGCGCGTCGCCGAGGTGTCGGCGGGGGTCAACAGTGTCGCCGCGGTCACCGGCCCTCCCACTCTGTTCAGGACGGCCCCGGCCGACGGGTCGGGCCATAGGCGGACCGACATTGCCGGAACACGTCGACATCCTGCCCTGACAACTATGACTGCCGATTGCTTCCGACGTATTGCCGTCACTTTTCTTCAACCCTGTGGCCATAAAAGGAACCCGCCGTACCGGCTCAGCGGTACGGCGGGTTCTGGTGCGTCGCGGCGGGTCAGCGCGGGGCTGGGGGGCGCCGCGCGATGGCGGTGAGGAAGATGCTGCCGATCTCGCTCGGGTCCTTGGTGACGAAGACGTCTCCGCCGGTCACCTTCGTGATCGACTCCAGTTCGGCCTTGCTGACGCCCTCGCCGATACCGATCATGATGACCTGGACCGGCCGCTCCGGATCGGCGATCTGCTTGAGCTTGGCGAGCAACTGCTGCTGGTTGATGCCGTTGTCGTCCTCGTTCTTGCCGTCGGTGAACAGCACGATCGAGTTGACCCGCCCGGGCTGCCAGTCCTCCTGCACGGCCTGGTACGCGGCCAGCATCGTGTCGTACAGACCGGTGTCACCGTTCGACGGCTTGACGGTGGCCAGCGCCGCCTCCAGCTGGGCCCGCTGACCGGAGAGCGGCCCGATCGGCACCAGCTCCCGGTAGTCGCGGTTGCCGACCAGCTTGGTGGAGAAGGTCCACAGGCCGATGGACCAGGAGTCGTCGAAGAGCCCGAGGCCGCGGCGGGCCGCGTCGACGGTGACCTCCTCCCGGCTGCGGTTGTTGGCGCTGGGCACCTCGTCCTTCATCGAGCCGGAGACGTCGATGACGGCGAGCATCCGGCCGGACTGGGTGGCGATCGACCAACTGGACACGACACGCTGTATCGCGGCCGGGTCCAGGCCACCGGCCGCGGTGCCGCCGGCCGCCGGGGCGGTCGACGCGCCACCGGCCGGACTCGGCGCGCCCTGCGGTGCGTTGAAGCCGGAACCCCAGCTGCCGTCCGGCCCGCGCAGCGACTGCGCCGCCAGGCGGTCCCGGAACTTCGGCGCGGTGAGCAGCTCGTACAGCACCTTCGCGGCTGCCGCCTTGGTCGGCTCGATGCCGGGCAGCACGGCGTACGGGTAGTCCAGCGGCATCGGGGCCGGCTCCATGTAGAGCGCGGCGAGCGGCACCGGCGGCTTCTTGCTGTTGTACGCGATCACGTCTTCCTCGGACAGCGCCGCCGCACCCAGAGCGCTCGCGATGGAGGTCGGGTCCGTGGCGGTCGGGAAGCGGGCGAGGAGGTCGTTGCGGAGCGAGGAGCGACCGGTGGCCAGCGCCCGCAGCGCGCCCACCGTGTTGCGCTGGGCGTCGCCGCCCGCGCCGCTGGCGGCCGTGGTCAACGAGAGCAGACCGGACAGTCCGGCCGCGTCCCGGGTCGGCTCGACGATTCCGGTACGCAACGGCTTGCTGCTGTTGACCTGCTTGAGCAGGTCGGTCCAGGTGAACTTGGCGTTGGGCCAGCCGAGGCGCGTGGCCACCGGCTCGGGCATCGCCACCACGACCGGGCTGCGCGCGATGGAGGCGCCGTTGGTCGGCGCGAACGCCGTGGCGTCCTTCTTGAGGCGCAGCAGCCAGGTCGAGGAGTCCGGCACCCAGACATCCGGGGTGACGGCCGTACCGCTGGCCTGCCCGACGCCGGCCAGTACGGCACCGTGCTTCGCGGCGACCACGGCAGCCACATCGACCGGGTCGGATGCCGAGACATCGACGCGGATACAGGTGGGGCCGACGGCGGCGCCGTCCTTGACCCATTGGGAGGCGGCGGCGTCCACGGCGGGCGCGAGCTCGGAGGCGACCGCCACGGCGAGTCGGATCTCCCCTGAACAGCTGGGCTGGATCAGCTCCTTATAGCCGAACCAGACGCCGGTGGTGACGACGAGAACCGTCGCCGTCGCGGCGGCGGCTGCTAGATGGAGTTTCGAACGCATTCGATGGCGGCCTGCAGACACGCTGACCATCTTGCGTATTAGGTGCCGTCTCTGCCACATCCGTTCGGACTAAAGTTACGCAGGAGAAACAGTTGATCACCGTTTAGCAACAGAGAGTGATGAATCGGCCCCACGGCGTTGCCAAACCCGTCGCGCTCTCGCATTAGCGTCCGTCGTTTCGTCCGCTCACGGCAGGACGCACGTCGGGCTCGCCAGCGGCACGGGCTCGCCCACCGGAGCCGGTACGCCGGTGCTCGGGTCGCGTCGGAAGACCCGGACCATGTCCGCCCGCTCGTCGGCGACGTAGAGATGATCCCCGATCAGCGCGAAGTGTCGCGGCCACTCCCCGCCGGTGTCCACCTCGGACACCAGCGCGGGCAGCTCACCGGCCAGGTCGAAGACGGCGATGGTGCCGACGCCACGGTTCGCCACGTAGAGGAAACGGCCGTCCGGGTCGACGGCGACCTCCGACGGCTGGATGTGACCGGTCCGTCCGCTCGCGTCGACCCGGCCACGCTGGTGCAGCGATCCGTCCTCGGTCAGCTCGTACGCGGTGACCGTGCCGTCCAGCTCGCCGACCAGGTAGCAGCGCCGACCGTCGGGGTGCCGGGCCAGGTGCCGGGGCCCGGTGCCCGGCGCCGTGCGCATCCGGGGACCGCGCGGCACCAGCCGTCCGCTCGCGCCGTCCAGGTCGTACCGGTAGACCGAGTCGGTGCCGAGATCCACGGCCAGCAGGGGCTCCCGGTCGCGGCCCGGCGAGACCATGTGGGCGTGCGCCCGCTCCTGGCGTTCCGGGTCGACGCCGTGGCCCTCGTGCACCACGAGGTCGCTGCGTTCGCCGGGCACGCCCTGCGCGTCGAGCGGGAAGACCGCGACGCTGCCGCTGCTGTAGTTGGCTGCCACCAGGTGCCCACCGTCGGGCAGCACCGCCAGGTGACAGGGATCGGCGCCGCCGGTCGAGAAGCTGCCGAGTGCGTCCAGCGCGCCGTCCGACCCCACCTGCCAGGCGCTGACCTGACCCTCGGTCAACTCGTTGACCGCGTAGAGCACCGGCCGGCTGGGGTGCCGGGCGAGGAACGACGGCGACGGCGTGACCGCCACCGTGCCGAGCGGTGTCAGGGCCCCGGTCGCCGGGTCCCGGTGGGCGGCGACGATGCCGTCCGCCCGCCCGCCGCTCTGCGCGGTGTAACCCCCGATGTGGACGATTCCGCCCTGACCAGTCACGCTGCACCCCTTCGCCGACATCCTGGAGTAGATCCAACCAGAGCTGCCCGGGAAGCCGGCCGGCTAACCGGCTTTTCGACGCCGGAGCGGGCCGCCGGGCACGCGGTGGCGGTTCAGGAGGCCGGCACCGGCTCGCCACGCTGCCGGGCCACGTGCTCGACCAGGGAGATGAGCACCAGCTTGCCGGACTGCCGGTCCCGGGCGTCGCAGAGCACCATCGGCACGTCCGGGTCCAGGTCGAGCGCCCGGCGTACGGTCTCCAGGTCGAAGCGACGGGTGTCCTCGAAACAGTTCACCCCCACCACGAACGGGATGCCGCGCTGCTCGAAGTAGTCGATCGAGGGGAAGCAGTCGGCCAGCCGGCGGGTGTCCGCGAGCACCACCGCGCCGAGCGCGCCGAAGGCCAGCTCGTCCCAGAGGAACCAGAACCGGTCCTGGCCGGGGGTGCCGAACAGGTACACCTGGAGGTCGTCGTTGATGGTGATCCGGCCGAAGTCCATCGCCACGGTGGTGGTCGTTTTGCCCTCCACCCCCGAGAGGTCGTCGGTGCCGATGCCGGCGTCGGTCAGCACCTCCTCGGTCTGCAACGGCCGTACCTCGCTCAACGCGCTCACCAGCGTCGTCTTGCCGGCGCCGAAGCCCCCCGCGATGAGGATCTTCAGTGCCAGCGGGACGGTGACCGCTGAGCCCGCATGGTCATAGCGCACGGAGTCCACTGACCACCGCCTTGAGGATGTCGTCGTTGGGAAGATCGCGGCCGGCCGGCGGCTCGTGCACCGCGACCAGGCCCTGCGCGAGGAGGTCACCGAGCAGCACCCGGATCACCCCGACCGCGAGGTCCAGCTCGGCCGCCAGTTCGGCCACCGAGACCGGGTGACCGGCCAACTCGACCAGCCGGCGGTGCTCCGGCGGCAGCTGCGGATGGGCGGCCGGGTCGAGGTCCGCGCCGGCCAGCACGAACGCGACCAGGTCGAAGCCGCCGGCGGCGGGGCGTACCCGACCGCCGGTGAGCGTGTACGGACGGACCACGGGGCCCGCGTCGCCGTCCAGCCACTCGTGCTGGGGGCCGGGCGGCTCAGTCCGCATCACCGGCGTCCGCGGACGGTCGGGCCGACGCGGTCAGGTTCTCCCCCACCCGGATGACCAGCATCGCCATCTCGTACGCGACCAGGCCGATGTCCGCGTCCGCATCGCTCACCACCGCCAGGCAGGCGCCCTGGCCGGCGGTGGTGACGAAGAGGTACGCCGACTCCATCTCCACCACGGTCTGCCGGACCGGGCCACCGTCCACGTGGTGACTCGCGCCCCGGGCCAGGCTGGAGAAGCCGGCGGCGAGCGCGCAGAGGTGCTCGGCGTCGGCGCGTTCCAACTCCGCCGAGGAGCCGAGCAGCAGTCCGTCGGCGGAGAGCACCACCGCCTCCCGGGCGGCCGGAACCCGTTGCACCAGCTCGTCGAGCAACCAGTCAAGGCTGGCGCTCTGCTTCGTCGTTTCCCGCACTAGGCGTCCCTCTCAGTCGCTGTCGGTTCGAAAGGCCTCGGGGGGCGGCGCAGCGGATTCCGCATCGGCGGCGTCCCCGGTGTCGGGGGCCGCCGCGGGTCGGTGCGCCGGGGTCGCCGTCGGCGCAGCGGCCGGGATCGCCGGCGCTGCGGGAGGCGGGGACGCGGGGGCGCGGGTCGGGGCCGCCGGGGTGACGACGGTCGCGCGACCCCGGGCGGTGCCGGCCTGCAGGGCCGCCATCACCCGACGTACCTCCTCCGGCGAGCGGGGGGACGGCGTGTCGGCGGCGGTGGACCGGGGCAGGGCGTTGGGGGTACGCCGCCGCACCCGGCGGGGCAGCCCCTCCAGGTCGTCCGTCGTCCCGTCGGAGGCCGGCCCGTCGTTCGCGGCCGGCGCGTCGGTCGCCGGGCCCGCGGGCAGGGCGAGGGTGGGCGGTTCGCTGGTGGCGACCGACGACGAGGGGGTACGAGCGGCGCGGGGCCGGGGTGCCGTGGTCCGGCGTACGGGCCGGGTCAGCCGCCGGTCACCGGGCGCGGCGGCCAGCGAGGCCGGGTCGGGGCCGGCCGGCGGCTCGGCGGTGACCAGGTCGGTGGGGATCAGCACCACGGCGGTGACGCCGCCCGCCTCGGGGGACCGCAGTCGCACGCGTACGGAGTGCCGAGCCGCCAGCCGGGCCACCACGAACAGGCCGAGGCGGGCGCTCTGCGCCGGATCGAACTCGGGCGAGCTGGTCAGCCGGGTGTTGGCGTTCTCGAGCGCGGCGGCCGACATGCCGAGCCCCTGATCGGTGACGGACAGGACGTACCCGTCGGTGGTCTGCTCACCGGTGATGGCCACCCGGGTGTCCGGCGGGGAGAAGGCGGTGGCGTTCTCCACCAGCTCGGCGAGCAGGTGGATGATGTCGCCGACCGCCCGGCCCAGCACGCCGGCCGGCTGCACGGCGGTGATGTCCACCCGGTCGTACGCCTCGACCTCGCTGATCGCCCCACGAACCAGGTCGACCATCGCGACCGGG
Source organism: Micromonospora sp. bgisy143 (assembly GCF_057708145.1). Taxonomy (NCBI): domain Bacteria; kingdom Bacillati; phylum Actinomycetota; class Actinomycetes; order Micromonosporales; family Micromonosporaceae; genus Micromonospora; species Micromonospora sp. bgisy143. The sequence continues at coordinate 134,591 of NZ_JBYIRN010000016.1, forward strand.
TTGCGCCACCCGCGGCCCGGCGCGGCGCCGGCCAGGATGACCAGGTCCTCGGCGTGCCGGCGGAGTCGAGTGGCCAGGTGGTCCACCTGGAACAGCTCGGCCAACTCGTCCGGGTCCTCGGCGCGCCGTTCCATCCGGTCCAGCAGGTGCAACTGCCGGTGCACCAGACCCTGGCTCCGACGGGCGATGTTGAGGAACACCTCGTTGAGGCCACGGCGCAGGGTGACCTCGTCCACGGCCGCCTGGACGGCGGTGCGCTGCACCTCGGTGAAGGCCCGCCCGACCTCGCCGATCTCGTCGTTGCCGTACTCCAGGGGTGGGGCTTCCCGGGCGACGTCGACGTGCTCGCCGCGACGCAGCCGCGCCACCACGTCGGGCAGCCGGTGCTCGGCCAACTCCAGCGCGGCGGTACGGACTCCGCTGAGCCGCCGTACCAGGGTGCGGCCGACCCGCAGCGCCACCAGCACCGAGACCACCACGGCGACCAGGCCGAGCACCCCGGCGGCGGCGAGCCGGACCAGGATGCCGACCGCCATCGGCACCGAGCGGTCGGTGAGGTTGTCGGCCTCGGCCAGCTCGAAGTCGCGCAACTCCCGCTGAACGGCGTCGTGGCTGGCCTGCCACGCCGCGGCGTCCACCGGTGGACGGCCGGAACGGTTGGCGCCGATCAACGCGTCCTGCATGGCCCGCAGGCTGGTGAAATCGGGACTCTCGCTGAGCCGCTGGTACGCGGTGCGCCCGGTCTCGGGCAGGTCGGCCACCGCGCTCTCGGTGAGCCACCGCTGGTTGCCGATGGTCTGCACGAGCAGCGCGTGCTCTCCGTTGCCGAACTTTCCGGCGGTCAGCACGCCGGCCAGCATCGCGTCGGTCTGGCCCAGCAGCTCTCGGGAGCGGCCCAGCGCGGTGAGAGCCAGCGCCTGCCGGTTGATGCCGGGATCGCTCAGGTTCGCCATCGCGGAGAACGCCTGGAAGGCCGCCGAGACCATGCCGCTGTAGAGGCCGATCGCGCCCGCGCGGTCCATCATCCCGTCGTCGATGAAGTCCCGCCCGGTGGGCAGCGCCGCCAGCGCGGTGACCAGTCGGTCGACGCGGTCCTGCAACAGGTCGTCGGCGGCGTCGCGCAACGCCTCCCCGTCCACGCGGCGGCGCAGCTCGGCCACCGCCCGGTCGGTACGCAGGCGCTGCTCGGCCAGGGCGGGCAGGTCGGTGGTGCCGGCGAGCTGCACCACCGAGAGGCGACGCTCGCGTTGCAGCTCGGTGACCACCACCTCGCCGGGACGGCCCAGGTCGTAGAGCAGGGTCCGCGCGGAGAGCAGGTTCAGCGCGGGAACGAAGGTCAACGTCGTTGCGAAGATCCACAGCGCGAGGAGCGCGGTCACCGGGGCGACGACCAACGCGGTCAGCTTCGAGCGGATCGGCCAGTCGCGGGTTCTCATCAGACCTCGCCCGTCAAGGGGTGGCAGGAGGGGCGCCGGCACCGCCGGGCAGCACGCTCGCCGGTCGCGTACCCGGCCGTCGGGCCGGGCACCGGCGCGCGCGCCTTGGGCAGGATACGTAATCATGCCCGGTTGCACTACCGCCGTCGGTCGGCATCCGCGCTGCCGAGCGCGCCTCCACCGGCAGGCGACGCGCACCGGCGGCGCGCTCCCCGGGGCGCTGGCGCTGGGCGGGAACGGATCAGACGTTGCCGGCCAACGCGTACGACGGTGCCCAGCCCGCCCACGCGGACTATCTGGAATGAGTCAGGTTTTTGTCAGCTGCGGCGACACCGGACCGCGATCGGCGAGGAAAGTCCCTCGGATCGGGATTGGCGATCAGTAGGCGGAGGGAATACCAGATGACGAAGGAGGAGCCCATGTCGCCCACGCAGATAATCGTCATCGTGCTCGTCGTGCTGGTGATCATCGCGGCGATCGCCGTGGTCGTCCGGACGGCCGGCCGCCGTCGCGCGCTGCGCAGCCGGTTCGGACCGGAGTACGACCGGGTGGTGCAGGAGCAGGAGAGCCGGTCCGCGGCGGAGCGTGAACTCCGCGACCGGGAACGCCGGCACGCCGAGCTCACGCTCACCCCGCTCAGCCCGGAGTCGCGGGCGCGTTACGCCGCCGCCTGGGAGGAGCTTCAGATCCGCTTCATCGACTCGCCGGGCGAGACCGTGGGCGACGCGGACGAACTGGTCACCCGACTCATCGAGGAGCAGGGCTACCCGACCGGGGACTTCTCCGACCAGCTCGCCCATCTCTCCGTCGAGCACGCGCGCACCCTGACCAACTACCGCGACGCGCACGAGATCCACCTGCGCAACTCCCGGGGTGAGGCGACCACCGAGGAACTGCGGCAGGCGGTCGTGCACTACCGGTCCCTCTTCGCCGACCTGCTCGGCGAGGAGCCGGTCGGACAGCGCACACCCGAACAGCGTTCCCACCCGGACACTCCGCACGACGCCACGAGCCGCTGAGGAGGCCACCGATGCGCCACGAAGAGCAGCAGGTGAGCAACGACCACCCGGAGGCCGTCCGGTCCGCGCCGGTGCCGGTGCCGCCGAACCGCGACCGGGCCGCCCACTCGGACGTACCAGAGGACGCCCTGGACGATCGGGGCACCTTTGACGATCCGACCGTCGACGACGCGCGGACCGCCGACGACGTCCCGACCGGCGACCACGAGCGGGCCAACGGGACCGACCCGGGCGTCCGGCACGACCGGACCGACGACGACCGGACCGACGAGGCCCGCCGGAACCGGTCCGACGACGAGGGTGGCTTCCACGAGCCGGGTCCGCTGCCGACCGCGTTCGGCGCGACCACGGTCGCCGACGCGGTGGCCGCGTCCGCCCTGGCCAGCCCGCGTCCGCAGGACCAGCCCGACCCGCGGGCCGAGCGGACCGCCGCGCCGGGCGACGGCGCCGAGGACGGTGAGCGGGAGGGCCTGCGCGCCGACCCGACCGCCGAACTGCACCGCCGCGACGATTTCGTGGAGACCGACCGGGACGCCGACGAGGTCGGCGATCGGGATGTCGACGAGCGGGGCGACGCGACCGACGCCTCCGCGCGGACCGTCGTCGTGCCGGGCAACCGGGACGACGCGGCCACGGCCGGCTACGGCAGCGCCGCGCCGGAGATGGTGGACCCGGACGCGGACGCCGAACCGGTCACCACCGAGGGTGTCGGTGGCTCGCTGGAGTCGGCCGGGACGTCCCGGCCCGCCGGTTCGACCGTCGCCACCGACGCGGCCACGCTCCTCGACGGGGACACCGCGCAGGGCTTCCGGGACCGCTGGCGGGACGTGCAGCTTCGGTTCGTCGACGATCCGCACGCCGCGGCCGGCGAGGCGCAGGCCCTGGTCGAGGAGGCCATCCAGGCTCTCGCCTCGGCGCTGGCGGCGCAGAAGAACACGCTTGGCGGCTGGCAGGACGCCGGCTCGGCGGACACCGAGCAACTCCGGATGGCCGTCCGCAACTACCGGGACTTCCTGGACCGCGTCCTGGGTCGCTGACCCGCCGGACCACGGGGCGCTCGGCCGACACCGGCCGGGCGCCCCGTCCGTGTCCGCGCCCGCCCGGGCTGCCGCGGTCCTGCTTCTCGAGTACTGACGGGCCCTTCGCGACGCCCGGACTCCGCTTCGGCTCGACCGTCTCCTGAAGCGGATCTCGGTGTGCCGGTCCAACCCTTTGCTCTGCTTCACCATAGGCAACACTCGGTGTCCGGATACCGGACACGAGCCGTTTCCTCGGCTGAAGCAGAGCAAAGGAGCCGGCCCACCCACCCCAGGGCATCGGCCCGACGCTGCCGCCGCGCGGCGGCATGACGACGGGTACGCCACGAAAGACCGCCCGGGAGGGCGCTAACCCCACGGATCAGACAGGCAGGCGTGAAAGTCCGTCCACGGGGTAATAGGGCGCGCGCATCGAATCCGGTGCCAACGTCGGACGAGGGGTGACGAGATGGACGGTGGCGGCCTCCGGCTCAACATGAACGGGCTGGACTACCTGATCCTCGCGCTGTACTTCGTCACCGTCCTCGGGGTCGGCTTCGCCGCCCGGCGGGCGATCCGGACCAGCGTCGACTTCTTCCTCTCCGGCCGCTCCCTGCCGGCCTGGGTGACCGGCCTCGCCTTCGTCTCGGCGAACCTCGGGGCGCTGGAGATCATCGGCATGGCGGCCAACGGGGCCCAGTACGGCGCGATGACGGTCCACTATTACTGGATCGGCGCGGTGCCGGCGATGGTCTTCCTGGGCATCGTGATGATGCCCTTCTACTACGGCTCCAAGGTCCGCAGCGTCCCGGAGTACCTGCGGTTGCGCTTCAACCGACCGACCCACCTGCTGAACGCGCTGAGCTTCGCCGTCGCCCAGGTGCTGATCGCCGGTGTGAACCTCTACGCGTTGGCCCTCGTCATGCAGGCGCTGCTCGGCTGGCCGCTCTGGACGGCGATCGTGGTGGGCGCGGTGATCGTGCTGGCCTACATCACCATCGGCGGCCTGTCCGGGGCGATCTACAACGAGGTGCTCCAGTTCTTCGTCATCCTGGCCGGCCTCATCCCGGTCACCGTGATCGGCCTGGTGAAGGTCGGCGGGGTGAGCGGGCTGATGGACGCGGTCCGCGACTCCCCGCTCGGCGAGGCGGGCCTGCACACCTGGCAGGACACCGGCAGCACCGCCAACCCGCTCGGCGCGCAGTGGATCGGCATCGTCTTCGGTCTCGGCTTCGTGCTCTCGTTCGGCTACTGGACGACGAACTTCGCCGAGGTGCAGCGCGCCCTGTCCGCCAAGAACATGAGCGCTGCCCGGCGTACGCCGATCATCGCCGCGTACCCGAAGCTGTTCATCCCCCTGGTCACGATCATCCCGGGTCTGGTGGCCCTGGTGACGGTGAAGGGGCTCGGCGCGGACAGCGGCGACCTGCAGTACAACAACGCCATCCCGCTGCTGATGCGGGACCTGCTGCCCAACGGCGTGCTCGGGGTCGCGGTCACCGGCCTGCTCGCGTCGTTCATGGCCGGCATGGCGGCCAACGTGAGTGGTTTCAACACCGTCTTCACCTACGACATCTGGCAGGCGTACGTGCGCCGCGGCCGGTCCGACGAGTACTACCTGCGGATCGGCCGGTGGGCGACCGTCGGGGCCGTGGTGATCGGCATCGGGACGGCGTTCATCGCGTCCGGGTTCAGCAACATCATGAACTACATCCAGGCGCTCTTCTCCCTGTTCAACGCCCCGCTGTTCGCCACCTTCATCATCGGCATGTTCTGGAAGCGGATGAGTGCCCTCGCGGGCTTCTGGTCGCTGCTGCTCGGCACCCTGGCGTCGCTGGCCACGTACCTGCTCTACAAGGGCGGCGTGGTCGACTTCAACTCCGACCTGGAAGAGAGCTTCTGGGGCGCCGGCATCGCGTTCGTCACCGTGGCGCTGGTCGCCGCCATCCTCACTCCGATCACCGCGCCCAAACGCGACGAGGAGCTGCGCGGGTTGGTCTACGGGATGGGCGGCGTCGACCTGAAGGGCGACGTGCTCGCCGGGGACGCCGTCTGGTACCGCTCCCCCGTGCTGCTCGGCGTGATCGCCGTCGCGCTCGCGGCCCTCTTCTACATCCCGGTCTTCTAGGAAAGGAGTCGGCAGATGAGCAACGACGGCGAGCCGGCACAGGACCCGTTGATCGACGAGACGCAGGCCGAGGAGCGGCGCTCCGCCGCCGCCCGACTGTTCGACATCCGTCGGGTGATCGGTGGTCTCTTCGTGGCGTACGGGGTCATCGTGACGCTGATCGGCATCTTCGACAGCCGGGCCGAGATCGACAAGGCCGAGGGTGTCCGGATCAACCTGTGGGCAGGGCTGGCGATGCTCGCCTTCGGCCTGGTCATGCTGCTCTGGCAGTGGCTACGCCCGGCGGAGGCGCCGTCCGCGAACGAGTCGCAGCCCGAGCACTGAGCCAGGTCCGCCCGCCGGCGCCGTCCACCTGGGCGGCGCCGGCGGCGCGCATGGGTGCCCGCGCACGGGGTACGCGAGGGGGATCAGGCACCGTGTCGGACACAGGAGGCAGCACCATGACCGATCGCGACCGCCGACCGCCGCTGGAGGAGAGCCCGCAAACGGCCGCCGCGGTGGACGACGACAGCACCGTGCCGGAGCTGCGGACCGGGGGCGGCCCGGACCGGGACACGCCGACCTTCACCGAACCCCGCGGGCGGCAACCGGACCTCGCTCCGGAGACCGACGACCTGCTCGGCGACCCCTACGCGGCCGGAACCGGCGCGACCGGCACCGGCACCGGCGCGGGGGGCGACAACATCCGTACCGGGGCGGAGCAGCCCTGGGAGCCGGAGGACCTGGTGATGGCCCGGGGACAGGACCTCACCCCGGAGAACCTGGAGAAGGCGCGCCGCGACCTGGCCGAACACGGCCGTGCGGCGATCGAACGCACGGTGCCCTGACCTGAGCCGAAAAAGGGGGGTCCCCGGCCCGACCGTACTGGTCGGACCGGGGACCCCGGGGAAACCTGCCTCCGGCAGTGCCTCACCTACTGCCGGGGGCGGGTTGGCGCGTGAGCTGCCCGCTCAGAGCGCCGGGTAGGCGTTCTGCATCAGCTCCCGGAACTGGGCCGAGAACCACGCGCCGGAGATCGGAGCGTTCGGCAGGGCACCGGTCGGGTTGTTGCCGTTGCGGGCGTTGCCGCCGTACGTCGGGTCGCACATCCGGTCGAAGCCCTTGCCCTCGTTGTTCGGGATCTCCGAGCTGGAGCCGTCCGACTCACCCGGGGGCTTCACCCAGACGTAGGCGTCGATACCCGTGGCCGGGTTCGCCCGAGGCCGCTCGCCGAGACCCGCACCGGCCTGGTTGCACCAGTTGCCGGCGTGGTACCGGCGGTCGACGCGACCACCGTTGACGTACGTGTCGACGCTGGTCGTCGCGCCCGGGCCGGTGGGCCGGTTGGCGCCGCCCCAGCCGTTGCGGGACGTGTCGATCAGCATGCCGATGTTGGAGTTGAAGCCCAGCGACACCAGCTTGGTCCGGAACGCCTGGGCGAAGGACAGCTCGTCGACGTAGTAGTTCCAGTCGATCCACTTGGACTGCCGCACCGTCTGGCCGTTGACGTTGTCGGTGACCTTGAAGTACGGCTCGGTCAGCGCCGAGTAGTTCGCGGTGTTGGTGATGAAGCCGTGCACGTTGTTGACCGTGCTGCCGGAGGCGACGGCGGCGGTCTTCAGGATCTCGGCGGACGGGCCGAAGTTGCTGTCCCAACCGAGCCAGCCGTGGTGCCCGGCGTCGATGTAGTTGTAGACGTTGCCGATCGCGCCCAGCTTGGCGAGGGCGTAGCCGACACCGTTCACGTAGGCACCGTTGGCCTTGACCGTGTCACACATGACCGTGCCGCCGGCCTGGCCGGAGGTGTTGGTCACCAGGTTCGGCAGCGAGTCGATCTCGATGATGTTGATGATCCGGATGTTCCGGTACTTCGAGTCGCTCTGGATCGCGGCGATGGGGTCGATGTACTCGGACTTGTACCGGGGCAGCTCGTCCGGGCCCAGCTCACCGTTCGAGGCGAGCGCCGAGCAGTCGCGGCCGGGCAGGTTGTAGATGACGAACTGGATGTAGCCTGCGCCCTGGCGCAGCGCCTCGTCCAGGTGGTCCTTCACGCCGAAGGCGCCGTTGGAGCTGCTGTTCGGCGTGCCGTTGATCGCGGCGATCCGGTCCAGCCAGACGGCGGTGGGGTTGTTCGAGACGCGGCTACCGCCGGGCTCGGCGTCCGCCTTGGCCTTCCACTCCGGGTTCACGTACCCGGGCACACCGGCGTACGGGTTGTCGACCTTCACGCCGGGGGGCGGGGTGGTCGGCGGCGGCCCGGTGGTGGGCGGAGGGGTCGTGGGCGGCGGCGTGGTGGGCGGAGGCGTGGTCGGCGGGGGCGTGGTGGGCGGCGGGGTGGTCGGGTTACCGGTGCCACCGTTGCAGACCACGCCGTTCAGGGTGAACGAGGTCGGCTTCGGGTTGCTGCCGCTCCACGCGCCGTTGAACCCGAGGGTCGTCGACGCACCGGTGGCGAGGGTGCCGTTGTAGGACATGCTGCGGGCCGTGACCTGGCTGCCGGACTGGGTGTACGTGGCCGACCAACCCTGCTGAACCCGCTGGCTGGAGTTGGGGAAGGTCCAGCCGAGCGTCCAACCGTTGACCGGGTCACCGAGGTTCTTGATGGTGATGTTGGCGGTGAAGCCGCCCTGCCAGTCGTTGGTCGTGTACCCGATTTCGCACTGGGTCGCGGCCTGCGCCGCGGTGACCGGGATTGTCACCAGCCCGCCGGCGACCAGAACGCCCGCGCCGGCGAGCGCGAGGGTCCGGCGTGGGCCGGACAACCTTCTCCACACATTCATGCCACTGATCTCCTTGGGCGAGACCGGGCTCGCGTACGGCCCGGCGGGACGGCCCGGTGGGCGTCCTGCACGGACGGCCTCCGGCGCCACGGGATTTTTTGGGGGTGCCCGACCCGGACGGGCGGTGGTGGTGGTTGGTGATTGGCCGGCGCGTGCCGACCGATCGGCGGCCGGTTGTCGTCCGGTGAACCGGATGCCCTCGACGCCCCGCCTGCGCGGTGTGGCTCCCCGAACCGCGTGCGCCGATTCTTGCATGGGAGCGCTTCCATGGCAATGGCTCGATGCGCGACCGCCCTCGACCCGGACGATACCCCCGAGCGACGCGGGCGGCACCTGCGGTCCGTTACCGGGCGAGCGCGGCTGGTATCGCGCGAGGGGTCGGCAACGCCGCGAGCGACACCGGTCGGGCGGGGAGCGCCCGGGACGGCACGCCGGGCAGAGAAAGCCGCGTACCACTCCTTCGCCTCTTACCACTAGCAAAGGTCAAAACGCGAATCTTTCCCTTCATAAGTCATGAAAAGGTCTAACGTCGGTCTTAGCTCGGTTGTCGCCGGGCTCAGGACAACAGGGATGGAGTGACGCAGGTCATGGCTAAGAAGATGCTCGGGAAGGTCGTTGCGGGTGCCGCCCTCGGTGGCGCTTCGCTCCTGGTGTTCGCGCCGGGTATCGCGTTCGCTGACGGTCACCACGACGAGGACGGCAAGGTCTACGCCAAGCCCCACATCGTGAAGGCCGGCGACGAGGTCAAGCTCCTCGAGATCTGCCCGGATCGGCAGGAGCACGCGTACGTGTGGTCCAAGGTCACCGGCAAGGTCAAGCTCAAGCCGGCGCGGGACGACCGGGGCGAGGACCGCGGCGAGTGGAGCGAGGAGGAGGACTCCTACGACCACGACGACAAGGGCAAGGACGAGCACGGCAAGGACGACAAGGGCAAGGACCACGAGGGCAAGGACGAGCACGGCAAGGACGACAAGGGCAAGGACCACGAGGGCAAGGACGACCAGGGCAAGGGCGACGAGGGCAAGGACAAGGGCGAGCACGGCGACGCCCAGCCCGATGGCCAGGGCGGCGGCGCTGCCGCCGACGCCTACGAGGACGAGGACAGCAAGGACAGCAAGGACTGGAAGGGCGAGGAGCACGGCCAGGACGGCCGGGACGACGAAGGCAAGAAGGACTGGGAGTCCAAGGACGAAGGCAAGAAGGACTGGGAGTCCAAGGACCGCGAGTACGGCTCGGACGACGAGTACGGCTCCGACAAGGGCTGGGAGTCCAAGGGCCACGAGTCCGAAGGCCGCGACTACGGCTCCGACGACGAATACGGCTCCGACAAGGGCTGGGAGTCCAAGGGCCACGAGTCCGAAGGCCGCGACTACGGCTCCGACGACGAATACGGCTCCGACAAGGGCTGGGAGTCCAAGGGCCACGAGTCCGAGGACCGCGACTACGGCTCGGACCACGGCCGGGACGAGCGTGGCCGGGACGACGAGCGCGAGTTCGTGTACTACGGCGAGGCCAAGGTCGACAAGGACGCCAAGCCGGGTCGTTACGAGCTCAAGGGCTCGTGCGGCGAGGGCGAACTGGTCGTCCTGCCCCACGGCGGGGTCGACGGTGGTGACGGTGGCGTCAGCACCGGCACCGACCGTGGCCTGGCCACCGGTGGCGCGAGCCTGCTCGGCGCTGCCGCGCTCGGCGGGATCGTGCTGATGCGTCGTCGGCGGACCGATGGTTCGCTCGCCTGACGTGACGGCGACACGGGCCGGCGGCCGTCACGGGAGACCGTGGCGTGCCGCCGGCGCGGCCGTCGTCGTCACCCTTGCCATGATCGGCGCCGGCATGATCGGCGCCTCGTTGAAGACCACGCCCGCTCCCCGACCCCCGCAGCCGCTGGCCCAGGCCGGTCCCGAGGTCACCGGGTCGGCGGTCACCGACACCGACGTCCCGGCCCCGGATACCGAGGCCGCCCCGGCCGGGCTCGCCCGGTCGGCCCCGACCACCATCGAGATCCCCCGGATCGGCGTCAACGCGACGATCATGTCGCTCGGCACCAACCCGGACGGCACGGTCCAGGTCCCCCCGCTGGAGCAGGCCGAACAGGCTGGCTGGTACGAGCCGGGCCCGAGCCCCGGTGAGACCGGCAACGCGGTCATCGTCGGGCACGTGGACTCGGCCAAGCTCGGCCCGGCCGTCTTCTTCGACCTCGGCTCGCTCGTGCCCGGTGACACGATCACGGTGCGGCGGGCGGACGGTCAGCCGGCGACGTTCCGGGTCGACTCGGTGAAGTCGTACCCGAAGACAGCCTTTCCCACCGAGCTGGTGTACGGGCCGAACGACCGGCCCGGCCTGCGGGTGGTGACGTGCGGCGGCCAGTTCGACGAGACCGTCCGCAGCTACCCGGACAACATCGTCGTCTTCGCCACCCTGACGACCTGAGCGTGCGTACCCGAAAGCGGTCCGGCCGGTCGGGGTGACCCGACCGGCCGGACCGCGTACCGACTCAGGCGGCGGCGGAGGTCCGCACCAGGGTGCGGATCTGGCGCAGCAGCACGGACAGGGCGGCGAGATCCGCCCGCGACTCGTCGAACTCCCCCATCGCCCGGCGGGCGCGGTGGATCGACGTGGCGTTCGACTGCTCCCACTGCTGCACCCGCTCGTGCGGCGGCAGCTCGTCCGGAGTGGAGTCGAGCACCTCGGCGGTGAGCGCGGCCAACGCGGCGTACAGGTCGTAGCGCAGCGCCATCCGGGCGAGGGTCTGCCAGCGGTCCTCCCGGGGCAGCAGGGAGATCTTCGACAGCAGCGAGTCCACCCGGAACAGGTCGGAGAGCACGAAGTAGACCGAGGCCACCTCCCCGACGTCCCGTCCGCTGCGGGTCGCGGTCTCCACCACGTCCAGCAGGCCGAAGCTGTACATCAGGCGGGTCGCCCGCTCGGCCAGCTCGCGGGGCAGCCCACGCTCGGTCATCGAGTCGATGTGCGCCGCGATGGCCTGCCGCTCGCCGCCGTAGAACAGCTCCTCCAGCCCCGGCAGCAGCCGGGCCACCCCGTCGCGCAGCCGGGCGATCTCGGTGGGCACGTCGATCGGCGAGCGCCGGTTGGTGACCAGCCAGCGCACGGCGCGGTCGAGCAGCCGACGGGTGTCCAGGTAGACGCTGGTCTGCAACTCCGGCGAGACCTTGTTGTCCAGCGCCTCCACCGCGTCCCAGAGGTCACGCAGCCCGAACACGTCGCGGACCACCACGTACGCCCGGATCACGTCCGCGGCGCTGGCGGCGGTCTCCTCGACCACCCGGAAGACGAATGAGATACCGCCCCGGTTGATCGCCTCGTTGACCAGCACGGTGGTCACGATGTCGCGGCGCAGCCGGTGCCGGCCCATCCGGTCGGCGAACCGCTCCCGCATCGGCGTCGGGAAGTAGTTGACCAGGACGTCGGACGTCCACTCCTCGTCGGCCAACCCGTCGGTGAGGATCTCCCGCTCAAGGACGATCTTCACGTACGCGAGCAGCACGGCGAACTCCGGCGCGCTCAGGCCGGACTCGCTCCGGACCGCCAGCTCCTCGTCCGGCGGCAGCGCCTCCAGCGACCGGTCCAACGCGCCGGACCGCTCCAGCTCGTTGATCATCCGTCGGTGCACCGGGAGCAGCGACGCCGCCTGGGCCTGGGCGTTGTTGATCGCCCGAGCCTGGTCGTAGTTGTCCCGCAGCACCAGCTCGGCGACCTCGTCGGTCATCCCGGCCAGCAGTTCGTCCCGCTCGGCGGTGGTCAGCTCGCCGTCGGCCACCGCGGTGTTCAGCAGGATCTTGATGTTCACCTCGTGGTCGGAGGTGTCCACACCGGCCGCGTTGTCGATGAAGTCGGTGTAGATCCGACCGCCGGTCAACGCGTACTCGATCCGGCCGAGCTGGGTCCAGCCCAGGTTGCCGCCCTCGCCCGCCACCCGGCAGCGCAGGTTGCGCCCGTCCACCCGGATCGCGTCGTTGGACTTGTCGCCCACCTCGGCGTTGGTCTGGGTGGAGGCCTTGACGTACGTGCCGATGCCGCCGTTCCAGAACAGGTCCACCGGAGCGGTGACGATCGCCTTCATCAGCTCCTGCGGCGACATCTGCGTGACGTCGTCGTCGAGGCCGATCGCCGCCCGGACCTGCGGCGTGATCGGAATCGACTTCGCGGTACGCGGGAAGATGCCACCCCCGGCCGAGATCAGCTCCGGGTTGTAGTCCTCCCAGGAGGAGCGGGGCAGGTCGAACAGCCGCCGCCGCTCCGCGTACGAGGTGGCGGCGTCCGGGTCCGGGTCCAGGAAGATGTGCCGGTGGTCGAACGCGGCCACCAACCGGATGTGCTCGGAGAGCAGCATCCCGTTGCCGAACACGTCGCCGGACATGTCGCCGACGCCCACCACCGTGAAGTCCTGGGTCTGGGTGTCCAGGCCCAGCTCCCGGAAGTGCCGCTTCACGGACTCCCAGGCGCCCCGGGCGGTGATGCCCATCTTCTTGTGGTCGTACCCGGCCGAACCGCCGGAGGCGAAGGCGTCGCCCATCCAGAAGTTGTGCGCCAGCGAGATCTCGTTGGCGATGTCGGAGAACGTCGCGGTGCCCTTGTCCGCCGCGACCACCAGGTACGGGTCGTCGCCGTCGTGCCGGACCACGTCGTCCGGCGGCACGATCTGCCCGCTGACGATGTTGTCGGTGACGTCCAGCATCGCGCCGACGAACTCCTGGTAGCAGGCGACCGCCTCGTCCCGGTCCCCCGGCTTCTGCTTCAGCACGAAGCCGCCCTTGGCGCCCACCGGCACGATCACCGTGTTCTTCACCATCTGCGCCTTGACCAGGCCCAGCACCTCGGTCCGGAAGTCCTCCCGACGGTCGGACCAGCGCAACCCGCCCCGGGCCACCGGCCCGAACCGCAGGTGCACGCCCTCGAACCGGGGCGAGTACACGAAGATCTCGAACTTCGGCCGGGGCGCCGGCAGGTCCGGGATGGCCTGCGGGTCCAGCTTGAACGCCACGTACGCCTTCGGCCGCCCGCCGACCGGCTTCTGGTAGAAGCTGGTGCGCAGGGTCGCCTCGATCAACGTCAGGTACGAGCGCAGGATCCGGTCCTGGTCGAGGCTGGCCACGTCGTCCAGTCCGCCCCGGATCGTCTCCACCAGCTCGCCGCTGCGCTGCTGCCGCTGCTCGGCGCTCAGCTCACCCGGCGCGAACCGGGTCTCGAACAGCTCCACCAACAGGGTGGCGAGCTTCGGGTACGCGATGAAGGTCTGCTCCATGTAGTCCTGCGAGAAGACCGTGCCGGCCTGCCGCAGGTACTTCGCGTACGCCCGCAGCACCACCACCTGTCGCCAGGTCAGTCCGGCACGCAGCACCAGTTCGTTGAACCGGTCCACCTCGGCCTCGCCGCGCCAGGCCGCCGCGAACGCGTTCTCCACGTGCGGGCGGACCTCGGCCAACTCGTGGTGCCCCTCGGGCAGCATCAGGCCGAAGTCGTACAGGTAGACCCGACCGTCGATCCGGTCCACCTCGTACGGGTGCTCGTCGACCACCCGTACGCCGAGCGAGTGCAGCACGGGCAGCACCGCGGAGAGCATCATCGGTTCGCCGTACCGGTAGACCTTGAACCGCACGTTCATCTCGTCGGCCAGGTCGGCGCCCGGCACCCGGGTCCCCGGACGGGGCGCGAGCTGCTTGCGGAACAGGTGCATCTCGAGCTGGCCGGGCTCCTCCAGCAGCTCCAGCTTGGCCAGGTCCTTCATCGCCTCGTACGGCGTGTGCCCGTCCTTGTAGCCCTCCGGGAACGCGTCGGCGTACCGGGCGAACAGGTGCTTGGCCTGCTCGTCGCCGAGCTTGCGCTCCAGCACCAGCCGGTAGTCGTCGTCCCAGAGCCGGGTCGCGTCGGCCAACTCCTCGGCCAGCAGGTCGGCGTCGATCTCGCCGGGCGGCCGGGTCGGGTCGGTACGGACGATGAAGTGGATCCGGGCGAGCATCGACTCGGTGACCCGGGTGGTGTAGTCCACCCCGACACCGTTCAGCTCGCGCAACAGGATGTCCTGCATGCGCAGCCGGTTCTGCGTGGTGAACCGGTCCCGGGGCAGGTAGATGAGGCAGGAGATGAACCGCCCGTACGCGTCCCGGCGCAGGAACACCCGCAGCTGCCGGCGGCCCGCCATCCGCAGCACGCCGATCACCGCGTGGTACAGGTCGTCGGTCTTGATCTGGAACAGCTCGTCGCGCGGGTAGGTCTCCAGGATCTGGAGCAGGTCCTTGCCGGAGTGGCTGCGCCGGCTGAGGCCGGAACGGTCGAGCACCTCGGCGACCTTGCGGCGCACCACCGGCAGCTCCCGGACGCTGGTCCGGTACGCGGCGGTGGAGAACAGACCCAGGAACCGCCGCTCACCGACGACCTCGCCGGCCTCGTCGAAGATCTTGAAGCCGATGTAGTCCAGGTACGCCGAACGGTGCACGGTGGCCCGCGAGTTGGCCTTGGTGATGATGAGCAGGCGCTTCTCCAGCACCTTCTCGTGCGCCTCGGGGTTCATCGACGACAACGACCGGGCGTCCGGGGAGTCCGAACGCAGGATGCCCAGCCCGGTGCCGAGCACCGCTTCGAGGGCCTTGCCGTCCACCGGGTCCGCGGTGCTCCCGTCGGGGGCGTCGACCAGGCGGTACTCGCGGTAGCCGAGGAACGTGAAGTGGTCGTGCGCGAGCCAGCGCAGCAGCTCCACCGAGTCGGTGATGTCCTTCTCCGGCACGGGTGGGCGGTTGTCGGAGGTACGCGCCGAGGCCAGCTCGTCGGCGAGCGCGAGGGCCCGCTGACGCATCTTCGGCCAGTCCTCCACGGCCTCCCGTACGTCGGTGAGCACCCGTTGCAGCTCGCGGCGCAACCGGTCCCGCTCGGCCGCGTCCCGGACCGGGTCGATCTCGATCCGCATCCAGCTCTCGACGATGTCACCGGCGATCGCGTCGTCCGGCTCCACGTCCGCGGAGACCTCGGTGAGACGGCCCAACGGCTCACGCCGGACCACCACCAGCGGATGCACCAGCAGGTGGACGTCCAGGTGGTACGAGTTGAGCAGCGCGGTCACCGAGTCGACCAGGAACGGCATGTCGTCGGTGACGATCTCGACGACGGTGTGGTGCTGGTCGGCGTGGGGCTCGTGAATGCGCAGCTTCAACTCGCCCGGCACCCGCTGCTGCGCGAGGTCCCGGTGCGCCCGGGCCGCGTCGAGCATCTCCTCCGCCGTGAAGCCGACCAGCTCCTCGTCCGGGGCGAACCGCCAGAAGCGACCGACCAGGGTCGCCGCGTCGTGGTCGTCCCCGGCGAGCGCGACAGCCTGGGCCACCAGCCGCTCCGCGTTGGGTACCGGCTCGTCGAGCTCGGCGTCCTCCACGTCGTCGGTCAACGCCTCGGTCGGCAGACCCAGATCGTAGATGGTGTCGATGCTCGACCCGGTCAGCCCGGTGACGCCCGTGTCGAGCCGGCCGTAGCCGTCCCCGTCGGTCGCCGAATCGAAGCTGTCGTCATCCCGGCCGGTGTCATCCTGCCGGAGGTCGGGTTCCGGTTTGATCGCCGGACGCCGGTCCATCGGTGCCACTCCCCTCGACCCACCGCGTTGTGGGTCACTCTGCCGCCCAGCCTATGCGTGCCGCTCGCCGCCTTCGTCAGCGGACCGCTGGCCGGACGTCGGATCGGGACTCTGTCCTTTCACCCGTTGCGGGTCCGAGGTTGGCCGGTTGCGGGATACCCCGCCGCGCGATGTTCATCACACCGGCCCGGTCCGTCTTTCCGCACGTCGAGGGCTTTACGGGACGTTGGGGACAGCGTTCGCGTACTACCGTGCAGGGCAGCACGAGATCGGAAGGACCGCTTCATGACCTTGTCCTACCCCCGCCTCTCACGGCCGAACCGCGCACGGCGGGTAGCCGCGCTCACCGCCTCCCTGCTCACCGCCGGTGTGCTGGCGGCGTGCTCGGGCGACGACGGGCCGGAGAGCAGCGTCGACGCCTTCCTCGCCGGCTGGCGCAGCGGCGACCTCCAGGCGGTCGCCATGGTCGACTCGACCGGCGCGAAGATTCCGGCGGCCGAGGTGAGCAAGGAGATCAAGGAGCTGTCCGGCGAGTTGGCCGCCACCCCACCCGCCCTGAGCCGACAGGGTGAGCCGAAGATCACCAAGAACATCGCGACCACCACCGTGCGGGTGGACTGGTCGCTGCCGGGTCAGACCCACTGGACGTACGACCGGGAGCTGCGGCTGGTCCAGGGTGACGACGACCAGTGGCAGGTCATGTGGGAGCCGCGGGTGCTGCACGAGCAGCTCACCAAGGGCGACCGGCTGGGGCTGCGCCGCGACACCGGCCCCCGGGCCGGCGTGCTGGACGCGGCCGGCACCCCGATCGTGTCACCACGCCCGGTGGTGCGGGTGGGCGTGCAGCCCAGCCAGGTCACCGACATCAAGAAGCTGGTCAAGGATCTCGACGGCGCCTTCAAGGCGATCCGGCCGGCCCTGGTCCCCGGCGTCGACCTGGCCGACCTGCCCAAGCGGGTCGCCGAGGCTGATCCGGGCGCCTTCGTCGAGGTGGTGACGCTGCGCGAGGACGCGTACAAGCAGATCAAATCCCGCATCTACGACCTGCCCGGCACCAAGTTCAACTCCGACAAGATCGACCTAGCTCCGACCCGGGAGTTCGCCCGCGCGCTGCTCGGCAGCGTCGACCAGGCACAGGCCGACGACCTCGCCGCCCACCCCGACCGGTACGTCGCCGGCGACCTCGTCGGGCACGGGGGTCTCCAGGGCCGCTACGACGAGCGGTTGCGCGGCGCCCCCGGACTGACCGTCGTGGTCGAGCGGCCCGCCGAGGACGGCAAGCTGACGCCCACCGGCGCCGAGCTGTTCCACCGCGAACCGCAGCCGGGCCAGGCGCTCAAGACCACCCTGGACGTGGCCACCCAGAACGCGGCCGACGGGGCTCTGCGCGCGGAACCGCGCCGCTCCGCGCTGGTCGCGGTACGGGTCAGCGACGGCACGGTGCTCGCCGCCGCGAACGGTCCCGGCTCGGCCGGCGAGAACCTGGCCTTCACCGCACAGGTGCCGCCGGGCTCCACCTTCAAGATGGTGAGCGCGCTGGGCCTGCTGGACCGGGGCGCGGTCACCCTGGACGGCCGGGTGGAGTGCAAGAAGACCTTCACCGTCGACGGCCGTTCCTTCAAGAACTCGGACAACTTCGAGCTGGGCTCGGTGCCGTTCCGCACCGACTTCGCGAAGTCCTGCAACACGGCCTTCGCCTCGCTGGCACCGAAGCTGGGCGGCGACGGGCTGGCCGCCGCCGGCCGCTCGGTGGGGCTGGAGGGGCAGTGGGACCTCGGCGTGGACGCCTTCACCGGCAAGGTGTCCACCGGCGGCAGCCCGGCCGAGCAGGCCGCCGCGTCGTTCGGCCAGGGCACCACGCTGGTCAGCCCGCTGGCCATGGCCGGCGCCACGGCGGCCGTCGCCCGGGGCCGCTTCGAGCAGCCGAAACTGCTTGTCGACCCGGCGCCCGCCAAGCCGGCCCCGCCCGGCGAGCAGCTCAAGCCGGAGTCCGTCGCGGCGCTGCGCACGATGATGCGCGAGGTGGTCACCGCGGGTACCGCGAGCGCACTCAAGGACGTCCCGGGCGGCGAGGTGTACGGCAAGACCGGCACCGCCGAGTTCGACGACAACCCGGCCCACACGCACGCCTGGTTCGTGGGCTGGCGGGGTGACGTCGCGTTCGCCGTGTTCGTCGAGAACGGCGGCGCCAGCACCGATACGGCCGTCCCGATCGCCGAACGCTTTCTCCGCGCCCTCCCCAAAACCTGACCGACGATCACGGTCTTGATCCACTCCGTTTCACTGAAACCGGGGTGTCCATGCTGTCCGGACACCCCGGTTTCGCTGATACCGAGTCGATCACGGTGGGGGCGTTCGCGACTGGCTCAGGCGGTGTCGGCCTGGGGCCCTTCGGGTGAGTTCGGGGCCGGCGGGGAGGGACGCCGCAGACCCGGGCCGGCCGAGGCGGGCGGACCGACCGGTTCGCGTTCGACCGTGGCCGCGATCTGCGCCGCGAGGCCCGACGGCTCGGACGGGGACCGATCGCGGATCTCGGGTGGCTCGGCCTCTGCCGCGACCTCGTCGGCCACCTCACTCCTCGCCGGAATCCGGGAGGAGCCGAGGTCCTCGTCGTCGAACTCACCGATCCGGGCGGTGTCCGCGACCGTGCGCATAACGCCCTCGAAGCCGGCAGACCCCTGCACAGCCGCGGCACCATCAAGCCCGGCGGGCCCGTCGTGGCGCTCGGCACGGTCGGGCCGGGCGGCGGTCGTCCGCTCGGTGGCCCGACGCGCGCCGGGCGTGGGCCGGGGTGACAGCAGCCGCGGTGGCATCGCCTCCGGGGCGGTGACCGGGGCCAGACCGGCGACCACGGTGTTGACGATCTCGGCGGCGTACGAGCCGTCCGGGTCGTAGTCGGGGTCGAAGACGGTCAGTTCGACGCCGAGGCAGTGCGGTGTGTCGACCAGGCCGGCGAGCAGGATCTCCAGCTCGGCGAAGGCGATGCCACCCGGGTCGGGGGCGTCGACGGCCGGCATCACCGCGGGGTCGAGCACGTCGACGTCGATGTGCACCCAGTAGCCCGCGCAGTCGGCGAGCTGCTCGTGCGCCCACTGCGCCGTCCGGGCGGCGCCCTCGGCGCGCAGCGCCGGCACCGGCCGGGTGGTGATCCCGGCGGCCTGGAGGTCGAGCCGGTACTCGTCCTGTGCCCGGATGCCGAGCACCACCACGTCGATGTCGCGGAAGTAGGGTCGGCGACCCTCCAACGCGGCCAGGTCGGCCTGTCCGCGCCCGGTGACCAGGGCCAGATCCTCCCCGGCGGCCGCACCGACGTAGGAGGCGTTGCCGGGGTGCCGGAAGTCGGAGTGCCCGTCGACGAAGACCAGCCCGATCCGCCCGCCGACCGCCTCGCCGAGGCGGTGCATGGCGAGCGCGGAACCGAGCAGCACGGAACAGTCGCCACCGAGCACCACCGGGAACTCGCCCCGGTCGATGATCGAGCCGATCCGCTCGGCGAGCGCGAGCGAGTAGTCGGCGATCTCCCGGGCGTGGCACACGCCGTCGCCGGGGCGCCAGTCACCGGGGTCGTACCGGGGTGGGGTGAGGCACCCGGCGTCGCGGGCCCGCAGCCGGGCCAGCAGGTCGTGGTCGCGCAGCGCACCGGGGGCCTTGGCGCACCCCGGCACGGAGGTGGACGTCGGCGGTCGCAGGCCGAGGTTTGTCGGCGCGTCGAGGACGGCGATCCGGCGCATCATGAGCTCCCGTCCCCTGGTGGTCGGGCGGGGGGGGGCAAAAACAACGCAC
>NZ_JBYIRN010000017.1:0-153548 GCF_057708145.1 Micromonospora sp. bgisy143
CGCCCGTTCGTTTCCCGACCGGGGTACGTCCGCCCGGCCTCGTCGGGTCGACTACGGTCACCGGCATGACCTGGGATGATCTCGACGCCTCTCTGGACGCGGTGCCGGGCACCGTCTCGGCGTACGTGGGTCGACTCGACGCGCCCCCGACCTGGACCCGTCACGCCCGCGCCGGTCACTACGCCGCCAGCACCATGAAGGTGGCGGTGCTGGCCGCGCTGTACCGGGCCGCCGAGGCCGGCACGCTGGACCTGGCCGCCGACGTCCCGGTGGTCAACGAGTTCGACTCGGCCCAGCCCGGCGCGGCGCGCTTCTCCTGCGCCGCGCACTACGACAACGACGACGCGGTCTGGGACCGGCTCGGCGGGACGGCGACGCTGCGCTGGCTGGCCGAGCGGATGATCGTCCGGTCCAGCAACCTGGCCACCAACCTGGTCATCGCACACGTCGGACTGCCGGCGGTGGCCGAGGTGTGGGCCCTCGCGGGCGCCCGCGACAGCGTCACCGGGCGCGGCATCGAGGACTTCGCGGCCCGCGACGCCGGCATCACCAACACCGTCACCGCCGCCGACCTGGCCGCCCTGCTGGGCACGCTCGCCGCCGGCGCGACCACGCCCGGCCGCCTGGCCTCGCCGGCCGGCTGCGCCGCCATGCTGGACGTGCTGCTCGCCCAGGAGCACCGCGAGGACCTGGCCGCCGGTCTGCCCGAGGGCACCCGCATCGCGCTGAAGAACGGCTGGGTACGCGGGGTGCGCCACGCTGTCGGCGTGGTGCTGCCCGACGACGCCCCGCCGTACGTGATCGCCGTCTGCACCACCACGGACCTGACCGACCGCGACGACGACGCCTGCCAACTCCTCGCCCGCGTCTCGGCCCAGGCGTGGGCGGCCCGCCACCGGCTCTGAGGCCCGGCCGGCTCACTCCAACAGGTTCGCCCGCAGCGCCCCGACGACCTCGTCGGTCACCCCCAACCCGTCGCGCAGGTACGCGTCGAACGAGCCGTGCACCCGCCGCACCTCCGCATAACCCGCGTCCAGATACCCGGCGCGGACCTCCAGCACCGGCCGCACCGCGTCGACGTCCAACGCGGGCTGCCGGCGGCGCAGCGCCTCGACGAGCACCGCCCGCAGGCTCTCGGTCAGCGCGTTGTTGCGCAGGTAGTCGGCGCGGATCGCCTCCTCGTCGACCCCGAGGGCGGTGAGCAGGACGACGGTCAGCCAGCCGGTGCGGTCCTTGCCGGCCGAACAGTGGTAGACCAGCGGCAGGTTCGCCGGATCGGCGGCCAGGCGTACCGCCGCGCCGAAGTTGCGCCGGGCCGACTCACCGGTGACGAACCAGCGGTAGATCTCGGCCATCGCCCCGGCCGTGCCCTGCCGGGCCAACTCGGCGTACGCGTCGAGGTCGTGCCCGAGCAGCACCGCCGAGACGTACGTGAAGACGGGGTGCTCCGGGTCGTGCACCGGCAGGTGTGCCACCCGTGGCTCGCCGGCCAGCCGGTCGGGCGGCGCGACGTCGATCTCCGTGCCGTCGCGCAGATCGAGCACGCACGCCGGGCCCAGCTTCGCCAGCACCGGCAGGTCCTCGTCGGTGAGCCGACCCAGCGCCGGGGTGCGGATGAGCTGGCCGGCGCGGACCCGGCGACCACCGGCACCCACGAGGCCACCCAGGTCACGGGCGTTCGGCGCGCCCACCAGTTGCCAGTCCCGTACGACCATCCGGCCTACCCTCCCGCCGTGTTCCTCCGTATAGGGTGCCGCACATGACGATCTCGGCGGTACGCACCCACCGGGTTTCCGCCCCCTTACACACCCCGTTCGTCACCGCGCTGCGCCGGACCACCACGGTGGACACCCTGATCGTCGAGTTGGTCGACGCCGACGGTCGGTCCGGCTTCGGCGAGGCGCCGCAGGTGTGGCAGGTCACCGGCGCCTCGGTGGCCGGGGCGGACGCTTGCGTCCGGGAACTGCTCGGTCCGCTGCTCACCGGACGCGACCCGGACGACCTGGTCGCCCGCTGTGCCGAGGTGCAGCGGGCGGTGGTCGGCAACGAGGCGGCCAAGGCGGCGGTGGACGTGGCGCTGCACGACCTGGCGGCGCGGCGTTTGGGCGTACCCCTGGCGCGGTTGCTCGGCGGCACGACCCTGCGGGTCCCGACGGACGTCACCCTCGCCGCCGGCGACGCGGTCGACCTGGCGGCGGCCGCGCGCCAGCGGCGGGCCGACGGCTTCGGCGTGCTGAAGCTCAAGGTCGGCACGGACGCGGCCGGTGACCTGGACCGGGTACGGGCGGTACGGGCGGCGGTCGGCGCCGGCGTGCGCATCCGACTCGACGCCAACCAGGGCTGGACGCCGCGCGAGGCGGTCCGGGTGATCCGGGGCATCGAGGACGCCGAGCTGGACGTCGAGCTGGTCGAGCAGCCGGTGGCCCGGTGGGACCTGGACGGGCTGGCGTGGGTCAGCGACCGGGTGTCGGTGCCGATCCTGGCCGACGAGGCGGTCTTCGGGGTCCGCGACCTGGTGGAGGTGATCCGTCGCCGGGCCGCCGACCTGGTGAACGTCAAGCTGGCCAAGTGCGGTGGGCTGCACCCGGCGCGCACGCTGCTGGAGTTGGCCCGCGCGCACGGGCTCGGCACGGTGGTCGGGTCGATGATGGAGAGTCAGGTCGGCATCGGCGCGGCGGCGAGTCTGGTGGCCGCGTACGGCACCACGGCGGTCGCCGACCTGGACGCGGCGTGGTGGCTGGCCTGGTCGCCGGTGCAGGGCGGGATCCGCTACGAAGGGCCGACGGTGGTCCTGCCGGACGCGCCTGGCCTGGGCATCTCCGGCCTGACTGAAGTAAAGATGCAGACTCGTGGTTGAGGATCGTCGCTTTTCTTCATAGGGTTTCCCCGGACAGCCGACACGAGCTGGGGGTCGACGTGGAGCTTCAACCGGGCCGCGAGGCCGTCGTCCGGGTCGCGGTGGCGACGCTGTGGTCATCGCCCGAGGCGGTCCGTGCGGTCGACGGTCCCGCGCTCACCGCCGGCGTCGACATCCCGACCTGGGTCTCCGGCCTGGACACCGACCAGCAGGTCGGCGACTGCGTGCTGAGTCAGCTTCTCCTCGGCGAGCGGGTGCTGATCGACGAGCTGCGCCCGGACGGCTGGGCCCGGGTGGTGGCCGTCGAGCAGCCGGCCGCCAAGCTCGATCCCCGCGGCTACCCGGGCTGGCTCCCCGCCGACCAGTTGACCCCGCAGGACCCCGTCGTCGTCGGCGGCGACCCGCTCGTCGTGGACGCCACCGTCACCGGGCTGCACGCCGCCCCGGACGGGCCGGTGGTGCTGCCGGGCGTCGTCGTGGGCACCCGCCTCGTTGCGGCCGGTCCGGCCCGCGACGGCTGGCGGGCAGTCCACGTTCCCGGCCGGGACGCGCCGCTCTGGCTGCCCGACGGGCACGTCGTCGCCCCGCAGAGCGGCCCACCCGGTGCCACCGACGCGCTCGCGGTGGCCCAGCGACTGCTGGACGTGGCGTACATCTGGGGCGGGCTGTCGGCGTACGGCATCGACTGCTCGGGCCTCGTCCACCTGGCCTGGCGGCGGTTCGGCGTGTTCCTCCCCCGCGACGCCGACGACCAGGCCGTCGCGACGACCCCCCTCGACCTGGGCGCGGAACGCCCCGGCGACCTCTACTTCTTCGCCCGGCCGGGCCGCAAGATCCACCACATCGGCATCGTCACCGCCGCCGCCGACGGCTCCGCCGACCGACGGATGCTGCACGCCTGCTACCGGCGGCGGCGGGTGGTGGAGGAGCCCCTGCCGGCCGACCGGACGGCCACCCTGGTGGGCGTGCACCGGGTCTGACCGGCCGGACCCGTCACCGGGCCCGGCCGGCAACGCGTCAGCGTCGGGCCTCGGCCAGCTCGCGACGCCGGTCCCGGGCGGACTTGATGAGGCTGGCGACGGTGGCGATGCCCAGCGTGCCGATGATGACCAGCAGGGACAGCCAGATCGGGATGTGCGGCGCCCACGCGACGTGCTTCCCGCCGTTGATGAACGGCAGGTTGTTGTCGGCCAGCGCCTCCAGCACCAGCTTGACCCCGATGAAGCCCAGCACGACCGCCAGCCCGTAGCTCAGGTAGATCAACCGGTCGAGCAGGCCACCGAGCAGGAAGTAGAGCTGACGCAGCCCCATCAGCGCGAACACGTTCGCGGTGAAGACGAGGTACGGCTCCTGGGTGATGCCGAAGATCGCCGGAATCGAGTCCAGCGCGAAGATCAGGTCGGTGGTGCCGATCGCGATCATCACGATCAGCATCGGCGTGAACAGCCGCCGCCCGTTCTCGTGGGTCGTCAGCTTCGCGTCGTCGTAGCCCTTGGAGATCGGCAGCGCCCGGCGGCTCCACCGGATCAGGATGTTCTCGGAGAATTCGTCCTCGTCCGGCTCACCCTGGCGGGCCAGGTTGACCGCCGTGTAGATGAGGAACGCGCCGAAGATGTAGAAGACCCAGGAGAACTGTGAGATCAGCGCCGCGCCGGCGGCGATGAACCCGCCGCGCATCACCAACGCCAGCACGATGCCGATGAGCAGCACCTTCTGCTGGTACTGCCGGGGCACCCCGAACCGGGCCATGATGATGACGAAGACGAAGAGGTTGTCCACCGAGAGGCTGTACTCGGTGAGCCAGCCGGTGTAGAACTGCCCCGCCGAACTGGCCCCAGCGGTCAGCCAGACACCGACGCCGAAGAGCAGGGCGAGGCCGACGTAGAAGGCGACCCAGAGGCTCGACTCGCGCACGCTCGGCTCGTGCGGGCGCCGGCCGATGATCAGTAGATCGACGAGCAGCACCGCAGACAGTGCGACGAGGGTTCCCGCCCACACCAACCCGGACACGTCCAACGTTCATTCCTCCGGCAGACACGCGGCGTCGGGCACACCGTACGCCCCTGCCGGGCCCGGCGTGCCGCTCTCGCTCGCTCTGGTGACTGTCGGAGGTCTCTTCCGCCCCCGACCCGCGAACGGGACGGCGACCGACGGAGCCGGGTCGGTCGCCGAGAATCCGGCGATCGTCCGTGCTGACGACTTCGTCGCGGGGGAATACTCCCCTCCTCGGGGACCATTGTTGCCCACCACGCGCCGTGATCACACCTGGGGCGGGCGGTGCCCACGGCACACCCCCTCAGCCGTCCTAGGAGGCTAGTGTGTCGGGTGCGGTGATCGGGTCCGCGAACGACCAGCCGGCGGCCAGCAGCTCGTCGCAGACCTGCACGGCCCGCGCCAGCCGCTCGGCGTGCGACCCGGTCAACTCCACCACCGGCACCCCGCAGCCGGCCAACTCGGCACGGAACCGCCCGGTCATCCAGGCCCGCAGGTGCTCGCCGTCGCGCAACCCGTCGTCGGCGAACGGCACACCCCGATGGTCGGTCAACAGGTAGAGCGCCGGCCGGCGGGCCGCCGCCCGCACCTGCGGCGACGCGCTGCCCAGGTAGCGCTCCTCCCAGACCGCGGTGGCCCGCGCATCGGTGTCGCAGAACAGCAACGGCCCCGACGACCGGGCCGCCGCGTCCTCGGCCGCCTGCTGCTCGCGCACCACCTCACGGAAGTCCTCGCGGTCCCAGCCGACGTCGAAGATCGTCGCCTCGGGCGACCGCTCCCGCAGCCGGACGAGCTTGCGGGCCGTCAACTCCCGCCCGTACTCCGGTACCCAGAGGGTGCCGTAGTGCGCGGCGAGCGCCTCGGCCATCGTGGTGGTGCCCGTCGACTCGGCGCCGACCACCACCACCCGCCGCACCAGAGCGGCCCGCACCGGCGGACTCAGCCACCGCCAGTGAGCCGCCGGGTCCGCGCGGACCGCCGTCCCGGACACCGGCACGGTCCGCCGATCCGGATCAACCGCCACGGGTACGGCCCCGAAACGGCGGGCCAACTCCTCCCCGTACGCCTCGGAGGAGAAGACGGCGTCCACCCGCTCCGGACCGACCGCCTCCCGGAACACCGCGCAATGCGCGTCCCAGACCGCCGGGTCGGCGTAGTCCACCGGATGGTCGTCGTACCGGCCGACGAACCGGACCCACGGGGTGTCCGCGTGCGCCTCGCGCAGCCAGTCCAGCCGGGCGGTGAGGGGGATGGACTCCCGGCGCGACGGCGCCACCACCACGGTGACCGTGGCGCAGCGGGCGGCCGCCGCCGCGATCAGCGCGTGGTGCCCGGCGTGCGGCGGGTAGAACTTCCCCACCACCATCCCGTGCCCGAACTCGGGGCGCCGCGCGGGCGTCGGCCCGCTCACGCGGTCACCGGGGCCGGGCCGGGCGGCGTCGGGGTCGCCCGGTCGAGCCGGCGCTCATCGGCCCGCCAGGCCCGCAACCCGACCACGCACAGGGCGAGGAAGACCAGGTACAGCACGGCCGTCAGGTGCAGCCCCTTGTAGGCGTACAACGGGATGTAGATCAGATCGGCCGTGATCCACAGCCACCAGCTCTCCACCCGCTTGCGGGTCTGCCCGTACGTCGCCAGCAGGGACAGCGCCGTCGTCAGCGCGTCCGGCAGCGGCACCGTCGAGTCGGTGGCCCGGTCCAGCAGGACCCAGAGCGCGCCGGTGAGCAGCACCCCGACGACCGCCAGCGCCACCCACTCGCGCCCGCCGGTCCTGCTCACCGTCAGCCGGGTCCGCTCCTCGCCCCCGAACAACCAGTACCACCAGCCGTAACAGCCGAGCGCCACGTACACGACCTGGAGCCCGGCGTCGGCGTACAGCCCGGCCGTCCAGAACAGCAGCATGAGCAGCAGCACGTTGGCGATGCCGATCGGCCAGTTGGCGACGCGCTGCCGGGCCACCAGCCACACGTTGAGCACGCCGGTGGCGAACCCCAGCAGTTCCGCCCAGGTCGTGCCGACGCCTCCCACCCGGAACGCGGTGCCGGTGAGCCAGTCGATGATCATGTCGTCAGACCTTAGGACGTGTCTCGACGCCGGAACAGACCCCACGGCACCCGTACGACCCCGGGCCGTGGGAGGCTTGCCGGCATGGTGCTTGAGGTCGCGCTGATCGACGTACTGCCCGGACACGAGGACGCGTTCGCCGCCGCGTACGCCCAGGGTCACCCGGTGCTCGCCGGCACGCCCGGCTGCCGGTCGGTGCGGATGACCCGGGGCATCGAGTCCCCCACCCGGTTCGTGCTGCTGGTGGAGTGGGACTCGGTCGAGGCGCACGAGAAGAACTTCCGGGACACCGAACGGTTCACCCAGTGGCGCGGGCTGATCGGGCCGCACTTCGCCGGGCCGCCGGTGGTCGAGCACTTCCTCGACGTACCGGCCTGAGTGGACCTGTCGTACCCCGCGGTTATCGTGCCTCCCGCACGCGCGGGTCGCCGGTCCCGACGGGCTCGGGGGCGCCGGGCCCGGTGACCGCGCGAGTGAGCCCTACTGCCCGACCCGGCGGGCCAACGCGGTGACCGTCTCCTCCGGAGACAACGCCGCCGCCAGCAACGCCTCGGTCATCCGCTCGTACCTGTCGACGTCGAGCACGGTCGCCAGGCGCACGTCGGTGGTCAACGCCTCCAGCATCACCGTCCGCGGGTCCGCCGGGTCGGGAAAGGCATACCAGGAGTACGGCGTGAGCGGGTGCAGCCCGCCGCCGGCCAACCCGCGGGGCAGCAACCGCACCGTCACGTGGGCCAGCCCGGTCACCGCCACCAGGTGCCGCAACTGCTCCCGCCAGACGTCCAGCGGCAGGTCGCCCGGATCGCACACCGCCTCGGCGAGCACCGCCGTGTAGCGCGGCGGGTCGGCCCGGCGCAGCACCTCCTGCCGCAACGCCCGGGCGCGCACCTCGGCCTCCACGTCGACGTCCGGGGTGAGCAGCACACCGGCGGCGACCCGCGACCGGGCGTACGCCGGCGTCTGGAGCAGCCCCGGCACCAGCGCCGGCTGGTACTCGACGATGTCGGCCGCGCCCGCCTCCAGCTCGGCGTAGACGCGCTGCCGTTCGCTCATCTCGCCGAGCGTCTTCCACCACCCGCGGCTGGTGGCCGCGTCCCGGGCGATCACGATCAACGCGTCCCGGGCCGGTGCGGGCACCTGGTAGACGTCGAGCAGATCCAGCACGTCGGCGAGATCCGGCCGGCTCTGGCCCAGCTCGATGCGGGACAGCTTGGACGTCGACGCCCAGCCCAACCGGTCGCAGACCTGCTCCAGGGTCAGCGCCTCGCGCCGGCGTAGCTGACGCAGCTCAGCGCCGAGGCGCGCGCGTCGAATGACAGGACTTGTTGGCAACGGCATCCCCGCCTCCCCATCGAGGGAGCGTACGCAGCACGATCACCCAGTGCAATAGCACGCTTGCGCACCGCAACTGAAGCGATCACGCGAGGCGGGGAAATCCCTTACCGTCGAAGCCTTCCTTCCCTGGTCAGGGCTCAGGCCGGTAGGCGCAAGCGAGTCGGCACTCGACTCAGGGCCGACACGCGGCTCAGGGCCGGCGGGTGGTTCACGGCGGGCGGGTGATTCGCGGCCGGCGGGTGGCTCAGAGCCGGTGAGTGGTTCACGGCGGGCGGGTGACTCACGGCCAGCGGGTGGCTCAGAGCCGGTGAGTGGTTCACGGCCGGTGGGTGACTCACGGCCAGCGGGTGGCTCACGGCCGGTGGGTGACTCACGGCGGTGGGTGACTCACGGCGGTGCGTGCCTCAAGGCCAGTGGGTGACTCGCGGCGGTGGGTGGTTCAGAGCCGGTGGGTGGCTCACGGCCAGTGGGTGACTCACGGCCGGTAGGTGCCGAACGACCAGAGGATGCCGGCGAGGTCGCGGGCGGCGTAGTCGCGGGACCCGTAGTCGGTGTCGAACGGCTCCCGGGTGATGTCCGCCCCGGCGGCACGCGCTCGGGCACAGTGGGTGTCGACGTCGGGCACGGCCACGTACACGGACCAGTCGTCCACGGTCGCCGGGGACTCCGGGCCGACCCGAGGGCCCAGCATGATCATGCCGGTGTCGAGGACGAGCTCGGCGTGGGCGACCGCGCCGTCCGGCGCCTCGTGCACGGCGTGCACCTGGAAGCCGAACGCGGAACAGAGCCAGTCGATCGCGGCGCGGGGGTCGGGATAACGAAGGATCGGATAGACGGTTCGCATAGCGACAAGTCTCCGGCCCGGAGTCGACTCCCCGATTGGACGAATGTGACCCGGGTAGCCCAACCTGCGCCGGACCGCCGCGCTGGGACGGGCCGACTCCCAAGTTCCCGCAAACCGGGCTGTCGGCGCGGTCGGGACGCCCCCACTTCCCTGAACCCGAGTCGATCGTGAACGTTGATCCACACCAGGTCGCCGACGTGGCGGCATCAGGGCGGCCGGACACCGCCAGATCGGCGATCTGGAGTTGACCATGCGGCTTCGGTGGCTGCCCGTCCCCGCCCGCCGGCCCCACACCCCACGGCGTCTCGCTTCAGACGGGGGAGCGTGCGGCGAGCAGCGCCGCCGGTGTGGCGCCGGCGAACTGGTGGAAGTCCCGGATGAGGTGCGACTGGTCGTAGTAGCCACACCGGACGGCCACCTCGGCCCAGTCGACAGCCCCTCCACGTCCGGGCGGCGATCCGGTCGCGGCGGCACCCTGCAGCGCAGCGTGCGCGTGTTGGAAGCGCATCAACCGGGCCGCCGTCTTCGGTGGCAGGCCGACGTCCTCCCGGAATCGGGCCGCCAGATACCGCCGGCTCCACCCCAGTTCGGCGGCGAGCTCGCCGACACCGCCGCGCCCACCGCTCGCCGTGAGCCATCGCCAGGC
Source organism: Micromonospora sp. bgisy143 (assembly GCF_057708145.1). Taxonomy (NCBI): domain Bacteria; kingdom Bacillati; phylum Actinomycetota; class Actinomycetes; order Micromonosporales; family Micromonosporaceae; genus Micromonospora; species Micromonospora sp. bgisy143. The sequence continues at coordinate 9,739 of NZ_JBYIRN010000017.1, forward strand.
CCAGTCGAGGCGGGCGTCGACGGGCGGGGACGCCGCCAGGCGATTGGCGAGTGCCGCGTCCAGGAGCGCGAAGCGCTGCGGCCAGCCCCGGGCGTCGGCCAACTGGCGCCGTAGCTGCTCAAGCCAGCGGCCGGGCAGGTGTCCGAGGCCCACTGCCCGGTTCGTCAGCTCACCGAGCGGCAGGCCGAGGACGCGCCGGGCGGTCAGCGGCGTCAGCAGCAGTTCCACGCCCTCCCCCACGCCCACGGTGCGGGTGGTGCACCAGCCGTCGAAGGTGCCGGCGACGAACGAGTCGACCCGCTCGACCCCACGCTCGGCGCTGCGCGGATCGGCCACGTCCAGCGGCGCGCCCCACCCCAGGATCAGCACCACGAAGGCACCAGCGGTCTCCCGGCGGACCAGGGGGATGTCCGCGCGTTCCCGGTAGCCGATGTACCTGTCGACGAACGGACGCAGGCGGATCTCGGGCACCCCGAGGACCATCTCGTCGTCGACCGGCGTCATCGCACCCGACCGCCCCTCCCGCTCGCCGCACGAACCGCCCACCCGGCGCGTGGCCGAGACACGCCCGCCCACGCCGGTCAACGGTGACCGGCTCGGCGGGGAGATCAACCGCGAGCCGCTGCCGGACGCTCCACACCACAACCACGCGCGGTCGCACCCGGGCCGTCCGCGCCGAGCCCAAACCGTGCCACGCCCGCCCACGCCACTCGTGACCGTGTCGGTCGTGCCTGGGCGGGCCCAGCTGTCACTTCACCCCGGCGGCGTCCATCCCCCGGAGTTCCTTCTTCAGGTCGGCGACCTCGTCGCGGATCCGCGCCGCCAGCTCGAACTGCAGCTCGCGGGCGGCGGCCAGCATCTGGTCGTTGAGTTCCTGGATGAGCTGGGCGAGGTCGGCGCGGGCCATCCCCTCCCGGGACGTGGTGGCGGCGGTCGACCGGCTGCGACTGCGGGTCTCCTTGACCGGCGCCTTACCCCGGGAGAGCTGGCGGACCGCGCCGCCGACCCGCGAGTTCTCGGTGTCCTCCGCCTCGCGGTAGATGTCGTCCAGGATGTCGTGGATTTTCTTGCGCAGCGGCTCCGGGCTGATGCCGTGCGCCTCGTTGTGCGCGATCTGCTTGGCGCGACGCCGGTCGGTCTCGTCGATCGCCGCCGCCATCGACGGCGTGATCTTGTCGGCGTACATGTGCACCTGGCCCGACACGTTACGGGCGGCCCGTCCGATGGTCTGGATCAGGGACCGGCCGCTGCGCAGGAAGCCCTCCTTGTCGGCGTCGAGGATCGCCACCAGCGACACCTCGGGCAGGTCGAGACCCTCCCGGAGCAGGTTGATGCCGACCAGCACGTCGTACTCGCCCTTGCGCAGCTCCCGCAGCAGCTCGACCCGGCGCAGCGTGTCGACCTCGGAGTGCAGGTAACGCACCCGGACGCCGTTCTCCAGCAGGTAGTCCGACAGGTCCTCGGCCATCTTCTTGGTGAGCGTCGTGACGAGCACCCGTTCGTCCCGGTCGGTCCGCAGCTTGATCTCGTGCATCAGGTCGTCGATCTGGCCCTTGGTCGGCTTGATCACGACCTCCGGGTCGACCAGCCCGGTGGGGCGGATGACCTGCTCGACGAACTCGCCCTGGGCCTGCTCCAACTCCCAGGTGCCGGGGGTGGCGGAGAGGCAAACCATCTGGCCGACCCGCTCCAGGAACTCGTCGAACCGCAGCGGCCGGTTGTCGGCGGCGCTGGGCAGCCGGAACCCGTGGTCGATGAGCATCCGCTTGCGGGAGGCGTCGCCCTCGTACATGCTGCCGATCTGCGGGATCGTCACGTGCGACTCGTCGACCACGGTGAGGAAGTCGTCCGGGAAGTAGTCGAGCAGGCAGTGCGGCGGGCTGCCGGGCAGCCGCCCGTCCATGTGCATCGAGTAGTTCTCGATGCCGGAGCAGAAGCCCACCTGGCGCATCATCTCGATGTCGTACGTCGTGCGCATCCGCAGCCGCTGCGCCTCCAGCAGCTTGCCCTGGCGCTCCAGCTCGGCCAGCCGCTCGGCCAGCTCCGTCTCGATGTCCCGGATGGCCCGCTCCATCCGCTCCGGACCCGCCGCGTAGTGCGTCGCCGGAAAGATCACCAACTGGTCGACCTCGCGGACCACGTCACCGGTCAACGGGTTGAGGTAGTACAGCTTCTCCACCTCGTCGCCGAACAGCTCGATGCGGACCGCCAACTCCTCGTACGCCGGGATGATCTCCAAGGTGTCACCGCGGACCCGGAACGTACCCCGCTGGAAGGCCATGTCGTTGCGCGTGTACTGGATGTCGACCAGCCGGCGCAGCAACTGGTCGCGGTCGAGGTCCTGACCGACCTTCACCTTCACCGCCCGGTCCAGGTACTCCTCCGGGGTGCCCAGACCGTAGATCGCCGAGACGGTGGCCACGACGATCACGTCGCGGCGGGTGAGCAGCGACATCGTCGCCGAGTGCCGCAGCCGCTCGACCTCCTCGTTGATCGAGGAGTCCTTCTCGATGTAGGTGTCGGTCTGCGGGATGTACGCCTCGGGCTGGTAGTAGTCGTAGTACGACACGAAGTATTCGACCGCGTTGTGCGGCAGCAGCTCACTGAACTCCTTGGCCAGCTGCGCGCAGAGCGTCTTGTTCGGGGCGAGCACCAGGGTGGGGCGCTGCAGCCGCTCGATGAGCCACGCGGTGGTGGCGCTCTTGCCGGTGCCGGTCGCGCCGAGGAGGACCGAGGTCCGGTCGCCGCGCCGCACCCGGCGCTCAAGGTCGTCGATGGCCGTCGGCTGGTCGCCGGCCGGCTGGTAGTCGCTGATGACCTGGAAGCGGCCGTCGAGCCGAGGAATGTCGAGCGCCATGCCATCAACGGTACGCCGCAGGTCCGACATGTTCGGGCCGTCGCGCAGGGTACGTGATCGGCTTCAATATTCCCATTGTGTGGCCCATGTCACCGGGACTACCCTCTTCGTGTAGGCCGCTCGCGGCGGCCGACCGGGCCGGTGGCCAGGCTGACATCACGGCCGGCCGCCCCCGGCACAGCGGTCGCAGCACCCGGCTCGTCCGGCGTGCGCACCCGTGTGGTCGCGCTCACGGCGCAGACCGGCCGCCGCGAGCGCCCCTGCTCCTCACCCCGGCCTCGTCACCCCGTGCCGTCCCACCCGTTTCACATCCGTGGACACCTCTGGAGCCCCGGCGCCCTCGCCCGACACCACCCGCGCCGGCACCACGAACCGCAGCGTCGGGGCCGACGCCACGGGCAGCACCACCCGGGCCGACGCCACGAACGGCACCACCCCGGCCGACACCACGAAGGGCAGAGCCCGAGCCGGCACCCCCAGGGCCGACGCCACGAACCGCAACGCCCGCGCCGACGCCACGAACGGCACCACCCGGGCCGGCAGCAGGGACCGCAACGCCCGAACCGGCACCACGAAACGCAACGCCCGGACCAACGCCACGGACAGCGCCGGGGACCGCAGCGCCCGACGCGGTGTCCGGGAGCGCGCCACCCGCGCCGGCGTCAGGGAGCACGCCACCCGGGCCGGCGTCGACGACCACGCCCCGGGCGTCGACGGCACCGGCCACGGCACCGGCCACGGCGGCGGGCCGGCCCGGGCCAGCCGGCGCCGGCGTACGCTGCTGCTCCTGCTCGCCCTGACCGCCGTGACGTCGGCGGCGGCGCTGGTGCTCGGGCTGCTGAGCTGGGCGCCGGACCCGCCCGCGCCGACCCGGCCGCTGACCGTCGCCGAGGCTGAGCGGCTGGCCGCCGTGCGGGTCACCAACCTGCGTGACCTGCGCGCCGGAGTGCATGTCACCGCCGGCGAGGGCGCCGCCCGTACCGAACTGGTGGGCTGGGTGGACTGGTCGCGCCCCCTGCTCTACCTGGACGTGGGCGGGCCGGGGGCGGGCAGCGACCGGGGCCTGGTGCAGCGCGCCGGTCCGGTCCTGGTGGTCCGGCCCGACCCGACCGCCGTGCCCACCCCGGCCGCGCCTCCGCTGGTACCGCCGACGGACCGCTGGCGACTGCGGCACCTGACGCCCGGCACGAACCTGGCATCGCTCCTCGACCTGCTCCTCGGCCTCGCCGCCGACCGCCCGGACCCGGCCCCGACGGGTGGTGACGCACGCTGGATCGCCCAGGAGGTGGTCGCGGCCGGACCGGTGGACGTGTTCCAGGGGTCACTGACCGCCGCTCCGCCCACCGCCGCCCCCGCCACCGCCATCGCACCGGCCGCCAGTGCCGCGGCAACGTCCGGCACGCCGGCGGCCGGCACGGACGTGTCGGCCCGCTACTGGCTCGACCGGGACGGCCGGCTGCACAAGCTGGTGACCCGGCTGCCCGGTGTCGGACCGGTCACCGTGCTGCTCGACCGGATCGACCGTCCCACCCTGCATCCGGTGGACGCGCTCGGCGGCCGACCTGGCCTGCCCCGGGCGCTCACGGCGGCCGAGCAGCGGCGGTGGGACGCCCTGCCGGCCCGGCTGCGCGGCCAGGGCGGTGCCACGCTGACGCTGGTCGCGCCGGTGGGCGTCGAGGTCAACCTGCGGGGCGCCGGCTGGTTGAGCTGGACCGCCCGTACCGCCTACCTGGCGGTCGCCGACCTGGGCGTACCCGATCGCCGGACCCTGCTGCACCGGGACGCCGCCAGCCTGTCCCGCACGGACGTACCCGCCGACGCCGGTGGTGGTGGCACGGCCGAGACGCCCGGGCGACCGCCGTTCCCGGTCCCGGCCGGGGCGTGGCGGACCACCCGCTCCGCCCGCGACGACCTGGACCGGCTGGTCGACGCCGCGGTGGCCGCTGCCGGGCCGGCGGCCGGGCGGGGCGCGCCGGTGCGCGTCCGCGAGGACCTCGCCGACGGGCGGACGGTGGACGTGGTGGAGTTCCGCACCGACGCCGCGCTGCTGCGCTACTGGATCGACCGGGACGGCTCGCTGCGCCGGGTGGAGTTGCGCAGCGGCTCCGGCGCGTGGGCGCAGCTGGACCTCGCTCCCGCCGTGGTGCCCCGCCTCCCGCCGCCACCGCGCGCCGCCGCTCGCCCGCCCCGGGGACGCTGACCAGGGGTCAGGGTCGCCAGCCGGTCTGCGCGGCCCACTGCTCGGCCCGCAGGTACTCCTCGTCGAACCAGGGGTCGCGGGCCGTGCCGGATCCACCGACGTGCGGTGCCGAGTCCACCAGATCGCGCTTGAGCAGCAGGTACGTCGCCCGTCGATCGGGGTCGGCGCGCAGGTGGTCCCGCATCAGCAGCGCGTACCGCCAGCCGGGCGAGTCCACGGCCCGCACGTGCAGCCGCACCGGACGACCGGGGTCGGCGCTGCCGTGCAGCCGCTTCTCCCACCGCCCCCGGCCGGCCGGACGCGGGTCGTCCCACCAGTGCCCCGGGACTCGGGGGAACCCGGCGCCCGCCAGCCGCTCGGCGAGCGGCCCGTCGGCGTCCGCGAGGCTCGGCACGGCGACCTGCACGTCGATCACGTCGTCGGTGGCAAGGCCGGGCACCGCGGTCGCGCCGATGTGGTCGATCCGCAGGTCCGCCGGGGCGAGCGCGTGGCGGATCCGGGCCGCCACCCGGGCGTACTGCTCGGGCCAGCTCGCGTCGACCTCCGCCGCGTCGCCGCGCGCGGGCGGCGACGCGACCCGCCGTTGCCGCAGATTGTGCTCGTAGGGTTGCAGCCGCCCCCGCCACAGCGCGTCCACGGCGGCGTGCAGCGCCGCCAGACTCCCGTCGTTGGTCACCACCACGTCGGCGACCGCCCGCCGGCGGGCGTCGTCGGCCTGGGCGGCGATCCGCCGCTCGGCCTCCGCGCGGTCCATCCCCCGGTCGCGGGTCAGTCGCTCCAGTCGGGTCGGCACGGCCGTCTGCACCACGACCACCAGGTGGTACGTCGGGGCGAGCCCCACCTCCACCAGCAGCGGTACGTCGTTGACGACGATGGCGTCCGGTGCCGCCGCCACGACCAGCTCGGCGGTACGTGCCCGCACCCGGGGATGGGTGATCGCCTCCAGCCGGCGGCGGGCGGCCTCGTCGGAGAAGACCAGCGCGCCCAGCGCGGCGCGGTCCAGCGCGCCGTCGGCGTCCAACACCGCCGAGGAGAAGGTGGCGACGATCTCCGCGAGACCCTCGGTGCCCGGCGCGACGACCTCCCGGGCGACTTGGTCGGCGTCGACGAGCACCGCGCCCAACTCCACCAGCCGCGCGGCCACCGCGCTCTTGCCCGACCCGATCCCGCCGGTCAATCCCACCCTCAGCACCAGGACAGTCAACCGGATCGCGGGCCACCCGCCAAACAGGTCCATCCCACGGGGAACCGGCGGGCTGCCCGGTCCCGACGTGTCACGCACGTCCTTTGCTCTGCTTCAACCCAGGAGACACCTGCCGTCCGGTAATCGGACATCGAGCGTTTCCTCCGTTGAAGCAGAGCAGAGGACGCACGGTGACCACTGCCCCCGCCGTCGCCTCCGCCGTTTGGTCACCGCGGCCCGAGCGCGGCGGGCACGGCGAAGGCCCCGCCTCCGGCGATCCGAGGATCGCGGGAGACGGGGCCTGTCGTCGTGCTAGCGGGTCACTTACCGCCGGCGAGCTTCTCCCGCAGAGCGGCGAGCGCCTCGTCGGTAGCCAGGGTGCCGGCCGGCTCCTCGTTCTGCCGGCTCGGGGCCGGGCTGGACGAGGAGGTGGTGCCGCCAGTGGCAGCCGGGACGGCGGGAGCCGGGTTGGCAGCGGCCTCGGCGTCGGCGGCGCGAGAGGTCTGCACCTGCTTGGTGTGGGCCTCCCAACGCTGACGGGCCTCGGCGTACTGGTTCTCCCAGGTCTCGCGCTGCTTGTCGTACCCCTCGAGCCACTCGCCCGTCTCCGGGTCGAAGCCCTCCGGGTAGATGTAGTTGCCCTCGGCGTCGTACGTCGCGGCCATGCCGTAGAGGGTCGGGTCGAAGTGCTCCTCGCCCTCGACGAAGCCCTCGTTGGCCTGCTTGAGCGACAGCGAGATCCGGCGGCGCTCCAGGTCGATGTCGATGACCTTGACCATGACCTCGGAGCCGACCTGCACGACCTGCTCCGGGATCTCCACGTGGCGCTCGGCCAGCTCGGAGATGTGGACCAGGCCCTCGATGCCGTCGTCCACGCGGACGAACGCACCGAACGGAACCAGCTTGGTGACCTTACCCGGCACGATCTGCTGGATCGCGTGGGTACGGGCGAACTGCCGCCACGGGTCCTCCTGCGTCGCCTTCAGCGACAGGGAGACGCGCTCGCGGTCCAGGTCGACGTCCAGGACCTCGACCTCGACCTCCTGGCCCACCTCGACGACCTCGGACGGGTGGTCGATGTGCTTCCAGGACAGCTCGGAGACGTGCACCAGACCGTCGACGCCGCCGAGGTCCACGAACGCGCCGAAGTTGACGATCGAGGACACGACGCCCTTGCGGACCTGGCCCTTCTGCAGCTTGTTGAGGAACTCGGTACGCACCTCGGACTGCGTCTGCTCGAGCCAGGCCCGGCGGGACAGCACCACGTTGTTGCGGTTCTTGTCCAGCTCGATGATCTTGGCTTCGAGCTCGCGCCCGACGTACGGCTGCAGGTCACGCACGCGCCGCATCTCGACCAGGGACGCGGGCAGGAAGCCGCGCAGGCCGATGTCGAGGATGAGACCACCCTTGACGACCTCGATGACCGAGCCGCGGACGACACCGTCCTCGTCCTTGATCTTCTCGATCGTGCCCCAGGCCCGCTCGTACTGCGCCCGCTTCTTGGAGAGGATCAGACGCCCCTCCTTGTCCTCCTTCTGGAGGACCAGGGCCTCGATGTGGTCGCCAACCGTCACAACCTCGGCGGGGTCGACGTCGTGCTTGATCGACAACTCCCGAGAGGGGATGACACCCTCGGTCTTGTAGCCGATGTCGAGCAGGACCTCGTCCCGATCGACCTTGACGACGGTGCCTTCGACAATGTCGCCGTCGTTGAAGTACTTGATGGTCTCGTCGATCGCGGCGAGGAAAGCCTCCTCGGAACCGAGATCGTCGTGGGTGACCCGGGTGGCGCTCGAGGGGGCCTCGATGCTGCTCGTCATGTGGGCGGTTGCTCCGGTCGGTGGGTTGTCACAGCAGGCTGGTGTCGCGGTGACCTGTTCGCGCCAGCGGATCCGTCGCCGGACACACCGAACGATCGCCTAGTGAGATCATGATGTGGCTCCGACGACCGCGCACCTGCTCCCTGCCGAGACACACGATCCGCGAGCGCATCGTCTAGCCTACCGTGCGCATTACCACAGCGTGCAAGCCCTCCCGTCTCCTCGCCGCGCGACGACCTGCGAAAGCCGAACAATCGCCCGGAAACGACCCCTCCTGTCTCGTACGTCACAGCGGCCCCAGGGCTCCAGCTTTATCGGCCCGGCTTCCTGGAAATCGGGGTGTCCGGTTGGCCTGGACGCCCCGATTTCGTGGACGCCGAGTCGATCAACGCCGACACCGTGGCCCGGGCGGTGGTCGCGCCCGCCGTACCCGACGGGGTGGGTGGGGCCTAGCGTGAGCGGGTGGATGACGACAGCCGGGTGACCCGGCGCCGGGTGGGTGACGCCGAGGTCAGGCGGGCCAACCGCGGCTGGTGGGACGCCGACGCCGACGACTACCAGGCCGAGCACGGCACGTTCCTCGGCGACGTGGACTTCGTCTGGTGCCCGGAGGGGCTGCGCGAGGCGGACGCCCACCTGCTCGGCGACGTCACCGGGCGGCGGGTGCTCGAGGTGGGTTGCGGTGCTGCCGCGGCCGCCCGCTGGCTCGCCACCCAGGGCGCCCGGCCGGTCGCCTTCGACCTGTCCGCCGGCATGTTGCGGCACGCCGCCAAAGCCGCCGACACCTCCGGGGTACGCGTACCGCTGGTGCAGGCCGACGCCCTCGCCCTGCCGTTCGCCGACCAGTCGTTCGACGTGGCCTGCACGGCGTTCGGGGCGATCCCGTTCGTGGACGACTCGGCGGCCCTGCTCGCCGAGGTGCACCGGGTGCTGCGCCCGGGCGGCCGGTGGGTGTTCTCGGTGACCCACCCGATGCGGTGGATCTTCCTCGACGACCCCGGCGAGGGCGGGCTGAAGGCGGTGCACTCGTACTTCGACCGGTCCCCCTACGTCGAGCAGGACGAGAACGGCGTGGCCACGTACGTGGAGCAGCACCGGACCCTCGGCGACCGGATCCGGGAACTCGTCGGCGCGGGGTTCCGGCTGCTGGACCTCGTGGAGCCGGAGTGGCCCCCGGGGCACGAGGGAATCTGGGGCCAGTGGAGCCCGCTGCGCGGACGGCTCTTCCCCGGCACCGCCATCTTCGTCACCGAGAAGCCCGCCGACTGAGCGCGCCGCACCCGTTGTCCGCCCGACCCGCGTCCGGCGGGCGTTGGGTGGTCGTGACCAGAGAGCCGACGCCGATCTCACCGGAACCTTGGCGACCGGACCAAGCCCGCCAGCAGCGTGCCGACCACACGTTGGACGACCTCCTCACCCTGCCGGACGGCGCCCCACGCGTCGAGCTTGTCGATGGAGTCGTTCAGGTGCCGCCCCTGCCCACCTTGGGCCACCAAGACCTTTCCAGCCTGCTGTATCTGTGGCTGCGGTCTCATGCACCGATCGGGCTCCGCGCGGCCCAGGCCATCGGGATCGCCTTCAGCCGCAACACGGTCCGCCGGCCCGATGTCCTGCTGTGCCAAGCCAGCGTGCCCTCGAACCGTTATCTGCTGCGGCCGGAGGATGTCATGCTCGCCGTGGAGATCGTCTCGCCCGGCACGCGGCGGATCGACCGGTTCGCGAAGCCCGGTGAGTACGCCGCCGCCGGCATACCCTACTACTGGCGGATCGAGCAGGACCCGGTGCACGTCTACGCGTACCGGATCGGCGACCGGGTGGGCCCGGGCGGTGAGCGGCAGTACGAGCTGGTCGCCGACGGCGCCGACGTGATCGAGCTGGCCGAGCCGTTCGACATCAAGCTGCCGATCGCCGAGATCACGCCGTAGCCGTTTCACCCCGACGGGGTCGGGTAGCCCGGGGCATGGCCGAACAGCGATTCCACAAGGGCGACCACGTCTCCTGGTCGGCACACGGCAGCCGCGCGTACGGCGTGGTGCAGGGCACGATCACCGAACGGACCCGTATTCGCGGACGGGCGGTGAACGCGTCCCCGGCCGACCCGCAGTACCGGGTCCGCAGCGACGGCACGGGCCGCGACGTGGCCCACCGCCCGGAGGCGTTGCGTCATGAGCAAGGCTGACGACCAGGGCCGGGACACCTACCGGGAGTTCACCGAGGCGGTGAACATGAAGCCCGGTGAGCTGTCGACGTGGCTGGAGACCGACGAGTCGAAGCAGGTCGGCTGGCACAAGGGCGGCCGTACCGGTGGCGGCGAGTCCGTGGGCCACGAATCCGGCCGGAAGATCATCAACTTGCTCCGCCGCAAGCGCGCCGACCTCTCCGAGGCGGACTACAAGCACATGCGCAAGGTGGTGGGCTACGTCCGTCGGCACATGGCACAGCGCCCGTCCGGCGACGTGCGCGACACGAAGTGGCGCTGGTCCCTCATGAACTGGGGCCACGACCCCCTCAAGTAACCCCACCCACGAGGCATGACCACACCCTGGGCGATGGCCGGGCAGCAACGCGACCAGGTCAAGCCGGTCGGGGTTCCGGGGGCAGCCCGACCCGCGCAGGGATCAAGCCTGACCGCCCGGAGCGGGTCGGGCTGCCCCCGGAACCCCCCAACCGCAACCAAAAAGATCAGTGATCCGCGCTGTTCCAGTCCCGCCCCTCGCCCACCGACACCTCCAGCGGCACCGACAGCGGGTACGCGCCGCCCATCTCGCGCCGTACCAGCGCTTCGAGGGCCTCGCGCTCACCGGGCGCAACCTCGAAGACCAGCTCGTCGTGCACCTGCAGCAACATCCGGGAGCGCAGCCCGGCGTCGGCGAGCGCGGTGTCGACGTGCAGCATCGCCACCTTGATGATGTCGGCGGCCGATCCCTGGATGGGGGCGTTGAGCGCCATCCGCTCGGCGATGTCGCGGCGCTGCCGGTTGTCGCTGACCAGGTCCGGCAGGTAGCGGCGACGGCCGAGGATGGTCGAGGTGTAGCCGTCCTGGCGGGCCTTGGCGACCACCTGGTGCAGGTAGTCGCGCACCCCGCCGAAGCCGGCGAAGTAATTCTCCATCAGCCCGCGTGCCTCTTCGGTGCTGATGGTCAGCTGCTGGGACAGGCCGAACGCGCTGAGCCCGTACGCGAGGCCGTAGTTCATGGCCTTGATCTTGCGCCGCTGGTCCGGGGTGACCTCGTCGACCGGGACGCCGAAGACCGACGAGGCGGTGGCGGCGTGGAAGTCGGCGCCGGAGTTGAACGCGTCGATGAGCGCGTCGTCCGACGAGAGGTGCGCCATGATCCGCATCTCGATCTGGCTGTAGTCGGCGGTGAGCAGGCACTCGTACCCGTCACCCACCACGAAGGCGCGGCGGATGCGCCGGCCCTCCTCGGTGCGGATCGGGATGTTCTGCAGGTTGGGCTCGGTGGAGGAGAGCCGGCCGGTGGCGGCCACCGTCTGGTTGAAGGTGGTGTGGATGCGGCCGTCGTCGGAGACGGACTTGAGCAGACCGTCCACCGTCGACTTGAGCTTGGCCACGTCGCGGTGGCGCAGCAGGTGGGCCAGCACCGGGTGGGGCTGCTGCGCGTAGAGCCACTGCAGGGCGTCGGCGTCGGTGGTGTAACCCGTCTTGATCTTCTTGGTCTTCGGCAGGCCCAGCTCGGTGAAGAGGATCTCCTGCAACTGCTTGGGCGAGCCGAGGTTGAACTCCCGTCCCACCGCCTCGTACGCGCCCTGGGCGGCGGCCTTCACCTCGGCGGCGAAGTGCGCCTCCAACTCGGACAGATAGTCGGTGTCGGCGGCGATGCCGGTGCGCTCCATGCCGGCGAGCACCCGCATCAGCGGCAGCTCGACCCCGGCCATCAGCCGCGCGGACTGCTCGCCGTCGCGGGACAGCTCGGCGTCGATCGAGTCGGCCAGGTCGAGGGTGGCGCGGGCCTGGAGCATGAGGTTCTGCTCGGCCACCCCCTCGTCGCCCAGCCCGTCGAGGGTGAGCTGACCGGTCTCGGGCGCGTCCACCCGCAGCTCGCGGTGCAGGTACCGCAGGGCCAGGTCGGTCAGGTCGTAGGAGCGCTGGTCGGGGCGGGCCAGGTACGCGGCGATCTGGGTGTCGCGGACGATGCCGGTCAGCTCCCAGCCGTGCGCGGCGCAGGCCAGCACCGCGGGCTTGCTGTCGTGCAGCACCTTGGGCCGCTGCGGGTCGGCCAGCCAGGACGCCAGGGCGCTCTCGTCGGCGGCGTCGAGCCCGCTGGGGTCGACCCAGGCGGCCGCGCCACCGGCGCTGGCCAGCGCGAGCCCGGTGATCGAGGCGGTGTGCCGGCGGTTGGGGCCGGTGTCGAGCTTGACCGCGAGCCCCACCGAGGTGCCGGTCGGCGCGTGGGCGTCCAGCCAGGCGGTGAGCGCGCCCGGTTCGGTGAGCACCTCGCCGGTCAGGTCGAAGCCGGACTCGGCCTCCGGCTCGACGGCCTCCAGGTACTGGTAGAGGCGGTCGCGCAGGATGCGGAACTCCAGCGTGTCGAAGACCTGGTGCACGGCCTCGCGGTCCCACCCGGCCCAGCGGGCGTCCTCCGGGCGCAGCGGCAGCTCCAGGTCGGAGACCAGGCAGTTGATCTCGTAGTTGCGGATCACGTCGGCGAGCCGCCCCCGCAGGCTGTCGCCGGCCTTGCCCTTGATCTCGTCGGCGCGGGCGATGACGCCCTCCACCCCGCCGTAGGTGGTGATCCACTTGGCGGCGGTCTTCGGCCCGACACCCGGCACGCCGGGCAGGTTGTCGCTGGTCTCGCCGACCAGCGCGGCGAGGTCCCGGTACCGCTCGGGCCCGACGCCGTACTTCGCCTCGATCGCCGCCGGGTCCATCCGGGCCAGGTCGGAGACGCCCTTGCGCGGGTAGAGCACGGTGACCTGGTCGCCGACGAGCTGGAACGCGTCCCGGTCGCCGGTGCTGATCAGCACCGTCATGCCCTGGTCGCGGGCCTGGCAGGCGAGCGTCGCGATGACGTCGTCGGCCTCGTAGCCCTCCATCTCGACGACCGGGATCTGCAACGCCGCCAGGACCTCCTTGACCAGGCTGACCTGGCCCTTGAAGTCGGTCGGGGTCTCGCTGCGGCCGGCCTTGTACTCCGCGTACTTCTCGGTGCGGAAGGACCGGCGGGAGACGTCGAACGCCACCACGATGTGGGTGGGCTGCTCGTCCCGCAGGACGTTGATCAGCATTGACGTGAAGCCGTACACCGCGTTGGTCGGCTGACCCGTCGTGGTGGAGAAGTTTTCCACCGGCAGGGCGAAGAAAGCCCGGTATGCCAGGGAATGTCCGTCGACGAGGAGCAGGCGCGGCGTCGTAGCTGTCACGGCAGCGACTCTAGTCCGTCGCACCGACATCCCCGGGTGGCGGCACCGCACCGGCGGCGGAAAACGCGCCACCGGCCCGAACGCCGGTGGCCGGCCGCCCCACCAGGGGACGACCGGCCACCGGTACGCCGTGGCTCAGGCCACGCCGAGGTACGCCTCCTTGACCGACGGGTCGTGCAGCAGGTCCTGCCCGGACCCCTCCTTCACGATCCGGCCGGTCTCCAGCACGTAGCCGCGGTGCGCCCGCGACAGGGCCTGCTGGGCGTTCTGCTCGACCAGCAGGATGGTCGTACCCTGCTGGTTGATCTCGGTGATGATGTCGAAGATCTGCCGGATCACCAGCGGGGCGAGACCCATCGACGGCTCGTCGAGCAGCAGCAGCTTCGGACGGCTCATCAGCGCCCGACCGACCGCGAGCATCTGCTGCTCGCCGCCGGAGAGGGTGCCGCCGGCCTGCTTGCGCCGTTCGGCCAGCCGCGGGAAGAGGGTCAGCACCCGGTCCAGGTCGGCGGCGATGCCGGCGGAGTCCCGCCGGGTGTACGCCCCCATGTCCAGGTTCTCCATCACCGTCATGCCGGGGAAGATCTGCCGACCCTCCGGCGACTGACACAACCCCCGCACCACCCGAAGGTCGGCCCGGAGCTTGCTGATGTCCTCGCCGTTGAACGTGATCCGCCCGCCGGCGAGCGACCGGGTCCCGGAGATGGCCCGCATGGTGGTGGTCTTGCCGGCGCCGTTCGCGCCGATCAGGGCCACCACCTCACCCTCGTCGACGGTGAGGCTGATTCCGTGCAGCGCCTCGATCCGGCCGTACGCGACGGCGACGTTCTCCAGCTCAAGCAGGCTCATCGGCGGGCTCCCCCAGGTACGCGGCGATCACCTTCGGATCGCGACTGACCTCCGCGGGCGGACCCTCGGCGATCTTGCGGCCGAACTCCAGCACCACGATCCGGTCGGTGACGCCCATGACGAGCCGCATGTCGTGCTCGATGAGCAGGACGGTCAGACCCATGTCACGGATATTGCGGATCAGGGTGAGGAGCTCCTCCTTCTCCGCCGGGTTGAAGCCGGCGGCCGGCTCGTCCAGGCAGATCAGCTTCGGCTCGGTGGCCAGCGCGCGGGCGATCTCCAACCGCCGCTGGTAGCCGTACGGCAGGTTGCGGGCCTCGTCGTTCGCCCGGTCGGCGATTCCGACGAAGCGCAACAGCTCCAGGGCCTTGGCCTCGGCGGCCCGCTCCTCCAGGATGTGCCGCGACAGCCCGAAGATCTTCGCGGCCGACAGGCGCACCTGCTGCCAGGTCCGGGCGAGCCCGGACGCGGCGGTGACCTGGGGCAGCTCCTCCGGCTTGGGCCGTACCCGGTAGAGCCGGAACAGCGCCCCGGGCACGCTCGTCTTGTGCCGCGAGTCCGTCCCGACCATCACGTTCTCCAGCGCCGTCATCTCGGGGAAGAGACGGATGTTCTGGAACGTGCGGGAGATGCCGAGCTGGCTGATCTGGTGCGGCTTGCGGCCGGTCACCTTCTGGCCCTGGAACCGGACCGCCCCGGAGGTCGGCCGGTAGACGCCGGTCATCACGTTGAAGCTGGTGGTCTTGCCGGCGCCGTTCGGCCCGATGAGACCGAGGATCTCACCCTCGTAGATCTGGAAATTGATCTTGTCGAGGGCGACGACGCCGCCGAAGCGCAGCGTGACGTCGTCGACCTCCAGCAGCACCTGCCGCGGCCCTGGCTGGGTCGGGATCTTCGGCGTCACGGTGTCGGTGGTCTGGTCAGACATGAGCGGGCGCCTCCTCTGCCTCGGCCGCGCGGTCCTGGAACTCGCGAGCACGCCGCCGACTCGGGATCAGACCCTGCGGACGCAGGATCATCACCAGCACCATGGCCAGACCGAAGACCAGCCACCGGTAGTCAGCGAAGTCGCGGAACCGCTCCGGCAGGTACGCCAGCAGCACCGCGCCGAGCGAGACACCGAGCATGTTGCCGGAGCCGCCGACCACGACCATCGCGACGAAGAGGATGGACAGGTTCGCGTTGAACTGCGTCGGGTCGATGAACGCGTTCCGGCTGCCGAACAGGAAGCCCGACAGGCCACCGAGCGCGGCGCCGATGGCGAACGCCCAGAGCTTGAACTTGAACGGGTACACGCCCATCACCGCGGCGGCGTCCTCGTCCTCGCGGACCGCGAGCCAGGCCCGGCCCACCCGGCTGTGCTCCAGCCGACGGACCAGGAACACCATGATCAGCACGAACGTGATCGCCAACCAGTACCACGGCTTCGCGTCGATCAGACCGAACACCTTGTTGTCCGCCGAGGGCGCGCCCTCCGGACCGGGGATGGCCGAGATGCCGACCGGCCCGTTGGTCAGGCCGGTGGCGTTACGGGCCACGATCCGGATGATCTCACCGAAGCCCAGCGTCACGATGGCCAGGTAGTCGCCGCGCAGCCGCAGCGTCGGCCAGCCCAGCAGCACCCCGGAGACCATCGTCAGCACGATCGCGATGAACAGACAGATCGCCCAGGTCACCGCCCACGTCGGCGGCAGGTCGAACTCCTGCTGGATCCACTTCACCACCGGGGAGTTCACCGAACCGAACAGCGCCACGCTGTACGCCCCGATGGCGAAGAAGCCGATGTAGCCGAGGTCGAGCAGGCCGGCGAGGCCGACCACCACGTTCAGGCCGATCGCGACCAGCACGTAGATGGCGCAGACGAAGAGCACACCGGCCCAGTTGTTACCGCCCTGGATCGAGTCGGTACGCAACCAGGTCAGGCCCGGAATGCCGAGCAGCGGCAGGTAGTAGAGGATCGCCACGAAGGCGACCAGCCCGAGGGCCTGCTGCCACTTGGTGAGCGCCCGCCAACGGTCGCCGATGCCGGTCAGCAGCGACACCCGGCGCTGATCTGCGGAGCGAATCTTGTCGATCATGCGCGGGCCCTCCCGAGCGACTCGCCCAACAGACCGGTGGGCCGGAACATCAGCACCACGATCAGCACCACGAAGGCGATGACGTCCTCCCAGTTGGACGCGAACAGGGTGGCGCCGTAGACCTCGACGATGCCGAGGAACAGGCCGCCCAGCAGCGCGCCGCGCAGGTTACCGATGCCGCCCAGGACGGCAGCGGTGAACGCCTTCAGACCGAGCACGAAGCCGATGCTGTTCTGGGTGAACCCGAACCGCATGCTCCACAGCAGAGCGGCGGCGCCGGCCATGATGCCACCGAGCACGAAGATCAGCATGATCACGCGCTCCTGGTTGACGCCCATCAGCGCGGCCGTCTCCGGGTTCTGCGCGACTGCCCGCACGCCCCGGCCGTACCGGGTGCGGTTGATGAACCAGTCAAGCACCGCCATCATGGCCACGGCCGCGATGAACACGATCAACTGGATGTTCGTGATCGCCGTGTTGCCGATCGTGAACAGGGTCTCCTGCTGGATGATCGTCGGCATACCGACGATCTGCCGGGGCCGGCCGAACACGTCCGGCAGCGCGCCACCGAGGAGTTCGGGCAGCACCTGTCCGAAGAGCTCCACGAACACCAGCGACAGACCGATCGCGGTGATCAGGAAGATCAGCGGCGGGGCGTTCTTGCGCCGCAGCGGCCGGTACGCGACCCGCTCCAGCGCCAGCGCCGTGCCGCCGGACGCGACCGCCGCGACGATCAGGCCGAGGACCAGGAACAGGATGGCCTGGCCGATCGGCGGGTTATTTTCCACCCCGAGCTGGTTCCACAGGATCAGCACCGCGAAGGTGCCGACCATGAAGACCTCGGAGTGCGCGAAGTTGATCAGACGAAGGACGCCGTAGACGAGGGTGTAGCCAAGGGCGATCAGGGCGTAGATGGCGCCCTTGGAAAGGCCATCGACCGTGTGCTGGCCGAGATGACCGATCAGTTCATCGAAATGCACCGGGGGTCTCCTTGAATCGAGCGCGGCCGGGGTGAGATACCCCGGCCGCACTCCATCGCCATGGCGTCAGCTGAGCTTGAGCTCCTGCAGCGGCTCGATGGCCTCGCCCTTGATCTGGTAGGCCCAGATGACGACCTTGGTCGGGTCGACGTCGCCCTTGGAGTCGAACTTGATGTACTTCGACACACCCTGCTTGTCGTACGACTTCACGTACGCCAGGATGTCCGCCCGGGTCTTCTTGCCGTCCTTGAAGGCGTCCAGGTAGATCTTCGCGCCGTCGAAGCCCTCAGCACCGTAGGAACCCGGCGCGATGCCGTACTCCTTCTGGTAGTCGGCCGAGAAGGTGCCGCCGGCCTTGTCGGCCGGGAGGCACGGGCAGGTGATGATCGCGCCCTCGGCGCCACCGGAGGCGCCCTTCGGGAACGCCGGGTCGTACAGACCGTCCGGGCCGACGAACTTGGCCTGGACGCCGGCGGCGCGCATCTGCTTCACCAGCGGCGCGGCCTCACGGGTGTAACCGCCGTAGAAGACGTAGTCCGCCTGCGCCGACTTGATCTTGGAGATGGTGGCGTCGAACTGCGCCTGCCGCTCCTGGATCTTGTCCTTGTTGACCACCAGCGGGCCGAGCTGCTTGCCCAGCTCGTCGGTGATGCCCGCGCCGTACGCGCTGGCGTCGTCGACCATGAAGACCTTCTGCGCGTTCTGCGCCTTCAGGTAGCTCGCCACCGCGCCGGCCTGCGTGCCGTCGTTGCCGACGACCCGGTAGAAGGACGTGTTGCCCTTCTGGGTGAGGTCCGTACGGGTCGCCGACGGGCTGACCATCGCCAGGCCGGCCGCCTGGTAGATCGGCATGGTGGCGTCCGACTCACCGGAGAAGTGACCACCGATGACACCGAGGAACGACTGGTCGCCCGCGATCTGGTTCGCGAACGGGGTCGCGACCGCCGGGTCGCCCTGGGTGTCGAACTCCTGCATGGTGACCTTGCAGTTCGGGTTCGCCTCGTTGAACTGCTTCACGGCGAGCTTCGCGCCGTTGAGCGACGGGATCACCAGACCCGCGTTGTCACCGGTGAACGCGCCGAAGATCGCGATCTTGCCACCGCAGTCACCGGACGCGGTCCCACCGTCGCCGCCACCGGAATCCTGGCAACCAGCCGCGACCACCAGGGTCGCGGCGAGCGCAACGGTACCCAGCGCCCGTACATAGCTTCGCCTCACGGCTTCCTGACCTCCTCCAGATGCGGACGCGGCTGACCCGTAGTGACGGCGACAGCGCGCAGACCGCAGATCCACCCACCCCGCAGGGACGCCCCCTGCGTAACGGCTCGTGATGGCGGAGCGTACCGACACCGCACACCGTCCCGGAAGGGCTGAACGTGGGGTCTGCGAAACCGTTACGAAGATGCGGGCAATCCTGTCGATGCGCGTAACAGGTGAATCCGTCGATCGGTCCTTAAGCCCGCGCCCGGTCGGTGCCCCGACAGGGCCGTTCGTTCCCGTATTTCGCGCCGAAGATGCAGCGTGAGCAGCACAAACGTTGACCGCCCGCCTGCCCAATATGTGAGACAGCGGGCCCTGCTCTCACCCGTCCGACCCGCTCGCCCACCACAGGCCGGACCGCGAACCGTCGTCCACCGCCACCCACCACCGGTCACCCACGGCCACCACCGCCACGTCCCGGTCGGCACCGGCTGTCACCTCCGACGGCAACGCGGCCTCCCGCCACGACCCACCCCGGTCGGTCGACACCCACACCGAGTAGCGCGCCCCGTCCGTCACCGCCGCGAACAACCGACCATCCGCCGCCACCAGCGACGCCACCTGCGGCACACCCGCGTCCGACCGCCGCCCGAACGCCCCCGCCGACACCCAGCCGGCCGCCTCCTGCCGCCACGCGCCGAACGTCGCGCCCCGCAACCCGACCGCCACCGGCATCCCGCCGGCAAGCGCCACCCGCTGCAACTCCTCGTACTCCGGGCCACCCGGCAACACCGTGCGCTGCCACGACCGCCCGTCCGGCGACGACCACACCGCCGGATCCCGGTCGATCCGACCGGCCGGCAACAGACCACCCACCGCCAGCCAGCCCGACGACGTCGCCACCGCGTCGAACGCCCAGGTCACCCCCGCGGCGTCGCTCGCCAGGCCCGGCGCGCCCTCCACCAGCGCGAAATCCGCCGCAGGCGGCGACGACACCCAGGACGCCGCACCCGCCGACCGGTTACCCACGATCAACCAACCCGACGGACCCGCCGCCAGGCGGGACACGTTCACCGCCTTCGGCCCGCCGTACGTCTCGAACGACGCCTGCACCTCGACCAGCGCGCCGTCGGCCACCTGCCGCCACGTGCTCACCCGCGGATAACCGTGCGCCCCGCCGACCTTCGCGCCGATCACCGCCGCCCGACCGTCCCGACACGCCACCGACGACAGCACGTTCTGCTTGCCGTAGAACGAATCCGCCCGCACCGGCAGCACCGACCACGTCGTACCGTCCACACTGGTCCACGCCGCCGGACGGGTCCCACCCGACGCGTCCGCGACACCACCGACCAGGAACCAGCGGCCCGCGCACGCCGCCGCATCGCGTACCAGCAGGCGACCCGCGCCACCCGGCGGCGCCGGCAGCGTCACCGCCTGCCACGCCGGCCGCGACGCCGGACCGGCGGCGGCCGTCGACCCTCCGCCGCTCGGCCCGGACGGACCGTCACAGCCCGCCAGCAGCAGCGCGAACAGGCCGAACACCGCGATCACCCGTCGGACGGACACCCGTCGATGCTAACCACCACCGGCCGCCCCCGGCGGCCCCGCGCGGTCAGACGCTCGGCTGCTGCGCCACCTCGCCGCCAGCGGTCTCCGCGAGGATCCGCTCGGCGACCTCCTTCATGGTCATCCGGTGGTCCATCGCCGTGCGCTGGATCCACTTGAACGCCTGCGGCTCGGTCATCCCGTACGTCGTCATCAGCGCGCCCTTGGCCCGCTCCACCGTCTTACGGATCTCCAGGCGGTCGGTCAGGCTCGCGACCTCGGCCTCCAGGGCCGCGACCTCCGAGTACCGCGACAACGCGATCTCCACCGCCGGGACCAGGTCACTCTTCTGGAAAGGCTTCACGAGGTACGCCATCGCGCCCGCCGCCCGCGCCCGCTCCACCAGGTCCCGCTGGCTGAACGCGGTGAGGATGATCACCGGGGCGATCCGCGCTCCCGCAATGCGCTCGGCGGCGGCCAGCCCGTCCATGATCGGCATCTTGATGTCGAGGATGACGAGGTCGGGCTTCAGCTCCTCGGCGAGGCGCACGGCGGTCTCGCCGTCGCCGGCCTCCCCCACCACCTCGTAGCCCTCTTCGACCAGCATCTCGGCGAGGTCCAGCCGGATCAGCGCCTCGTCCTCGGCGATCAGCACGCGCCTGCGCTCGGCATCCGTCGGCGTCTCAGCCACCAGCCCTACCCCCACCAGTTCGAACCCGACACCCGCCCAGCCGGGTGTCACCGCCCTCAGCGTAGTGGGTATCCTGTCAGGGCCGAATCAGGGAAGCGCCCTCGTAGCCCAACTGGCAGCAGGCAATGGTCTCAAACTCCATACAGTGTGGGTTCGAATCCCACCGAGGGCACCACAAAAGATGTCGTACGGGTGTTCGAGAATTCTCTCGTGCATCCACCCGAGATTCGCGCACGAGCACGGCAGATGTTCCTGGCCGGCAACACGGTCGCCGACACGGCTCGCGCCGCCGGCCTGCCGTACGAGACGGTCTGGCACTGGTGCAACGACCGCCCCGAAGCTCGCTTCGGGGGCACGCAACACCGGTGTTTCCGCTGCCGCCAAGGTGTCGATAGTCCGACAGACCCCGCCGCCTACGTCTACCTGCTTGGCCTCTATCTCGGCGACGGCCACCTGGTTACGACGGCGCGGGTGCCGGTCCTGCGGATCTACTGCGCTGATGCCTGGCCCGACCTCATCGAAGCCTGCGATGTGGCAATGCGCGCGGTGCTCGCCAGCAAGGTGCAACGCGTGCAGAAGCAGGGCTGCGTCAGCGTGCAGAGCTACGGCACGCACTGGCCGTGTCTGTTCCCCCAGCACGGTCCCGGCAAGAAGCACGAGCGACCGATCGTCCTGGCCGACTGGCAGCGGTCGCTCGTCGAGAGCCACCCCGGCGACTTCGTGCGCGGACTGTTCCACTCCGACGGCTGCCGGTTCGCCAACCGGGTGACCGTGCGGGGCAAGGAGTACGTCTACCCGCGCTACATGTTCGTCAACGAGTCGACCGACATCATGGGGCTCTGCCAGTGGAGCCTCGACCTGCTCGGCATCGCCTGGCGAATGAACCGCCGCAACTCGCTGTCGGTGGCGCGCCGCGAGGCGGTCGCCACCCTCGACCGACACGTCGGCCCCAAGTCCTGACCCCCGCCCCGTCCACCGGCCAGCCCACCCGCCCGGCCCGGTTGATCATGAAGTTATTGCGCCGACACGCCGATGTCGCAGGCAATAACTTCATGATCGACCGGCGTAGGGACGGCGGCATCCGGCGTGGGAGCCTGTGGCGGGACCGATGACAGGGGTGGATCTGATGCGGGTGGTCGTCTTCGGTGCGACCGGCATGGTGGGGCAGGGCGTGCTGCGGGAGTGCCTGCTCGCCGAGGACGTGCGGGAGGTGCTCACCGTCGGCCGCCGGCCGACCGGTCAGCGGGACCCGAAGCTGCGCGAGGTGACCGTCGCCGACGTCGGTGACCTGGAGTCGGTACGGGCGGAGCTGACCGGCGTCGACGCGTGTTTCTACTGCCTGGGCGTCTCGTCGCTGGGCCTGGACGAGGCGACGTACACCCGGGTCAGCTACGACTACCCGCTCGCCGCGGCGCGGTTGCTGGCCGAGGTGAGCCCGCAGGTCACGTTCGTCTACGTCTCCGGCGTCGGCACCGACTCGACCGGGCAGGGCCGGGTGATGTGGGCGCGGGTCAAGGGCCGCGCCGAGAACGCGATCATGGAGCTGTTGCCGAACGGGTACGCGGCGCGTCCGGGGTTCATCCAGCCGACGTACGGGGCGGTGTCGCGGACGCGGGCCTACCGGATCGGTTACGCGGTGACCCGTCCGCTGTTTCCGGTGTTGCGGCGGCTGTTGCCGAACCAGGTGACGACGACGGACGGGATCGGCCGGGCGATGCTGCGGGTGGCCCGGGAGGGCGCGCCGACCCGGGTGTTGGGCAACCGCGAGCTGCGCTGATCAGGCGAGCGCGGCGAGCGCCTGGGCGAGGTCGGCGCGCAGGTCCTCGGGGTCTTCGAGACCGACGGAGAGGCGGAGCAGCGCGCCGGCGGGCTTCGCGTCGCCCTCGACGGGTCGGTGGGTGAGCGAGGCGGGGTGCTGGATGAGGGTGTCGACGCCGCCGAGGGACACGGCGTGGGTGATGAGCCGGCAGGCGGCGGCGACGGTGGCGGCGGCGGGCGCGCCACCGCGTACCTCGAAGGCCAGCAGGCTGCCGGGTCCGGACATCTGCCGGCCGACGAGCGCCGCCGGGTCGTACACCGAGGGGTGGTGGACCCGGTGTACGGCGGGGTGGTCGGCGAGCCAGCCGGCGAGCTTCTCGGCGGTGGCCTGTTGGGCGCGGACCCGCAGCGGCAGGGTTTGCAGGCCGCGGTGCAGGAGGTAGCCGCCGAGGGGGTGCAGGATCGCGCCGGTGACGGCGCGGACCTGGCGCAGGCGGGTGGCCCAGGTGCCGTCGCAGGCGACGACGCCGGCGAGGACGTCGCCGTGGCCGCCGATGCTCTTGGTGGCGCTGTGCAGGACGAGGGCGGCGCCGTGGCGGGCGGGTTGTTGCAGGACGGGGGTGGCGACGGTGTTGTCGACGAGCAGGGGTACGTCGCCGGCGGCGGTGGCGAGGGCGGCGATGTCGACGAGGTCAAGGGTGGGGTTGGCGGGTGTCTCGATGACGACGAGGGCGGTGTCGGGGCGGATGGCGGCGGCGACCTGGTCGGGGTGCGCCCAGGTGACGGTGGTGCCGAGCAGGCCGGTGGCGAGGACGTGGTCGGTGCCGCCGTAGAGGGGGCGGACGGCGACGAGGTGGCGGTGCCCGTCGCGGGTGGCGGCGAGCAGGGTGGCGGTGAGGGCGGCCATGCCGCTGGCGAAGGCGACGGCCTGGGGGGTGCCCTCCAACTCGGCGAGGGCGGTTTCGAAGCGGGCCACGGTGGGGTTCCAGAGCCGCTGGTAGACGGCGCTGGCGTCGGCGGGCAGGGTGCCGCCGGTGGCGAGGTGTTCGTACGCGTTGCCGCCGTCGTCGACCGAGGGCAGCGGGTTGGTGGTGGACAGGTCGATCGGTGGCACGTGCACGCCGAGCGTGCGCAGGTCGTCGCGGCCGGCGTGTACGGCCCGGGTGTCCACCGTCGTCATGCCGGTAGGGTCGAACATCTGCCGGTGTACGGGCAACGGTTTGGCAGATGATTCTGCCAGGAGCCCTGGTTTTGGTCGCTGGTTCGGGGGACGATGCTGGGATGCCCCCTGAACCGAACGATGTGCGGCGGTATCCGCCGCTGGACGAGGTGGACCGCGCGATCCTCACCGAGTTGGTGGCGGACGGTCGTTTGCCGAACAACGCGCTCGCCGAGCGGGTGGGGGTGGCGCCGTCGACGTGTCTGACGCGTACCCGGGCGTTGCGTGAGCGCGGGGCGATCCGGGGTTTCCACGCGGAGGTGGATCCGGCGGCGTTGGGCCTGCCGTTGCAGGCGCTGGTGTCGGTGCGGTTGACGGCGCACGAGCGGGCGGCGGTGGACGCGTTCCGGGCGCGGTCGGTGCGGCTGCCCGGTGTGGTGTCGGTGTTCCATGTGGCGGGCGCGGAGGACTACGTGCTGCACGTACGGGCGGCGTCAGGTGACGCGCTGCGGGATTTCGTGCTGGACCATCTGGCGGTCGATCCGGTGGTGCAGCACACCCAGACCAGCCTGATCTTCGAGCAGGCGCGGGGGGTGGGCTGACCGGCGGCCGGAATGAACGGGCAGGCCGGGGAGTTGGCACAACGTGTGATCACCGTACCGTTGTCTGTTCTTGATCTTGCCCCGGTCGCGCGGGGCGCCACCGCCGGCGACGCCCTGCGGGCCACCACCGAGTTGGCCCGACGCACCGAGGAGCTGGGCTACCGCCGGTTCTGGGTGGCCGAGCACCACAACATGCCGGCGATCGCCAGCTCCGCGCCGGCGGTCCTGCTGGCGCACCTGGCGGCGAACACGTCGACGATCCGGCTGGGTTCGGGCGGGGTGATGCTGCCCAACCACGCGCCGCTGGTGGTGGCCGAACAGTTCGGCACCCTGGAGGCCCTGCACCCGGGCCGGATCGACCTGGGCATCGGCCGGGCGCCGGGCACCGACCAGGTGACCGCGCTGGCGTTGCGGCGCACCATGGAGGGCCTGTCGGCGGAGGGTTTCCCGCGCGAGCTGGCCGACCTGATGAACTACTTCAGCGGCGAGAAGCCGGGGCAGATCGTCGCCACCCCGGGCCGCGGTGAGCAGCCGGCCGTGTGGCTGCTGGGGTCCAGCGGCTTCAGCGCGCAGCTCGCCGGTCTGCTGGGTCTGCCGTTCTCGTTCGCGCACCACTTCAGCGCGGCGAACACGCTGCCGGCGCTGGCGCTGTACCGGCAGAACTTCCGGCCGTCGCAGTGGCTGGACGAGCCGTACGCGATGGTGGCCGTCAACGCGGTCTGCGCCGACACCGACGAGCGGGCCGAGTGGCTGGCCGGGCCGAGCGCGCTGTCGTTCCTGAAGTTGCGCTCCGGACGCCCGGAGCCGCTGTCGACGCCGGACGAGGCGGCGGCGTACCCGTACACGGAGTTCGAGCGGGAGTTCGTGCTGCAACGGCGCGAGGGTCAGGCGATGGGGTCGCCGGAGACGGTACGGCGGCAGCTCGGCGAGTTGCAGGAGCGCACCGGCGCGGACGAGCTGATGCTCACCACGCTGGTGTACGACGTGGCCGACCGGGTGCGGTCGTACGAGTTGATCGCCGAGAAGGTCGCCGGGGGCCTGCGCCGGGACGCGTGAAACACGATCTTCACGTCAGCGTCACTCCCGCGACCCGGACGGTGCCTAATGTTGGTGCCGGTGGTGGTACGGCATTCCCGGTCGGGACGGGTCGGGAATGCCGCGGTGTGGAGCACCGGGCTGCAGCTGTGCGGATTCCGCGGCTGCGGCCCGGTGCCTGCCACCCTAGGCGAACGCGATCAGTACCGCCAGGGTCAGATCAGCGTAGGTAGATGTTCGGGGTGGGTGGACTCGACATCTGGTCGCCGATGAAGAACCCCGGGTGTGGCGGCTGGTTGTAGGCGGTGTTCTGCCACGCGATGGCCACCCGGTACTGCGGGTCGTGCATGAGCGTGTAGATCCGGGTGCTGGTCGGGGTGGGTGTGCTGTAGATGCGCAGCGCCCGACTGTCGGTGGTCCGCCAGATCACCTCCTCGCGCCAATCGCCCAGGATGTCGCCGGAGAGCGACGGCGTGGACTTGGTGCCGTTGTTGGACGCGACCCCGCTGCCGTCGAGCAGTCGGGTCTCGCCGCCGGTGCCGTACTTGTCGATCTTCGTGGCGTCCAGCAGTTCGCGTACCGGATCACCGTCCCACCAGGCGAGGAAGTTCGTCGACGACGGCTTGCGGCCGATGTTCTGCCCACGGGTGTTGGCCAGCCCGGAGACCGCCGCCGACCAGGACTCCGCGCCGGGGCTGCCGGCCCAGATGTCCGCGGAGACACCCCGGCCGTTGTCGCCGGAGGCCGGCGTGGACCACAGGATCTGACCGGTACGCGCGTCCGCGAACCAGGAGCTGGGCTTGCTGCCGTCCTCGTCGACCTTGAACACCTCCAGGCCGGCGCGGCCCGGGTCGAGATCCCCGACGTGCAGGGCGTCGCCGTGCCCGTTGCCGGTGGAGTACAGCAGTCGACCGTTGTCGTCGATGGTGGCGGCGCCGTAGACGATCTCCTGGCGGCCGTCATTGTCGACGTCGGCCACGGAGAGCTGGTGGTTGCCCTGTCCGGCGGCCGCGCCGTTGCCGGAGGAGTTGGAATCGAACGTCCAGCGCTTGGTCAGCGACCCGTTGCGGAAGTCCCAGGCCGCGATCACCGCCCGGGTGTAGTAGCCCCGCGCCATGATCAGTGACGGGCGCTGGCCGTCCAGGTAGGCGGTGCCGGCGAGGAACCGGTCGACCCGGTTGCCGTACGAGTCGCCCCAGGACGACACGGTGCCGCGCGGCGGGTCGTAGCTGACGGTGGAGGCGATCGCGCCGGTCTGGCCGTTGAACATGGTCAGGTACTCCGGGCCGGACAGCACGTAGCCGCTGGAGTTGCGGTAGTCCGCCGACGACGAGCCGATGAGTTGGCCGGTGCCGGAACGGGTGCCGTCGGCGGTCTTCATGGCCACCTCGGCGCGGCCGTCGCCGTCGTAGTCGTACACCTGGAACTGGGTGTAGTGCGCGCCGGCCCGGATGTTGCGGCCCAGGTCGATGCGCCACAGCCGGGTGCCGGTCAGGGTGTACGCGTCGACGTAGACGTTGCCGGTGTAGCCGGACTGGGAGTTGTCCTTGGCGTTCGACGGGTCCCACTTGAGGACGATCTCGTAGCTGCCGTCGCCGTTGAGGTCGCCGACGGAGGCGTCGTTGGCGCTGTAGGTGTAGCTCTCGCCGCTGGGGGTGGTGCCGCCGGCCGGCACTTGGAGGGGCACGTCCAGGTAGCCGTTGGCGAACTGCAGGGCGGGCGCGGACGCCGCCTGCTCGGTGCCGCCCACCACGGCCCGCACGGTGTACGTCGAGCCGGCCGCCGCGCCGCTGTCGAGGTAGTTGGTGGCGCCGGTGATGGGGTTGGCGTTGACCTTGGTGGTGCCGCGGTAGAGGTTGAACGACACGCCGGAGGTTTCGGTGCCGAGCAGCCGCCAGGAGACCAGGTTGCCGTTGCCGGAGCGGACGCTGACCAGCCCTCGGTCGAGGTTCTCGAGCTGTTTCGCGCCGGCCGGCGGGTTGGTGGGCGGCGGCGTCGTCGGCGGCGGGGTGGTCGGTGGCGGAGTGGTCGGTGGCGGAGTGGTCGGTGGCGGGGTGGTCGGGGCCGGAGTCGTCGGCTCGCCCGTGGGGGGCGCGCCGGTGCAGGTGACGCCGTTGAGCGTGAAACTGGCCGGCGCCGGGTTGCTGCTCGTCCAGGAGGCGTTGAACCCGAACGAGGCGGTGCCGTTGGTGGCGAGCGCGCCGTTGTAGTCGACGTTGCGGGCGCTCACCTGCGCGCCGGACTGGCTGACGGTGGCGTTCCAGGCCTGGGAGACCTGCTGACCGGCGGCGTACGACCAGGCCAGGGTCCAGCCGTTGATCGGGTCGCCGAGGTTGGTAATGGTGACGTTGGCGCCGAAGCCGCCCTGCCACTCGTTGGTGACCTGGTAGTCGACGCGACAGCCGACGGCGGCGGCCGAGGCGACGACCGCACCTGCGGCGCCGGCCACGACGGCCGCTGCCGTCGCGGCGGCGAGCACGGTCAGCCGTTGTCTTGACGGGTGCATGAACTGCCTCCGGGGGATCCGGTGGTGACCGCTCTGGTCCACCTGCCCTGCCCGGGTGGCGCGGTGGACGGCCCGCCGCGGCGGCGGCGAACGGCGATCTGGTCGGGGGTTGACGCCCTGGTACTCGGATCCGGCTCAGCCGCATCGTAGGGCAAGCGCTTTCCGGTCCGCAATATCGACGACTGTCACGCCGTGCGGCTCTTGACCGTCCCCCACGCCACCTGATCGACTCGGCCGGGTGAACGCCCCGCACATGGACCTGGACGAGTTCCGCCGCGCCGGCCACGCCGTCGTCGACTGGATCGCCGACTACTGGACGACACTGCACCAGCGACCGGTCACCTCCGCCGACCCGCCGGGCACGGTGGCCGAGGCCCTGCCGGGCTCCCCGCCGGCCACCGGCGGTGAACCGGTCGAGGCGTTCCTCGCCGACCTGGACGCCATCGTCCTGCCGGGGCTGACGCACTGGCAGCACCCCGGCTTCTTCGGCTACTTCCCGGCCAACACCTCCGGTCCGAGCCTGCTCGGTGACCTGGTCAGCTCCGGTCTCGGGGTGCAGGGCATGATGTGGGCGACGAGCCCGGCCTGCACCGAACTCGAGACGGTCATGATGGACTGGCTGGCCGAACTGCTCGACCTGCCGCCGCGCTTCTCGTCGACCGGGTCCGGTGGCGGCGTCATCCAGGACTCGGCGTCCTCGGCGACCCTGGTGGCCACCCTCGCCGCGCTGCACCGCGCCAGCGGGGGTCGGTGGCGCGGCGCCGGCATCGACCGGCGCTACCGCGCGTACACGTCGGTGCACGGGCACTCCTCCATCGAGAAGGCCGCGCGGATCGCCGGGCTGGGCGCGGACGGTGTCCGGGCGCTCGACGTGGACCCGGACACCCAGGCGCTGCGCCCGGACGCGTTGCGCGCCGCGATCGAGGCGGATCTGGCCGCCGGGGACGTACCCGCCATCGTCGTCGCGACCATCGGCACCACCTCCACCACCGCCATCGACCCGGTGGCGGAGATCGGGGCGATCTGCGCCGAGTACGGCATCTGGCTGCATGTCGACGCGGCCTACGCCGGAGCCGCCGCCGTCTGCCCCGAGCTGCGCTGGTCGCACGCCGGTCTGGAGTACGCCGATTCGTACTGTTTCGACCCGCACAAGTGGCTGCTCACCGGCTTCGACTGCGACGCGTTCTGGGTCGCCGACCGCAGCGAGCTGGTCGAGGCGCTGACCGTGCTGCCGGAGTACATGCGCAACGCCGCCTCGGAGTCGGGCGCGGTGCTGGACTACCGGGACTGGCAGGTGCCCCTGGGTCGTCGGTTCCGGGCGCTGAAGCTGTGGTTCGTGCTGCGCTGGTACGGGGTCGAGGGGCTGCGGGCGCACATCCGTTCCGGGGTCGCCCTGGCCGCCCGGTTCGCCGATCACGTCCGCGCCGAC
This sequence comes from Micromonospora sp. bgisy143, assembly GCF_057708145.1. NCBI lineage: Bacteria > Bacillati > Actinomycetota > Actinomycetes > Micromonosporales > Micromonosporaceae > Micromonospora > Micromonospora sp. bgisy143. The sequence continues at coordinate 39,016 of NZ_JBYIRN010000017.1, forward strand.
GACCGGTTCGAGCTGGCGGCGGCGCACCCGTTCTCGCTGGTCTGCTTCCGGTTGCGCGCCGACGACGACACGAACGCCGAACTGCTGGCCTCGGTCAACGCCACCGGGCGGGCGCACCTGACCCACACCCGGGTGGCCGGCCGGTACATCCTGCGGCTGGCCGTCGGCTCACCGCAGACCACCGAGGCGCACATCGACGAGACGTGGACGCTGCTCGCCGAGGCAGCGGACAAGCTGCTGACGCGCTGACGGGCCCGGGCGCCACGGCCTGCCCGATCGCCACCGATCGACGGGCCCGCGCCAGGTCGCCGATGTGGCGGTATCACGGCGCGGTGACCCCGCCAGATCGCCGACGTCGCGGCGTCGCCGCCTGTAGACACCGCCGCATCACCGATCCGCGGTCGACCTCCCGCCGCGACGGCGGCGGAGGAGCCGCGTCCCGGGCTGCCGCTCGGCAGGGCTGATGGCCGGCGGCAACGCCGCATCTCGCCCCCTGCGGAGGCGAGGACTCGAATGAGCGTGATGCCTCTGAGTCATCTTGATGACGGACAGGCATCACGCTCACCGGGGAAGGCACGCCGCCGCGAACGCCGACGGGTGGCTGAGGAGCTTCGCCCCAGCCAGCCGTCGCGCGGGTCAGCGCGCTCCCGGCGTTCCCGCCACGCTGAGGTCGGCCGGTGCGCTGCCGTCGGCAGCGCCGGGGAGGACGGTGGCCGGCTCGGGAAGCACCGGCAATCCAGCGTCCGACGCCGGGGCCGGGGCCGTCACGGCGGCCGCGGCGGTGGCGCGGGCTCGACGGGTGCGGCGCAGGGCCCGTACGGCGAAGAGCAGCGCGGTCAGCCAGCCGGCGGCCAGCAGGGCGTAGAGGGTGGGGCGGAGCGGGCCGTCCAGCTCGGCGGAGCGGATCAGGGTGCGGGCGTTGCTCAGCACGATGACGCCGCCGACGGCCGCGCCGAGCAGTTGGGCGGGGACGATGCGGACCAGCCAGGCGGCCAGCGGGGCGGCGATGAGCCCGCCGATCAGCAAGGCGACGACGGTGGGCAGCAGGAAGCCCTCGGAGCCCAGCCCGATCAGGAAGCCCACGCTGGCCGCGCCGGCGACCACGAACTCGGCGGTGTCGACTGAGCCGATCACCTTGCGCGGCTCCAGCCGGCCGGAGACCAGCAGCGCGGGGGTGGCCACCGGGCCCCAGCCCCCGCCGCCCGTCGCGTCGACGAAGCCGGCGACCAGGCCGAGTGGGCCGAGGAACCGTCCGCGCAGCGGCCCGCCGACCCGGCCGGTGCGCAGCGGCCGGGCGAAGCGCACCAGCAGGTACGTGCCCAGGGTGAAGAGGATGGCGGCCATCCACGGCGCGGCCGCCTCGGTGGAGATCGAGCTGAGCAGGGTGGCGCCGGCGAACGCGCCGATCGCGCCGGGCAGCGCGATGCGGGTCACCACCCGCCAGTCGACGTTGCCGAATCGCCAGTGCGCGACCCCGGCGGCGAGCGTGGTGCCGATCTCGGCCAGGTGCACCGACGCCGAGGCGGCGGCGGGAGCGACCCCGACGACCAGCAGCAACGTGGAGGAGGTCAGCCCGTACGCCATGCCGAGCGAACCATCGATCAACTGCGCGACGAGCCCGACCAGAGCGAGGACCAGTAGCTTGCGCACGAGCGCCCCCTGACTTTTCGGTATCTCCTATCGACTTGGTCGACAATGCGGCACGGTGGAGCCGGGGTCAAGTGTCTGATCGGTGGATGGGACGCCGGCGGGTCAACCCCGGAAGACCGGGAGAGAGGTCAGATCCAGGCGCGGGGGTCGGCGGCCAGCTCGGTGACCCGCGCGGGCAGCGCGCCCGCGGCCACGTCGGCGACGCTGACCAGTTCCAGGATCTCGCGCTCGCTGGCGCGCAGCGCGATCCACACCTCCTGGAGGGCACGGGCCGGGCCGTGGTAGCCGAGCTGTTCGGGGCGCTGCCCACGCACGTGCGCGAGGGGCCCGTCGATCACCCGGATCACCTCGGCAAGGGAGATCTCCTCGGCCGGGCGGGCCAGCCAGTAACCGCCCTCCGGGCCGCGCTGGGCGTGCACGATGCCACCCCGGCGCAGTTGCAACAGGATGCTCTCCAGGAACTTCGGCGGAATCTCCTGCGCACGGGCGATCTGGTCGGCGGTGACCGGCCGGCCCCGCCCGGGGCCGCTGGCCGTCGCGGCCAGTTCGGCGGCCGCACGGAGGGCGTAGTCGACCCGGGCGGAGAGACGCATGCCGGCAAGGTTAGCCCGCAGGTCATCCGCCGGGACCGGCGGCCCTCGGCCGATCGGTCACGCATCGACGAATAACCAATAACGAGGTACGCCTTGATCCACTACCCGGTGGGGCCCGAAAGGACGATTCCGAAGCGTCCTTATGCTGGGCGGGCAGTATGCCTGTCCGACCGGTCAGCGGGGTTCGGGCCGGACATTGAACAACCCGGGGGGAAGGCAACACGATGACCGATGTCGCCACACGCACCTGGGATGGCATGACCATCCCGATCGCCGGCACCTACCGCCTCGATCAGGCGCACAAGCGGATCGGTTTCCTGTCCCGTCACATGATGGTGAGTCCCGTTCGCGGCGAGTTCGCCGAGGCGACCGCGGAGATCACGGTGGCGGAGGATCCGCTGCGCTCCGGGGTGACCGCCACCATCGCGGCGGCGAGCATCTCCACCGGGAGCGCCGACCGGGACACCCATCTGAAAAGCGCCGACTTCCTCGACGTGGAGCGTTATCCCACGCTCGAATATCGAAGCACGGGCATCGCGTGGCAGAGCAACGACGACCCGATTTTCTACTGGGCACGCCTGCGTAGCAACCGACTCGGTGGACGAGGCAGAAGTCACAATCCCCCGCCGCAATCCGAGCCCAATCGATTTGTGCTCGCCGGTGAGTTGACGGTGAAGGGGATCACCCGCGCGGTGAACCTACAGGTGAATTTCGGCGGCGCGCGTCGTGATCCGTACGGGCAGAACATCTTCGGATTCAGCGCGACCGCGGAGATCAACCGCGAGGACTACGGCCTGCTCTGGAACGTCGCGTTGGAGAGCGGCGGCGTCCTGGTCGGCAAGACCGTGCAGATCGAGATCGCCGGCGAGGCCATCCACCAGGCGTGACCGGTCGGGTCAGGCGCCGACGCGGCGCAGCAGACCCTCCTGGACGGCGCTGGCGATCTGCCGGCCGTCCGTGGTGAACATCCGGCCGGTCGCCAAACCTCGCGCACCGGACGCCGACGGGCTCCAGCAGTCGTAGAGGAACCACTCGTCGGCGCGGAACGGCCGGTGGAACCAGAGCGCGTGGTCCAGGCTCGCGCCGACCACACCTCCCGGCCCCCACACCTCGCCGTGCACCGAGAGCACCGAGTCCAGCAGGGTGAGGTCGGAGGCGTACGTGAGCGCGCAGGCGTGCAGCAGCGGGTCGTCGGGCAGCTTGCCGTCGATGCGCATCCAGACCCGCTGGTGCGGGTCGGCCGGCCGGTCACCGGGACGGACCCAGCCGGGCTCCCCCACGTAGCGCACGTCGATGGGCCGGGGGATCTGCCCCCAGATGCCCAGCCGCTCGGGGTAGCGGGCGAGCCGGTCGGACATCGTCGGCACGTCCTGCGGCGGCGGCACGTCGAGCGGGGCGGGGGCCTGGTGGTCCAGCCCTTCCTCGGCCCGCTGGAACGACGCCGACATGAAGAAGATCGGCTTGTCGTGCTGGAGGGCGACCGAGCGGCGCACCGAGAACGACCGGCCGTCGCGGATGTTCTCCACCTGGTACTCGATCGGCTCGGCGGGGTCGCCGGGGCGGACGAAGTAGCCGTGCAGCGAGTGCACGAACCGTTCCGGGTCCACCGTGCGGCCGGCGGCGACCAGGGCCTGACCGGCAACCTGGCCGCCGTACACCCGTTGTGGGCCGACCGGAGGGCTCATCCCCCGGAAGGTCATCTCCCCGGTCGAGTCGAGGTCGAGCACCTCCAGCAGCTGGTCGACCGCCGCCTGGCCGACCGCGACCCGACCGTCGCTCACTGCAGCGCCCGCGCCGACGCCGCGTCGACCAGCGAGCCGAGCTGGTGCACGCGCAGCGTGTTGGTCGAGCCGGGGGTGCCGGGCGGGCTGCCGGCGACGATGACCACGTAGTCGCCGGGGTTGGCCCGGTTGAGCCCGAGCAGCGCCTGGTCGACCTGGCGGAACATGTCGTCGGTGTGCTGCACGAACGGCATCAGGAAGGTCTCCACGCCCCAGGTGAGGGCGAGCTGGTCGCGCACCTCGGGGACCGGGGTGAACGCGAGCAGCGGCAGGTCGCAGTGCAGGCGGGAGAGCCGCCGTACGGTGTCGCCGGTCTGCGAGAAGGCGACCAGCGCCTTGGCGTTGATGGCCCGGGCGATCGACGAGGCGGCCACGGTGAGCGCGCCGCCGTGGGTACGCGGGTCGTGCTGGAGCCGGGGCACACCGATCGAGCCGGACTCGGTCGTCGTCACGATCTTGGCCATGGTGCTCACGGTCAGCACCGGGTACTTGCCGACGCTGGTCTCGCCGGAGAGCATGACCGCGTCCGCGCCGTCGAGCACCGCGTTGGCCACGTCCGAGGCCTCCGCCCGGGTGGGGCGCGAGTTCTCGATCATGGAGTCGAGCATCTGGGTGGCAACGATGACCGGCTTGGCGTTCTCCCGGCAGAGCTGCACCGCCCGCTTCTGCACCAGCGGCACCTGGTCCAGCGGCATCTCGACGCCGAGGTCACCGCGGGCGACCATCACGCCGTCGAAGGCCAGCACGATGGCCTCCAGGTGCTCCACGGCCTCCGGCTTCTCGACCTTGGCCAGCACCGGCCGGAACACGCCCTCCTCGGCCATGATGCCGTGCACGAGCTTGATGTCCTCGGCCGAGCGGACGAAGGAGAGCGCCACCAGGTCGACACCGAGCCCCAGGGAGAAGCGCAGGTCCTCGGCGTCCTTGTCCGACATGGCGGGCACGCTGACCGCCACGTTGGGCAGCGAGACGCCCTTGTTGTTGGAGACCGGGCCGCCCTCAGTGACGAGGCAGCGGATGTCGTTGCCGGTGACGTCGGTGACCTCCACGGCGACCCGACCGTCGTCGATCAGCAGGCGGTCGCCGGGCTTCACCTCCTGCGGCAGCTTCCGGTAGGTGCAGGAGACCCGCTCCTTGGTGCCGATGATGTCGTCGCTGGTGATCACGACGGAGTCGCCGGTGCGCCACTCGTGCGGGCCGTCGGCGAACTTGCCGAGGCGGATCTTGGGACCCTGCAGGTCGGCCAGGACGGCGACGGGCTTACCGGCCGCCTCGGACGCCTCCCGGACCATCCGGTAGACGGCCTCGTGGTCCTCGTGGCTGCCGTGGCTGAAGTTGAGCCTCGCCACGTTCATACCGGCCTCGACGAGGCCCCGGATGCGCTCCGGGGACGAGGTGGCGGGACCAAGAGTGCAGACGATCTTCGCGCGGCGTGTCACGCCCATCAGGCTAGTCTCTCCTTCAGGTCGGACTCGGGGCCGACCCCTTGCAGGCAGCGGAACAGGTGTCCAACGACGCGTGGCACGCGTCGGGCCGGCGGGCGCAAGCGCACCGGGAACGTGGTGGCGACGGGCAACGGCGACCGCGCGCCGGGAATCGTACGCCTCCGCGCCGAGCCGGTGTCGGCCCGCTCCCGGCGACGGCCCCTGGCGGCGTGTGCCGAGGCACCGTCACCAGCCGCCGGACCGACGCTCAGCTACCGGCCTTGACCAGGGGAAACTCCAACGAGCCGGCCGGGCAGAGGAAGGTCAACACGTCCACCCGGTAGAGGCCCGCCTGCACTGCCGGGTCGGCCTCCAGCACGCTGCGCACGTCCTCGACGCTGCCGGTGCGGGCCAGCCCGAAGCCGATCGGCGGCTCCGGGGTACGGGCCGGGCCGTCCACCGAGCCGGCGACCAGGATGATCCCGCCGCGTTGCAGCGCCCGCATGTGCTCGGCGTGTTCGGCCTGCAACCGCTGCAAGGTCTCCGGGGGCAGGGCCCGTCCGGCCGCGCCGGGATAGATCACGATGCACTCGTACGTGTCGAGCGCGAAGTCGACCTGCGGCGCTCCCGCCATGGCGCTCCCTTTCGCCGTCGCCGGCACGCACCGGGCCGGCCGCCCGAGCCGGCGTCACCGGCACGCGCCCAGCCTCGCACGCCGAGGAGGGCGACACCTGTCGCTCCGGCCAACTCCCCCTCGTCGGTCCGTCGGAGAGTCGGGACGCGGACACGGGCACGGGGGCGTACCCGGTGTGGTCACCGGATACGGTGGACGGTCCAGACGTCGGTGGCGGGGAGGTCGGGATGCGCGACGACGAGCCGGTGTCGGGTCCACTGCCGTACGCCGAGGTGACCGACGAGGCGTACGCCGCGCGGGCCGCCGCGGACTTCCGGGCTCAGGAGTTCGAGGTCGCGGTGGTGCTCAGCGGCCCCTGCCCCCGGTGCGGCCACGCGAGCGCCACCACCCTCGTCGACGAGGTCTACCGCAAGGACGCAGCGTCGCCCGACCCGGGCTACCGGACGCTGCTGTGCGAGTGCGAGGTCGAGCACCCGGGGTGCCCCGCCGGGCTGCGGGGCTGCGGGGCGTACTGGACGCTGCGGCTGGAGGTCGAGGCGTGATCCGTCTGCGTCCCGGCCCGCCCGCCACGGTGGCCGACCTGCACCGCGCGCAGCAGCTCGCCGGGCTGTTGCGGGGCGAGCTGGAGCGGGTCCGCGCGGCGGCGCTGGCCTGGCGCAACGGCCTGGGTGGCCTGCTGGTGGCGCTGGTCGGGTTCAGCCTGATCCGGGGCCGCTCCGACGTGAGCACCCTCGCGCCGGGTTGGGACGTCCTGGTCGGTCTGCTGCTGCTCGCCGCGCTGGTCGCGGGCGTGACCGGAGCGCTCGCGCTGCTCCGCGCGGCGCACGGCCGGCTGACGGTGACCCCGGTGGCGGCCCTCCCGCCGGCCCCGCTCGGTGACCATCAGGAGGCGGTGGCGGCGGTCCGGTCGCTGCGCATCGGGGTGGGGCTGGTGCTGCTGTGCACCGCGCTGCTGGTCGCGGCGGTCGGCGTGACCTGGTACGCCCCCGGCCGCTGATCCCCCTGGCGGTGCACGCCACGGTCAGGGGCCCAGGTGGGCGTAGCCGGCCCAGGTGTCCGGATGGTCGGGTAGGGCGGTGCGGAGCCGACGGACCGCCGCGTGCAGGGCCACGGCCGCGCGGTCCGGTGCGATCCCGCCGGGCACCGCGAGCCCGTCGTACAGGTCGGCGCAGAGCCGGACCGTCAGCGCGTCCGAGATGGACCAGAGCGCGCCGATGACCTGCCGAAACCCGGCCAGTTGAAAGGCCGTGCCGAGGGTCAGCGCCTCGTCGGGCAGGGCCGCTCCACCGCGTACCGTCTCGCAGGCGGAGAGGACGGCCAGCGCGGCCGGGCGTCCCGCCGGCCGCCACAGGTCGCGGACGCTCAGCGGGCCGCCGGCCAGCTCGAGGTGACCCCGGGCCGGGGCGCGCAGGTCCTGGGTGCCGTGGCAGGACAGGTGCGCGACGGGCTGCTCGGGCAGGGCGTCGAGCACCGCGTCGGGGCTGGCCTGCGGTCCGAGCAGGGAACGTACCCGGGGTAGGTGCCGCCGGACGATCTCCTGTTCCTGCGCGACGCCGCGCAGGTCGGCCAGACCCGCCGTCTCCGGCATGCCGACGAACAGCGCCTCGTCGACTGGGTCGGGCCGCGCCGGGACGCCCCGGCGCGCGTGCGTCAGCGCCCGCAGCGACGCGGTGTACGACGGGACCACCCGGTCGAGCACCCCGTCGCCGTGGTCGAGCGGGCCGGCGGCGTGCAGCGGCAGCAGCGTGAGCACGCCGGTGGGGCACCACCACAGCCGGGGCCCGGCACCGGCCGTCGGCGCGGCGTCGGTGGCGGGCCGGGTGGGCAGGGCCACGTCGAGTACGGGTGCGGCGACCACCCGCCACAGCCAGTCCAGCGTCCCGGCCACCTCGGCGCGGGCCAGCGCGTGCCGACGCCGTACCTCGGGCTGCGGGACGTCCTCCGGCGAGGGCTCGGTGAGCAGCGCGATCGCGCTCAGGAATTGCGACGTCCGCACGATCAGCTCGGCCAGGGTCAGCTCCGGCAGCGGCACCACGGTGACCCGGCCGTCGGCGACGACCAGCGCGTCGCAGCGCCGGTCGGCGACGTTGACCAGTACCACCGGACCGTCGGCGGCGGCCCGGGCCAGCTCGTCGAACGGTGGCGGACGGAGGAAGTCGGTGAAGCCGGGCCGGTCGCGGATCTCGGCCAGCAACCGGCGGCGGCGGGTGGCGAGGTCGTACCGCTGCTCCGGGGTCGCTCCCGCGCCGGTGGCCGCCACCCCGGGGCCGTCCCACCCGATCGGCGACACCGGCCCGGCCGACGACCGCGACGGGAAGTCGTCGAGGGCGGCCTGGACGTCGGCGAGCCGGGCGGCCAGGCGAGGCGCCTGCGCGCGCAGCGCGGCCAGGTCGGCACCGGCGTCGTGGGCGCGGGTGAGCAGGACGCCACGGCCGTACTCGAGCAGTTCGACCGCGCGCTCCGGGCGGTCCAGGGCGACGGCGACCGCCGCGGCGTCGCTGGCCAGTCCGGGGAAGCGGCCGAGCAGACGGGCCTGGTCGTCGGGGTCCATGCCGTGCCAGGCCACCAGGTCGATCAGCTCGATGGCGGTGGTGTACCCGTCGAGCGCGGCCGATAGGTCGCCGGCCCGGGCGGCGTGTGCCGCGTACCGGCTGGCGGCGGTCGCCCGCAGCAGCGACGGGGCGGACTCGACGTGGGCGGCGGCACGCAGCGCGGCGGTCGCCTCGGCCGGCGCGCCGGAGCCGTCCCGGCCGGTCTCGGCGACCCGCTCCAGGGCGGTGGCCAGGTTGCTCAGGCACATGGTGCGGGCGGGGTGCTCGGGTGCCAGCGCGTCGACCGCCGCCCGGTAGGCGGCCAGCATGGCGGTGGCGTCGGCGTCGGCGGGACCGGCCTGGTGGCGCAGCAGGAGGGCGTTGCCGAGGTTGGTGAGGATCCGGTGCCGGTCCGCGTCGGCCACCGGCCGCCGGCTCAGCCGGTCGAGCAGCCGAACCGCCTCGTCCAGCGCCGGCAGGTCACCGCTGAGGCGGTGCCGCAGCAGGTGGGCCAGCGCGTAGGTGCCGACCGTCTGGGCGTACTCGGTGGGGTCGGCCTGCTGTTCGGCCAGCTCGGCGGCCTCGCGCAGCCCGGCCACGGCGGTGTCGGAGTCCCGGACGACGCCGGCCGCGACCTCGTCGGCGGTCCGGCCGTCGGCGGGCAGCGCGCCCTCGACCACCAGTTCGACCCGGCGGTTCAGCGCGGAGCCGTAGTTGGTCAGCGCCGGCAGGCGGTCCGGGTGCCCGGGTGGCGTCGTGTCGACCACCCGGGCCAGCACCTGGATCGCCTCGGTCAGGGTCGCCAGGTCCTGGGTCGAGGCGAACAGCGCGTGCAGCACCAGGCCCAGGTTGGAGCGGTAGCGGGGCAGGGAGGTGTCGTCCGGCGCGGCGGCGGCCACGGCCGATCGCAGCGCGACCGCGGCCGGCTCCAGCAGCTCCGGCTCGCCGGCCAGGTCGGCGAGTTCGCGCAGGGTGTTGCCGAGGTTGTTGAGGACGTGCGGGCGCAGCGGATCGGGCCGGGGCAGCAGCCGTTCCGCCTCGGTCAGCGCGTCGCGGCCCTCGCGCAACGCGCTCACCCCGCCGAGGTCGGCGTGGCCCAGGGCGAGCGCGTGACCGAGGTCGGCGAGCCGGTACGCCCGCTGGACCGGGTCCCGGGCGGCGGCCACGCCGGCGCGCAGCAGCCGTACCGCATCGATGACGTCGTCGGCCCGTCGCCGCAGCTCGTACCGGGTGATCAGGAGACCGCCCGCGACGTGCCGCAGTTCGTCGCCGTCGATCCCGTCGGGCGGCGACCCGGAGCCGGCGGCGGCCCGGTACGCGTCGATCGCCGCGTCGAGGTCGGCCGGGTCGGCGGCGGTCAGGTGCCGCTCGGCGAGCAGGCTGGCGAGCCCGAACTGGGCGGTGCCGGCCAGGTCCGGGGTGAGGCCACCGAACCCGGTCAACGCCGACCGGTACGCCTCGATGGCGGCGTCCCGGTCGGCGGGCGTCCGGTCACGGGCGAACCGCTCGGCGAGTGCGGCGCCGTGCAGCGCGGCGACCCGGGGATCGGCACTGTCCCGGGCCGCCGCGAAGGCGTCGACGGCCTCATCGAGGTCGCGTGGCCGCCGGTGCAGCCGCCACCGGTCGCGCAGCCGTTGGCCGAGGTTCATCCGGGCCATCGTGCGCACCGGCGTGCCCGGCGCGGCGACCCGGACCGCGTCCCGCAGCGCGGTGATCGCCTCGTCCAGCGCGGCCGGGTCGTGGTCGACGTCGTACGTGTCGCCCAGCACGTTGCCGAGGTTGAACAGCCGTACCGGACGGTCCGGGTCACCGACGCCGGTGGCCTCCAGGCTCTCCCGGTGCGCCTCGACGGCCGCCGCCAGGGCCCGCCGCCGGCCGAGGTGCTGGAACTGGTCGCGGTGCACCTTGCCGAGGGCGGACAGGTAGTGCAGCCGCTCCGGCGCTCCGGCGGGTGTGGCCGTGAGCGCCTGCCGCAGCAGCGCCTCGGCCTGGTCGGCCGCCCGGTAGTCGCGGTTGGTCTCGGCCGCCGCCATCAGCAGGACGGCCTCGACGTACCGGGCGTTCGCCGCGCCGTCGCGGGCGGTGCTGCCCGTCGGGGCGGTCCGGGGGCGCGACGTCGGGGCGGTCCGGGGGCGCGGCGGTCGGGCCTGGTCCGCAGGCGCGGGTCGGGAGCGCAGCAGCTCCCGCAGCGGCTGCGGCACCCGTTCCGGTGCGAAGCGCAGCAGGAACTCGGTGAGCCGCAACGCCTGGTCGAGGTCGTCGGCGTCCTCGCCCGACGGCAGCAGTCGGTAGCGGTACCAGTGCAGGCTGGCCAGCAGGGACATGCCCTCGGCGACCCGCTCGGGCAGCGGCCCGTCCGTGGGCGTGGCGGTCACCAGCTCGACGACGGCCTCGGCGTCGTGGATCGCGCCGGAGTCGAGGACCGCCCGCCGGTCGCCGGTGGCCGCGAAGCGGTCCAGCCGCTCCCGCAACCGACCCACCGGGTCAGGTCTGAACCGTCGCCACATCGCGCCTCCCCCGGGCCGGCCGCGCCGACTCGACTCAGGCGTAGCAGACCGGACACGGAGAGCGCCACCCGTGTCCCGGCACACAATCGGGCGGGCCGCGGCATGACGGGCGGATCCCGGGGGACGATCACCCGGTGGCGGAGTGTCGTCCTGTCCCCGCCACGGCGTGAAGATGATGAAGGATGGGCTTATGGCGACCGACATCAGTAAGCAGCCCGCGAAGGCGTCCGGCACGTACCGGATCGGGGGTGACATCACGGTCAACCGCCTCGGCTACGGGGCGATGCAGATCACCGGCCCCGGCGTGTGGGGTGATCCGAAGGACCCCGCCGAGGCGGTCCGGGTGCTGCGTCGGGCGATCGAGCTGGGCGTGACGTTCATCGACACCGCCGACTCGTACGGGCCGTTCGTGTCCGAGCTGCTGATCCGCGAGGCGCTGCACCCGTACGCCGACGACCTGGTCATCGCGACCAAGGCCGGGTTCACCCGGGCCGGACCGGGCGACTGGCGGGTGGTGGGTCGCCCGGAGTACCTGCGTCAGCAGTGCGAGCTGAGCCTGCGTCACCTGGGCCTGGACAGCATCCCGCTGTACCAGCTGCACCGGATCGACCCGCAGGTTCCGCTGGCCGACCAGCTCGGTGAGCTGGCACTGCTGAAGCAGGAGGGCAAGATCCAGCACATCGGGCTGTCCGAGGTCAGCGTGGAGCAGATCGAGCAGGCGCGGGCGATCACCGAGATCGTCTCCGTGCAGAACCTCTACAACCTCGCCAACCGCAGCGCCGAGGACGTGCTGGACTACTGCGAGCGCAACGACCTGGCGTTCATCCCGTGGTACCCGATCGCCACCGGGGAGCTGGCCCGGCCGGGCGGCCCGCTGGACGCGATCTCCAACGCGCACGGCGCGACGCCCGCACAGCTCGCGTTGGCCTGGCTGCTGCGTCGGTCGCCGGTGATGCTGCCCATCCCGGGCACGTCGTCGGTGGCGCACCTGGAGGAGAACGTGGGCGCCGCCGACGTACGACTCACCGACGACGAGTTCGAGGCGCTGGCCAAGGCGAGCTGACCGCGCCGGCCCGGACGCCGTGGACTCAGTCGACGGCGTCCGGGCCGATCTCGCGGGCGGCGCGTAGCGCCTCGGTGGCCTGGGCCAGCAGGCGGGCCGAGTCGGTGCGCCCACTGACCTGCAACTCCACCTCGGTGTCCCCGGACTGGATCCGGATGCTCGCCTCGGTGCGCTGCTGGTCCACCCAGGACTGCAACAGGTTGAACAGCCCCGGCAGCAGCCCCTGGGCCAGCACCGCGATGATCACGGCGTCGCTGAAGCCGGGCCGTCCCCCGCCACCGCCGGCGGCCCGGACCACCGGCCGGTACTCCGGGCGGCGGTGGATCCAGGTCAACAGGTCGACCGCCGCGGGCTGCCGTTGCCGGGGGTTGATGGTCAGCCGTACGGGCAGCCGGGCAGCGGCGTCGCTGTCGGTCACGGTGGGTCTCCCGGTCACTCGGAGGCGGGTTGGAAGGTGACGGCGTCCCCGTCGGCGGTGGCCAGACCCGTGACGGTCAGCGCGTCGTCGTCGCTGAACGGCGAGCTGGTGCCGAAGTACGTGGTGGTGCCGCTGACCTGCACCCGGCCCTGGCCCTCCAGCGGCGTGGACACCTGGGCGGTGCTCGGGCCGCTCAGCTCGACGGCGACCTTCGGGTACTCCAAGATCTTCCAGGTGACCTTCTGCGCCGACCCGCCGTAGTAGCGGAACGGGCAGCCCGGCGGGGCGGCGACCGTCTGCTTGGCGCACTCGTCCAACCAGGCGCGTACCCGGGTCTGGACGGCCTCGACCGCCGTCGGCTTCAGCACGGGGGCCAGTTCCAGGGCCGCCGAGCCCTGCCCCGGGCCGACCAGCAGGGTCTGCGCCGGCGTCTCGCTCAGCGCGCTGGACGGGCCGGTCGCCGTGTAGAGGCCGGGCAGCAGCACCAGCGGCGGCCCCTCGGTGGCGACGGGCAGCTCCACCCCGTTGAGGCGTACGCCCGGCTCGGCGATCGACGAGTTGAGCGGTATCGGCCCACCGTCCAGACGCCAGCCGTGGAACAGACCGGCGGTGGTCTCCTCCTCGCGGCGCAGGGTGAGGGTGGCCGTCTGCCGCGCGTCACCCAGCCGGTACGCCACCGTGGCGGTGGCCGTGTCGCCGTCCCGCTCCAGCGAGGTGACCTCGACGTCGGTCGGTGGTTGATAGCCCTTGCCGCGCAGCAGTTGGGCGAGCAGCTTGTGGTCGGTGCCCTCGCCGGAGTCGGCGAGGTGGTCGAGCGCGGCCTCGCTGTCGGAGTCGGCGAGGGCCGAGAAGAATCCGTCGACCGTCGCCTGCGGACGGAAGAACGCCCACTGGATCACGCTCAGCCCGCTGGTGCCGAGGCAGGCGACGAGGGCGATGACGCCGACCAGCAGCCAGGTACGGCGGGTGCCGACCGGACCGCTGTGGCCGAACAGCCGTTCGGCGGTGACGGACGCGGCCGCGTCGGCGGGTACGCCGATGTGGGCGGGTGCGCCGACCATCGAGGCCCGTTCCAGCGCGTCGAGCCGCAGCTCGTGCGGCGGGTGGGTGGCGCAGACCGCCTCGTCCCAGCCGCTGCGTCCGCTCTCGAAGGAGAGCCGTCGCTCCAGGATGCGCCGCAGCCCGTCGACGTGCCCGGTCAGCACCGCCCCCAGATCGGCCCGGTACTCGGCGACCCGGACGTCGCGGGCGTGCAGCGGCAGCACCACGTACCGCATGGTGAGCAGCACCGGCCAGAAGAACAGGAACACCACGAAGTTGGTGGCCGGGTGGGGGAACGTCCGCATCAGCCAGGTGGGCAGGGCGTGGGCGAGGGTGAGCGGCAGGCCGACGCCGCGGACGAAGGCGCTGGTGATCTCGTCCCCGGTACGCCAGTGCACCAGCTCGTGGCTGAGCAGCGCCGCGACCTCGTCGTCCGGCTCGCCGAGCACGGCGGTGGTGACCACCACGTGCCGGGCGTACGTGCGGGCGTTGCTCAGGACCGGGTCGTCCTCCATGAGCAGCCGCGGCACGTTCGGCAGGCCGAGTCGCCGGGCGCAGTCGTCCAGCAGCGGACGCAGTCGCGCGTTCTCGCGGCGGCTGGGCTGGCGCGCGCCGGACACCACCAGCAGGCTCGGTTCGAGCAGCACCCGGTACAGCGTGTAGACGACGCCGATCAACGCTGCCGCGACGACCGTGCCGATCAGGCCGGTAAGCAGCGCGAGCGGCTCGTCCGCGACGGTCAGCCAGGGCAGCACCAGCACGGCGAGGAAGCCGGCGAGGAAGCCGACCGCGAAGCCGGCCACGCCGCCCAGCACCCCGCCGGAGCGACTGAGGAACGCGTCCAGCAGCGAGCCGATCAGCGGCGTGTCGCGCAGCGCGGTGGGGATCTGGTCGTCCGCGCCGGTGCCACCGGCGAAGAGGCCGATGGCGGCGAAGCTGAGACCGCCCCAGAACGCCAGGAGCAACGCGATCGGCAGGTAGAACCAGGTGGCGACGAACGCGCCGAGCACGCCCCGCCAGTCCCGCAGGATTCCGGCGCGCAGCCAGACCAGGGCGTTCGGGTAGCCCGGTGGTCGGTCGGCGAACCCGCCGGTGGGCGGCGGAGGGTCGGCGGCCGGGGGTTCGGCGGCCCGGACGTCGAGCTGCGGCACTGTCGGCGGGGTGCTCTCCGGCGGCACCCGCTGCGGCTCGGTCATGCCCACTGTTTCCTCTCGACGGACCACGTCCACACTGTCGGGAGTGGACGGCCGGAGCAGGCTATCGAGGACATCTGATGTCTGCCACACCGTTTCCGAGGATCGTCACGTACCCGACAGTGGCCGTCGCGGGCGGGGGTGCGGCGGTCCCCGGCGGACCGCCGCACCGACGTGCTCAGACCGCGAGGCAGTTGGGTCGCACCGGGCCGTCGACCAGGGCGCCGCGCACGATGGTGTACGCCGTGCCGTCGAGCACCAGACCCAGGTGCCCCACGACCCGTAGCGGGCAGTACGACTGGATGAGCACGTTCGTCGCGCCGTCGTTGACGGCGGCGTTGCCGGTCGGGCGGACCAGTTCGTCCTGGAGCGTGCGGATGGTGGTGTAGCGCACCGACCCGGGGGTGTCGTCGCCGGCGTTGAGGTCGGCGAGGAACGCCGAACCGATGGTCATCTGTTGGCAGGCGACGACGCCGGCGCAGCTACCGAGGCCGAGGAACGCCACGATGTTGGCGACGTACGTGCCGTACTGGGGTGTGCCCAGGCTGACGTACCGGCCGACGGTGGCGGTGCCGCCGAGCCGTTTCAGGTAGTAGCGGCTGACCAGGCCGCCCTCGGAGTGGGCGACGACGTCGACGGTCGTCGCGCCGGTGTTGGCGCGTACCTGCTCGACGTACCCGGCGAACGCGCGGGCCGAGGCGGGTATGTCGCCGAGGCCCAGCCCGGGCAGCTGATAGACGAAGGTGCGGTAGCCGTCGGCGCGCAGCCGGGCGGCGATCGGCTCGTACGCGACGGCGACTCCGCTGAGCCCGCCGACCACGATGACGGGGTTGGCCGCGGCGGCGGAGACGGTGGCCGAGGCGGCGGGTGCGGCGGTCGCCGTTCCCGTCGAGGCGAGCAGGGCGGCGGTGGCCAGGGACAGGACGAGGACGGTCTTTCGGAGCAGCATGGCTGCACCTCCGGGGGGAGGCGCCCGACGATCCGGGCAGGTGGGTGGGGGTGTCCGGTCGACCGTGCGACGATGATGCCCGCAACAATTCGGCAACGTCAATGACTTGTTACGCGCCGGTAACCCGTTGTCCCGCCGACGGCGCAAACCGGCAAACCGGTCACGCTCCACACCGGACACCGGGCGCACCGGCACACCCCCGCGTCCCGACGACCGATGGCATGCTGTGGCCGTGGCCGCCGACGAACCTCCCGAGCGTCAGTTGCGAGTGATGCCGTGGTGGCTGGTGCTGGTCGGCCTGCTGCTCGCCGCCGCGCTGGGCTGGCTGGTGCTCGACCTGCTGCTCACCGAGGCCGACCGGGCCGTCCAGCCGGACACCCGGGCCACGCTGCGCATCGACGCGATCCGCACCGGCCTGAGCGTGGTGGCGGGTACCGGTGGCGGGCTGGCCCTGCTGCTGGCCGCGCGTCGGCAGTGGATCACCGAGCGGGCGCAGCGCCACCAGGAGACCGTCGCCGCCCGCGACCAGGCGCACCGGGACCGGGTGCAGGCGCACGCCGAGTCGGTGGCCGAGGCCGCGCAGCGCCAGCAGGACCGGCAGTCCACCGCGGCCGAGCACGACGCCGCCGAACGCCGGCTCACCGAGCTCTACACCCGGGCGGTCGAGCTGCTCGGCAACGACACCGCGGCGGTACGCCTCGGCGGGCTGCACGCGCTGGAACGCCTCGGCCAGGACAATCCCTCGCAGCGGTCGACGATCGTGGCGGTGCTCTGCGCGTACCTGCGGATGTCGCCGCCGAACGACGAACCGCGCGAGTCGGAGGTCCGGCGCACCGCGCAGCGGGTCCTGACCCGACACCTGCGCGACCAGGACGAGACGGCGTACTGGCCGGGCGTGACGCTGGACCTGGCCGGCGCCGCGCTCGTCGACTTCGACGCCGGGGGCTGCACCCTCGTTGACGCGACCTTCACGGGGGCCGCGTTCACCGGCACGACCAGCTTCGCGGGCGCGACGACGACGGGGCGCCTGCTGCTACGAGCGGCGAGCTTCGGCGACCTGACCCTCGACGGCCTCACGGCCGGCGGCGAGGTCGTCCTGGACGACGCCCGCGTCCAGGGCCTCGCGAGCTTCGACAAGGCCGATTTCGCCGACGGCCTGTCCTGCCGGCGGTCCCTCTTCGCCTGGCAGACCTCGTTCCGCGGGGCGACGTTCGGTCAGCCCACCAGCTTCGACGCGACCCGCTTCGAGAACGACACCACCTTCCGGGAGTCGGTCTTCGACGGCGCCCTGTCCATGGAGCACAGCGAGTTTGGCCAATCGGCCAGCTTCTACAACGCCCGCTTCGCGAACATGGCGCTGTTCCGTTGGACGATCTTCGAAGGGGAGGCGTCGTTCGATCGGGCCCGCTTCACCGACGCCGCGAACTTCGGCCGGGCCCGGTTCCACCGCATGGCCAGCTTCCGGGACGCGCAGTTCAGCCGGCCACCCCAGGTGGAGCAGGCCCGGGCGGTGGTGGATCCGGGTCACCGCTGGCCGGCGGGCACGGCGGTCAGACGCCTGGACGACGAGTGGCTGGTGCTGGTCGACGAGTGAGCGTGGTCAGCGGGTGGCGGCCGTCGGACGCAACCCGTCCAGGGCCACACCGAGGACACGGTCGCGCTGCTCGGGCGACGGGAACTGGGCCATCGTGAGCCCACTGATCAGGCGCACCACGTCGTCGAAGCCGACGTCGTCGCGGACCGCACCGGCCGTCTGGGCGCGACGCATCAGCGGTTCGCCGGCGGCGTAGATCTCCGTCCGGCAGGTTCCGAAGATCTCCGAGTCGTGCAGCAACTGCTCGGCGAGCGCCCGCTTGGTGGCGACGTACGCGACGAAGCGGTGCAGCCAGGCGACGAGGGCGTCCCACGGGGGCAGCTCGGCCAGATCCTCGGCGGAGCGGCTCAGCGCCCGGACCTCCTCGACGTAGACGGCCTCGAAGAGGTGCCGCCGGGTCGGGAAGTTGCGGTAGAGCGTGCCGATGCCCACCCCGGCCCGGCGGGCCACGTCCTCCAGGGAGGCGGCGGCGCCGTTCTCGGCGAAGGCGTCGCGTGCCGCGGCGATCAGGGCGTCGTAGTTACGCCGCGCGTCGGCCCGCTTGGGCCGCTGCGCGAAGACCTCGGGCACCTGCCCCGCGGTGGTCATGACGTGCGTCACCTCGTCCTGGTTGCATCCGGAGGCAACCCTCCGCTAGCTTAGTGGAGGCACCCCTCCGGAACTCCCGGAGGCCTGCCTCCGGATAGCTTACCTCGGGACCCGCCCGATCCGCCTGGCCACCCGATCGCCCGGACCCGACAACCTGCCCGCCGCCGACGACGGGTGACAGACGTCTCCTTCCGTACCATTTCAGGAGTTTTCTCTCGTGGCAGTGACCTCTCGACGCGGCTCGCGTCGGCTCACCTTCACCGTGCTCGCGGCCGGCGCCGGATTCTTCGCGATGCTTCAGTCGCTGATCACCCCGGTGTTGCCGACCATCCAGCAGGACCTGCACACCTCCCAGAACACCGTGACCTGGGTGCTGACCGCCTACCTGCTCTCCGCTTCGATCTTCACGCCGATCCTCGGACGGGTCGGCGACATGGTCGGCAAGGAGCGGATGCTGGTCGTCTCGCTCGCCGCCCTCGCCCTCGGCTGCCTGGTGGCCGCCATCGCGCCGAACATCGGCGTGCTGATCGTCGCCCGGGTCGTGCAGGGCATCGGCGGCGCGGTCTTCCCGCTGTCGTTCGGCATCATCCGCGACGAGTTCCCCGCCGCACGGGTCTCCGGCGCCGTCGCCGCCATCTCGGCGATCGTCGCCGCCGGCGGTGGCCTGGGCGTGGTGCTGGCCGGCCCGATCGTCACCGCGCTGGACTACCGGTGGCTGTTCTGGATTCCGCTGGTCGTGGTGGGGCTGACCGCCGTCGCCGCGCACCTGTTCATCCCCGAGTCGCCGGTGCGTACCCCGGGGCGGATCGACTGGCGTGCCACCCTGCTGCTCTCCGGCTGGCTGGTCGCGCTGCTGCTGCCCATCAGCCAGGGCGCGGCCTGGGGCTGGACCAGCACCCGGGTGCTCGGCCTGCTGGCCCTCGCCGTGGTGCTGCTGGTCGGCTGGCTGGTCGCCGAACTGCGCTCGACCAACCCGCTGATCGACATGCGGATGATGCGCCTGCCGGGTGTCTGGACCACCAACCTGGTCGCCCTGCTCTACGGCGGGTCGATGTTCTCCGTGTACGCCTTCCTGCCGCAGTTCGTGCAGACCCCGACCGCCGCCGGCTACGGCTTCGGCGCCAGCATCAGCCAGGCCGGTCTGCTCATGCTGCCGATGCTTGTCGCGATGTTCGTCGCGGGCCTCGTCGCCGGCCGGCTCCAGGCCGTGTTCAGCGCCAAGGCGCAGCTCGCCACGGGCGCGGCGTTCAACGTGGCGGCGTCCGCGATGCTCGCCGCCGCGCACGACACCCGCTGGGAGGTCGCCGTCGCCGGTGGTCTGGTCGGCCTCGGCATCGGTCTGGCCTTCGCGTCGATGGCCAACCTCATCGTCGCCAGCGTGCCCGCCAGCCAGACCGGCGTGGCGACCGGCATGAACGCCAACATCCGTACCATCGGCGGCGCGATCGGCGCGGCCGTGGTCAGCGGCGTGATCACCGCCCACCCGCAGGCCAGCGGCCTGCCCCGGGAGGCCGGCTTCACGGCCGGGTTTCTCCTCCTCACGGCGATCGCCCTCGCCGCCGCGCTCGCGGCCCTCGCCGTCCCGTCCGCCCGGCGGGCGTCGGCCGGTCGCCGGCCGTCCGCCACGGCGATCGTCGAGTCCGAGCTAGCCGGCGAGTTCGCCACCATGCCGGCGACCCGCTGAGGGCCGCGGCGCAGCCCGGGCGGTTCGCCGCCCGGGCTGCGCCCTTTCCGGGGGTACGCTGGCCGGTCGTCACCCGTCGTCGCTCGTCGCTCAGGATGTGCCCATGCCCGAGATGTTGACCACCGACCGCATCGACGAGATCGGCGCCGTGAGTCCGGGAAGCCCCGACCCCGCGGCGCTGGTCACCGAGCTGGTCAGCGCCGTCGACGAGGGCCGGGTCGCCGACCCCGCCGACACCGGGTACGCCCTGCTGGTCGCCGCCGACATCCTGGAGCAGGCCGGCGACCTGGCCGACGCGCTCGCCCTGGCCACCCGGGCCATCGCCGAACAGCCCGACGACAACACCTACGGCCGGGCCGTGCGTGGCGGCCTGCTGCTGCGCCTCGGCCGGGTCGACGAGGGCCTGGCGGAGCTGTCTGAGCTGCGCCCGCTGCTGGAGACCGATCCCGACGCCGTCCACCTGGTCGACGAGCTGGCCGAGTCCGGCCACGCCGAGACGGCGGTCGACTGGCTCACCGCGGCACTCGACGCGATGGTGGACCGCAGCCGCACCCACCAGTACGAGTCCGAGGACGCCCAGGACACCGCCGCCGCCATGATCTTCGGGTTGGCCCAGCGGCGGCACGACCTGCGCGAAGAGTTGGGCCTGCCGCACGACGAGCACGACACCCTCGCCGACCGACTGCGCGACGCGGCCAGCCACGCCGCCGACGCGTTCGACGACGGCCCGGCCACGCTGCTCTTCTGGCCGAAGCCGGAGTTCGACGCGCTGCTGGTGCGCTGGCCGGCCCTGACCGAGAGCTACCCGAGCACCTGGGACGAGCATCGCGCCCAGACCGAGCGCGCCCTGGTCGACGCGTCCGGAATCGGCGGCGGCGTCGGCCTGGGCGTCGTGGCGGGCAGCGTCGAGGGCCTGGCGGCCTTCGCCGGTGCCGACCCCATCGACGAGGAAACCCTCGACGAGTACGCCGACAGCCTCGACGACGACGGCATCACCCCCTGGCCGCCGGGCCGCAACGACGCCTGCTGGTGTGGCTCGGGCGCCAAGTACAAGAAGTGCTGCCTGCCCCGCTCGCGCGCCTGACCGTACCGGCGCTTGCCCCGGCTGGGACCATCGACGTGTTGGCCTTCGTCGCTACCGGTCGGAGTTCGCATGGGTGGCTTGTTCGACGTCGTCGCCGCGTGGATCGCGGGAAGGCCCACGGACAACCTGGAGCTTTTCGGCCTGACCATGGTCTTCTGGGGTCGCCTGGGCAAGTCGATGCTCTACCTGGCCGGGCTCACCATCCTGGTGGATCTCGCCGACCCCGGGAAACTGCGGCGACGGGGAGCGGCGTCCGCCGCTCGGGCTGGCCGGACGTTCCACCGGATGCGGCGCAAGCGCCAGGTCGGTCGGCTCGTGCTGCTGCACGAGACGGTTCGCGATGACGTCGCCCAGACGGTCCCCCGCCGTGGGTTGATCCTGGCGACGCGGCCACCGACCAGCGTCCCCAACGGCGTACATCTGTCCCTCGGCGAGTACCGCGACTTCCACGAGAGCGTGCGGGCCGCCCTGCCCGGGGAGCACACCTGTCGCGACCGGCACGAGAAAACCCTCTGTCCGGACCAGTTCGAGTACGTCGTGCGTCGGATCAACGGCCTGCTCGCCGACCAACTGCCCGCCGACCAGCGTGACCTGATCCGCGATGCGGAGGCGACCCGCAAGAGCGTCGTCCCGTACTTTGCCGTCGTCGCCATCCTGGCGATCGCCGTCTGCATGGTGCGCGCCGACGACTGGGTGTGGGAGCGGACCTCGACGTCCGTCGGCATCCTGCTCGCCCTGGTCGTTTCCGCCTCCGTCGTCCTTCCGGCCGTACGGCTGGCCCTCGCCGCCGTCGGCTACCGCCTCTGGGGGTCGGTGCTCTCGGCCTACGGCGCACTGCTCGACCAGACCCGGCCACTGCACCTGCTCCGCTGGGTGGCGGCCGGGCTCTTCCTCGTCGGCGGCGCACTCGACCTGCTGGCGTCATGACCCGGATCTGCCGCCGTCGCGGCTGCGGTCATCGGCCGCTCGGTGGGCGAACATCGCGCGTTCCATCGATATTCGCAAACGCCGAGCGGGGCTAGGGTGACCGGACCAACCACTCCCGTGAAGGAGTACGTCGTGCGCCGCATCACCACCATCACCGCGCTGCTCGGGCTGTCCCTGGTCGCGCTGCTCACACCGACGCCGGCGAGCGCGGCCAGCACCGTCGACGTCACCTCGGCGACCCTTGTCGCCCGGGGCGTCGCCGTCGACATCACCCTCACCGTGACCTGCGACCCCGGCCTGTCCGGCGCCACCGAACTGATCGTCCGGCAACGCTCCGGCGACCGGGTCGCGTACGCGAGCGGTTGGGCCCCGCTCGACTCGTGCACCGGAGAGCCGCAGACCGTCACCGGACGCGCCTGGGTGGAGGGCGGCGGGCTGGCCCTCAACCCCGGAGTGGCGCTGATCAGCGGCGGCTTCGAACTGTGCAATCAGGACGTCTGCGACTACCCACGGTTCGAGCAGACGGTCCGCATCAAGCGGAAGTGAGCCCCGTCGACGGCGCGTCGGTCGGCCGGCAGGATCGCCGGCCGGCGCGCCGTCGTCGCTGGCGCGTCCCGGCTAGCCAGGGAAGCGAATGACCGGAAGGTCGCCGCCGTCGCCGTATGCCTTACCCTCGCTCGTCAACACCGAGGCGTCGTGCTCCAGCACAGCCATCACGACGGCCGCGAAGTCAACCCGACCGGTAACGACACGCCAGTACGCCAACTCCTGCCAGTCCTCACCCCAGGTGGGCAACACTGCACAGGCCGGACGTTCGAGCAGTCGGTGCAGCAGCGCCCGATCACCCGGATCGTCCACCACCGCCAGCACTTCGGCCGCCACGACAGCCGGCACCCCGAAGCGGACCCCATCGTGAGCCACCTCGTGGATGGGCTCGGCGACATCCATGGATCCGGCCAGATAGCCGAGCAGCGCGGACCGGTCCAGTATCAGCCGGACCGCCGGCCCGTTCGGATCCATCACGCTGCCGGGGCCTGACTGCCGGGACCATCGAGCATTTCGGCGGCCGCGCGGCGTGAACGGTCCCGCAGCGCGGCACGTCGACCAGGCGACCACTCCTGCTCGACCTGGGCGCGTTGCGCCCTGGCCCGGGCCTGCCCCTCCGCCGTCACGGTCATGCCCCGGCGGGCCAATTCAGCGTCGAGATCCTCGGCACGCATCCGCGCCCGAATCGTGTCGACTACGTACGCGCTGGCGTTGGGCTCACGCTCCAGGCGCTCCGCCACGTCCTGGGGAAGCGAGAACGACTTCTTGCTCACCGATCCGGTCATACCGAGAAGCCTACCGAATCGCACCCCTGGTCATCGGCCACACGCGCACGCTGCCGGGTTGGTGGGTTGCGCCACCACCACCCGTGGTCAATTTCCCAGCGCGCGGACCTTGGCGATCGTCTCCTGGACGTGCTGCTTGGCCGGCTCACCGCCCTGGGACGCCTGCGCCAATGCCTGGCGGTACGCGTCGATCATGCCGACGAGTGGCCCGGCGGCGACGCCCTCCAGCGCGCCGGCGACCAGAGTGCGCGCCTCGGCCGCGTCCTGGGCCGCCGCTGCGGTCTTGGCCTTCGCCTCTTCGAGCTTCTGCGACGCCGCCGCCAACTTCGCGATGATCTGCGCTGCGCTCACGCGCACCCTCCCCCTGGTCGACCATCGCCTCCGCCACCGCACCGGCAGAGACCACAAGGGAGCGTACGAGATCCACGAACTCACCGCGACCGCCCGATCGCCCGATCGTGAGCTGCGGGGCGCCGTTGGCGGAGATCACTTGATGCTCACCAGTCAGCGCAGAGCCTCGACAACTGGTACGCATCAAGTGATCAAGCGAACCCAGCCGGACTCACGAGATCTTGGACAGTTAGCGTTCTGCGCTAACGGCAACTGTCCAAGATCTCGAAGGATTCACCGCGACTGCGGACGCCGAACGGTCAACGATCGGCGACAAACACGCCCACGCCGCCGACGCCCTCCACCAAGCCCTCGATCTTGAGCGCGTTGATGGCTTGGCGCACGACGATGGCCGAGACGCCGTGCTGTCGGCACAGCTCGGAGGTCGAGGGCAACTTGTCTCCCGGCGCGAGTTCGCCGGACGTGATTTGAGCGCGGATGCCGTCGGCGATCAGCGCCCACTTGGCTTTGGCGGGCATCGGTGTCTCCCAGGTCTGCCCCGCCATTCGATCACGAGCAACTTTGTATAGCAAGCGATGTGCGGTAAACGCTTGCGCTTGCATTACCTGTTATATAAGCTCCCCTTCGACCGGCTCCCAGGTCTGCAAACCCGGAGTTGGTCCTTCCCCACCGCACAGGTAAGGCGCCCGGTCGGTCGGTCCCCCCGTCCGGCCGGGCGTGACCAGCGAGGAGACGACCGGACGGGAGTACCCGATGCCCGATCGACCCGACGACCAGCCCACCGACCCACCACCCGCCGCACCCCCGCCAGCCTCGCAGCTCGTGTCCGCGCAGGACGTCGAGGACGCCGACGACACTCTGTTCGCCCATCCGCCACGGGTGGTTCGCAGGTGGGTGTGCGGCTGCGGAGCGGACTATCCGTGCCCCGACGTCCTCTTCGCCCGCCTGGTCAAGGCCACCGCCGAGGCCGAGCGGTGAACGGCGAACCACCGGACCCGTGCGACGAGCAGCAGGCAGGACGGTAATTTTCCGACGAATCTGGCACGCTGGCGGGCGTCACGAGCGGGGAGGAAGGTACGCCGGGGTGGAAGCGCTGAGCCGCACGCAGCGGCCACTGGACCACGATCAGGTACGTCGCTACGTGCAGGCGTCCTTCGGCGCGGACCACGCGATGGCCGACTGTGGGCCGATCACGGGGGGTGGCTTCGCGACGGTGTGGTGGGTGGCGTTGGACGACGGGCGCGAGGTGGTGCTGAAGGTGGCGCCCCGGCCCGACGTGCCGCTGCTGCGCTACGAGCGGGGCCTGTGCGCGGCCGAGGCGCGGTACTTCCGCCTCGTGGCCGCGCACGCGCCGCAGGTGCCCGTGCCGCCGTTGCTGCACCACGGCGACGATCCGGAACTCGGCGAGTGGCTGGTCAGCGGCCTGCTTCCCGGCCGCTCGCTGCGGGAGTGGACGGAGTCCGAACAGCACCTCGACGACGCCCCGGCCCGGTACGACTTCGGTGCCGCCATCGCCGCGCTGCACCGGGTGAGCGGAAACCGTTACGGGTACGACGCGCCTCGGGCGAGCGGCGCGACGTGGCGCGAGGCCTTCGCCGGCATGCTCGACGGGCTGCTGGCCGACGCGGCGGACTGGGACGTCGCGCTGCCCACCGCGCCGGAGAAGATCCGGGAGCTGCCCGAGCGGTACGCGTCGGTGCTGGACGAGGTACGCCGGCCGGCGCTGCTGCACTTCGACGGCTGGGACGGCAACGTGCTCGCCGAGCCCGAGGCCGACGGCAACCTGCACCTGCGCGGCATCGTGGACGGTGAGCGGTTCCTCTTCGGCGACCCGCTGATGGACCTGGTGTCGCCGCTGATCTACCGACGGGTGGAGGACGAGCCGCACAACCCGTTCCTGCGGGGCTACCGGGTCGCCTCGACCGATCCGGTGGTCTTCGACGAGTCGGCCCTGCGTCGGCTCAGCCTCTACCGCCTGCACCTCTACCTGTTGATGACGGTCGAGATGCCCAGCAGGGGCATCACCCGCGAGAATCAGCCGGACCGGTTCGAGCGGCTGGCCGACCTGCTGGACCACGAGCTGACCGAGCTGCGGCGGGCGAGCCCGTCAGCCCCGGCAGGCGGTATCGGCTGACCTCCTCGGACGCCGCCACGCCGGACCGGATGAACATCGCCAGTACGGCGTCCCGGGCCCGCCGCTCCCGCGCGCCGCTCGGGAACTTCACGCTGCCGGTACGCCGGGCCAGCCCGGCGACCGTCGCCACCCGTGGCTCGCGGAGCTGCTGGAAGCTGTCGAAGGCGGCACCGACGTCGGCGGCGGCGAGGCAGCGCCCGAGGACGAGGGCGTCCTCCAGCGCCATGGAGCTGCTCTGCCCGTCGTGCGGCGGCATCGCGTGCGCCGCGTCCCCGACCAGGCACACCCTCCCCCGGTGCCACCGCTGCGGCGGGTCGAGGTCGTGCACCGGCCATCGGATGACCGGGCCGGTGCTGGCGTCGAGGATGGCGGGGATGGGCGGATGGTCGCCGCCGTGCAGCGCGACGAGCCGGTCCCGCCACCGGTTGAGCGGATCGGCCCGGGGGCCCGTGGTGTCGTCGTCGGCGATCGCCATGCTCTGGAACCAGACCACCTCGCCACCCGGCAGCGCCTGGTAGCCGAAGAACGCGTTGCCGCCGAAGGTCAGGCGCAGCACCCCGTCGGGCGCGACCCCGGCCACCGCGGGGGCCGACCCACCGCCGTCGAGCACTCCGGTGAACCGTGCCGGCGGGTGCTCCGGGAACAGCCACCGACGGGTGTACGAGTGCACGCCGTCGGCGCCGACCAGCAGCTCGCCGGTGTGCCGCGACCCGTCGGCGAGGGCGGCGACGACCCCGTCCGGCCCGTCGTCGCGCAGCCCGACGACCCGCGCCTCCTCGACGATCCGGACACCGGCCCGGCGGGCCGCGTCGCGCAGCACCCGGCCGAGCCGGTCGCGGCGGATCAGCGTACTCACCTGGTCGTTGCTGCCGATCTCCCGGCCACGGTGGTCGTGGAAGGAGATGCGGTGGGTGGGCGTGCCGGCGGCCTCGACCTCGGCGAGCAGCTCCAGGTCGCGCAGCACGGCGCGGCCGTTGTCGGCGAGACTCAGGGACGAGCCGAGGGGTCGCTCGCCCGCCGGCCGGGCCTCCAGGACGGTCACCCGCCAGCCGGCGCGGCGCAGCACCAGCGCGACGGCCGTGCCGGCGATTCCCGCACCGACGACCAGGGCGTGCCCCGGCCCGGTCATGTCGGGCCGACCGTTGTCGTCGACGATCCGAAAAGGACTGTCGTACTCATTGTGACTCCCCCGTGACCGGACGCGATGCACGCGCCCGTCGCCTCGACCGTAATCACGCCGGCCATACAGGTCAAGACAGCAAGATCGATCAATGTGAGGGTTGACACGGGCATAGGTGGCCGGAATGCTGTGGGAGTCCTGCTAACCGAGGCGGGGTCACGTATCGGGGGAATCGGTTCGTTTACTGCATTCGCCCGTGCGCGGCTCCATGGCCATCACTGGAAGTCAATCCGCCACCGAATGCTCCGCTCGGACGGCCATCGTCCATGCTGGCTAGGGGCACTGCGGCGTTGCCGTGGAGTGCACCCGAATCCGACCTGGACAATTGTCTGACGGCTCAAACATTCGTCAATCGGATTACTGCACAGCGATTCCGATCGTCATTTGACGGCGACGCGCGCCATGCACCCCTAAGCACGGCGTAGGGCCACGGCCTCACTTCCGACAACCATTTTCTCGGGAGGTGTCGCGATGAAGAACAACTCGGCCGGCTGACGCAGACCCATTTCCTTTCAGCTCGGTGAGCGTGTGTCGCGACGCGGCACACGCTCACCGGCAGCACAGCCGTTCCCGCTCGGGAAGGACCAGGTGTGACCCCGGAAACGACCTACCCGATGACCCTCGGCCAACTCTCCGTCTGGCGGGACATCGAGCGAATGCAGCCGGAGAAGTGGTGGGAGGGCAACCTCTGTTTCTCCTGGTCGTTGCCGGAGGGCGTGACCGCGGCGCAGGTCTGGCGTGCGGTGGGCGCGCTCGGCATGCGAC
This sequence comes from Micromonospora sp. bgisy143, assembly GCF_057708145.1. Taxonomy (NCBI): domain Bacteria; kingdom Bacillati; phylum Actinomycetota; class Actinomycetes; order Micromonosporales; family Micromonosporaceae; genus Micromonospora; species Micromonospora sp. bgisy143. The sequence goes on from NZ_JBYIRN010000017.1 coordinate 66,438, forward strand.
ACGCCTCGCTGCGCACCACCTTCGACGTCGATGATCCGAAGGACCCACGGCAGCGCGTCGCGGTGCACTCCGCCGCCGACGTGGTCGCGGCGGTGCGCCAGCCGGACGGCGAGACGACGATGTCCCGGATCGAGACCGAGGAGATCCAGCGGCCGTTCACCCTCACCACCGACCTGCCCTGGCGGGTGTGGCTGGCCACGGGCGACGACGGACCCCGCGCGGTGATGGTCGTCATCCACCACATGGCGGCCGACGGCGCGGGCATCAACACGATGGAACGGGACTTCGCCGCGCTGCTGGCCGGCGAGGACCTGCCGCCCGCGCCGCAGCCGACCGACCTGGCCACCCGGCAACGCTCCGGGGACCTGGACGCGGCGCTGCTCGCGGCCGAGTCGTACTGGCGCAAGACCCTGTCGGCGGCGCCCCGGCGGACTCCGCCCGCACCGGGTCCGGTGCTGCGGGCGACGATGCACACCGGCATCCCCGAGCCGATGCTCCGGGCCGGGGCGCGCGGCATCGGCGTCACCGTCGCGGCGGTGCTGTTGACCGCGTACTGCCGCGCCATCATCCGGGCCGGCACGACCGACACACCGGCACTGCTCTATCCCATGTCGTCCAACCGCTTCGACCCGGCGGTCACCTCGCTCGTCACGTCGATGAACCAGTGGGTGCCGCTGCTCGCCGCGCCCGAGCCGGACGAGGCGTTCGCGCAGACCGCACGCACCCTGTACGTGCGGAACATGCGGGCGCTCAAGCACGGCGTCTATGACCCGGATGCGGTGGCGGGCATCCGCGAGGACATCGAACGCGCGGGCGGGCCACTCGACCCGGGTTACCACTTCACGTTCCTGCTCCCGCCCATGGTGGTCAGCCCGCCGGCCGAGATCCAGGAGTCGCGGATCGAGTGGCACGTGCCGATCCGCTCGACCGGGCCGGACTTCTACCTGATGGCCAGTGCCGACTCGACGGTCCGGCTGACCGTACGGGTGATCCGCGACGGCTACCGCCGCCAGGAGCTGGAGGCGCTGCTCATCGCCATACGGAACGACCTGTTGGAGCTGGTCGGGGCGGCCCCGAGGAACGTCGCATGACCACCACCGCGCCGCCCACCACCGCCCCGGCGACGCCCAGCCTCTGGCGGCACCGGGACTTCATGACCCTGTGGACCGGCCAGACCCTCAGTGAGACCGGGTCCGCCGTGTCCACGCTCGCGGTCCCGCTCATCGCGGTGTCCGTGCTGAACGCGTCCACGTTCTCGGTGAGCCTGCTCCAGGCCGCCGGGATGGCCGCGTACCTGCTCGTCGCGCTGCCGGCCGGGGTGATCGTCGACCGGATGCGCAAGCGACGACTGATGGTCCTCTGCAACCTGCTGCGGGCCGTCGCGATGGCCACCATCCCGGTGGCGTTCTTCGCCGGGCAGCTCACCATGGCCCAGCTCTGGCTGGTGGCCGCCCTGTGCAGCGTCTGCTCGGTCTTCTTCGAGGTGGCCTACCAGTGCTACCTGCCGACGGTGGTGCGCTCCGACCAGCTCCTCGACGCCAACGGCAAGCTCAGCACGACGTACTCGGTGGCGCAGGTCGCCGGTATCGGCCTCGGCGGTGGCCTGGTCGCGCTCTTCGGCGCGGCGCGGACCGTGCTCATCGACGCCGCGTCGTTCGCGGTCAGCGCCGTGTCGCTGCTGCTGATCCGCAGGTCGGAGCCGGAGCTGACGGCACCGGAGGGCCCTCGGCCCCGGCTGCGGGAGGAGATCTCCGCCGGACTCGCCTTCGCGTTCCGCCACCCGGTGCTCCGCAAGATCGTGGCCGCCAGCGGCACCCTGAACGTGTTCAGCCAGGTGATCTACGCCCTCTCGGTCATCTACCTGGTCCGGGTCCTGAAGTTGACGCCGGCCGAGGTGGCCGTCCAGTTGGCGCTGGGCACGGCCGGCGGCATCGCCGGTGGCCTCGCCTCTGGTCGGCTGGCCCGGCGGGTCGGCACCGCCCGGATCATCTGGGTCTCGTTGCTCGGTCTCGGCTGGACGATGCTGCTCGTGCCGTTGGCCGAGCCGGGCTGGCGGGTCGCGTTTTACACCGTCGGCATGACCGGGTTCGCCGCGCTCTGCGCGATCTACAACGCGGCGCAGATCAGCTACCGGCAGCAGATGTGCCCACCGGAACTGCTCGGTCGGCTCACCGCCGGGGTGCGTTGGATCGTGTGGGGCGCCCTGCCGATCGGCGCGGTCCTCGGCGGCGCGCTCGGCACCTGGCTCGGCGTACGCGAGACCCTGGTGATCGCCGCGCTCGGCGTCTGGGCATCCGGGTTGTGGGTCTACTTCTCTCCGCTGCGCGGCATGCGAGACTTCGCGCCCACCCCGGAACAGGCCCACCAGCCCTGACCACGCCCGCCCGCACCGGCCAACTCTGACGCGGGGTCAGGCGTCCGGGCCGGTCAGCGCCGCCCAGGTACGCGCCACGCCGGCCCGTAGGTCGGTGACGGGACGCCAGCCCAGCAGCGCGGCCGCCCGCCGCACGTCCAGCCACACGTCACGCCGGTCGAAGCTCCGCCGGTCCGCGTATCGGACGGTCAACGGTCGACCGACGGTGGCGGTCACCACCTCCAGCAGTTCGACGAGGGAGGTGGGACGGCCGGCGCCGATGTTGAGGACCGTGCCGTCGAGCGCCGCACGGGCGTGCGGGTCCCGGTGCCGCTCCCAGACCGCCAGCAGGGCGGCCACCACGTCGTCGATGTAGACGTAGTCGCGCCGGGTCGCCGGGTCGCCGTACACCTGTAGTGGTTGTCGGGCGGCGGCGGCCCGCAGCCAGTGGGACACCACGCCGAGACCGCCTCGGGCCGGCTGGCCGGGACCGTACACGTTGGACGGCCGCAGCACGACGGGGCGCAGGTGGTCCGCGGCGTCGCTCAGGGCGCGCTCCTGGGCCAGCTTGGCCCGGCCGTAGACGCTGTCCGAACCGGTCGGGCAGGTCTCGTCCAGCGGCGCCGGCAGGTCCGGCCGGTACGCCGTTCCGCCCGACCCCAGCAGGACGAAGGTGGGACGGCGGTCGCCCAGCTTGCACGCCTCCAGCGCCGCGTCGAGGGCCCGCTGGTCGAGGTCGATGAGTTCGGGCCGGGCGGCCGCGCGCCCCGGCGTGATGGTGCCGGCGGCGTAGAAGACGACGTCGGACCGGCGGATCGTGTCGGCGCAGCGGTGTTCGTCGGCGGTGCTGCGCGGTCGGGGCACCCGGCACGGGGGACGGCCCCGGCGTTCGAGCGCACGGCACAGGCTCCCGCCGATGAACCCGTCGGCGCCGACGACCACCGTGGCCGGGGCGGACACCGCGCTCACCCCGGGACCTCGGCCTGGGTGGCTCGGGCGGCCAACTCGGCGGCGTAGTCGGTGGTTCCCTCGCGGGCGGTCAGCAGGTTGCGGTGCAGCGATTCCAGCAGGTCCAGCGAGTATCCACTGTCGCGCCACTCCTGCTCGGTGACGCCGTAACCCAACCTGCGCCACAGGTCGGCGTTGACCTGCTCGTGCGCGCCGAAGGGCGCCAGCAGGACGATCGGCGTGGCCGACCAGAGCGAGTCGATCAGGGTGCCCCCGCCGGTCTTGCAGAGCATCGCGACGCGGTGCCGGGCCAGGTCGAACGAGTCGTGGTGGGTGTGGCCCCGGCGGTACCGCACCGTGCCGTCGGCAAGGATCTCGCCGAACGGGGGGAAGCCGCCGTCCTGCCACGCCTCCCAACCGGGATCGATCATGAAGGCCCGGCAGCCCGGCGGCAGGTCCGCCACGTCGGCCGGGTCGTGGGTCACCACGTCGACGAGCAGCCCGGCGCGGGCCAGGTCGGCGGCCCGGGACCGGTAGGTGCCCAGGCCCCAGCCGCCACCGTGCGCCAGCAGGCGGTGCTCCCGTCGCGCCCACGGCACCGGCTCCTCGTCGCCGACACGGATGCTGGTGGGCGCGGTGCCGCGCTCGGCGTCGAACATCCAGACGTGCCGGTAGTGCTCGGTGCGCGAACGGAAGAGGTTGAACGAGGCGGTCGAGGCGGCGTCGAGGTGGCAGATGTCGACGCGGGTCGGCCCCGCCGCTGTCGCCTCGTACCGCTCGACCACCGGCACCCAGAAGCCCGAGAAGATCACCAACTGGTCGACGTCGGCGGCCCGCCACCGGTCCAGCAGTGCGTCGACAGCGGTCTCGTCGAGCGCCGGCGCCTGGTCGCGCACCATCCGCTGGGCGGCCACCGCGAGCTTGAAGTTGTCGCGGAACGCCCGCTTGGCGGTCCGCAGCCGGTCGAGTTCGTCGGCGCGCAGCAGCCGCTCGAACACGTCGACGCGCACCTCGATCCCCAGGGCGCGCAACCGCCCGGCGAGGATGAGGGCCGGCACGTGGGTGCCGAGCGTGGCACCCGACGTGAGCAGCACAATCGCCATCGATGCTCCGATCGTCGGGCGTCAGGCGACCGGACTCGGTGCGCCCGCCGCGCGGAGCAGGTCGCCCACCCGCGCGTCGAGGGCCACCCGGTCCGGTTCGTCCGACGCGAACACAGCGAAGAAGAGCCGCCCTCGGGGCGGGGTGAGCGGGTGCGCGGCCAGCGGCAGCACGCCGGGACGGTCGCCACGGAACAACAGGTCCGCCCCGTCCAGCGCGGACACCAGCCGGGCGAGGGCGCCGTCGGCGCGCACCGGGGTCGAGCGGCACCGCAGCCAGGAGCGCAGGCCGACCGTGCGGGCCCGTCGGTCGAGGTGCAGGTTCACCAGCCCCATCGAGCGTCGCGCGTTGACCTCCAGCACGGGCACGACGGTGCCGTCCCGCAGCCGCAGCCCGTCGACGCAGACCGGGCCGTGGTAGCCCTGCGCCGCCAGCGCCGCGCCGACCCGCGCGATCGCCTCGGCGTGCGCGTCGGTGTCGAGGGCCGCCAGGTGGTCGGCGCGCAGCGGGCCGGAGCCCCGGTAGGCGAACCCGTCGTCGTCGACGTGCTGTACGCCCCACCAGCGCAGGACGCCGGCCGGATCGAGGGCGACGTGGGTGGAGAAGCTGGCCGCGACGTCGAACAGGTGTTGCACCAGCAGCTCCACCCGGGCCCCCCGGGCGGTCTGCCGTTCCAGGTGCCGGACGACGGTGTCCAGCATCCGGGGAGAGGTGACCCGCAGCGCGCCGCGCCCGGTGACCCCGAACGGGTCCTTGAGGACGACGTCGCCGGGCGCGTCCCGGACCAGCCGCCGCACCTGCGCGGGCGAGGTGGCGAGGGCGGCGGCACCGGGCAGGCCGGCCTCGCGGACCAGGTCGTTCGACCAGGTCTTGGAGTTGACCCGGGCCACCACGTCGACGGCGGGCACCGGGCCCGCCAGGCCGAGTCGGCGTACCGCCCCGGCGGTGTCCGGCCGGACGGCGTAGTACGCGGCTGCCCACCCGGCCACCGGTGGCAGCCCGGCGGGCCCGGCCGAGGCCAGGCGCTCCTCGACGGTGGTGTCCGGCGGACCCGGCACGGGCACCACCCGGGGGGCGATGCCGGCGGCGGCCAGCGTCTCGACCAGGACCTCGTCCATCGGCTCGGCGGTCAGCAGCAGGTCCCCCGGGTCACACGCGGCGGCCAGCAGGTCGTCCATGCCACGGGCGCCGGCCGCCGCCGGGCCGGCGGGCAGCCCTGCGAGATCCGCGGGCCGCCACGCCGCTTCCGCGTCGAACGAGCCGAAGTGGACGCTCCCGCTCACCTCACCGGCCATCGCCGTCGAGGGCGAAATGACAGAACGCCTTCACCGACTCGAGATGGATGGTGTCCAGCGACTCGAAGTCGATCTCGACGTCGAACTCCTCCTCGACCGCGAGCAGGAACGTGATCATGTGCAGCGAGTCGATGCCGACGTCGAGCAGCAGGTTGGTGTCCGCCGTCACGTCGTCGGCGAGCGCCGGGTCTTCCAGCACGCGCGCCAGCAGGGCCGCCATCCGGGTGATTACGTCTTGCACGCGTGTCACTCCCCGCTCAGGTAGAGAAGGATGCACTTCGAACACACCGGCATCAGGCCGCTCTCGCGCAGGATGCCGCGCACCTGGGTGAAGCGTTCGCTCTGCCAGATCTCGCTCATGGACTGCTCGCCCAGGTCACCGATGACGAACTCGGGGAAGAACTTGCACGAGCTGACCCGACCGTCCGCGTGGATCTCGATCCGGTTGGACACCGCCAGGCAGCGGCTGCGCCGCTGGGCCGGGCGGGAGGTGCCCCGGATGAAGTCGTCGAGTTCGTCCTGCTCGACCTGCGGCTGGTAGCGCACCCGCAGGTCCCACACCCGGCCGGCGAGGCGGGCCATCGACTCCTTCAGCACCGGCAGGTACTGCTCGGGCAGCCGGTACGTGTACGAGTGCCAGGTCGGCTTGTCGCCCGGCTCGGGCGGGTTGAGCCACGAGAACGACTCCTCGTACAGCCGGTCCATCGCCGAGGCGGTGTCCGGGCTGATGTACCAGGGCAGCAGCCAGTAGACCGAGTTGAAACCGGTCCGCTCGGCCCACTCGGTGAACTCGTACATCCGACCGACCATGTCCTCGCTGACCATGCACGCGACGGACAGCTCTCCCTGGTACTCGCCGCTTCGTTGCAGTTCCAGCATCGCCTCGACGTTGCGCATGGTGCGCTGGAACGACCCCTTGCCCCGCAACGCCTCGTGCTCGGCCTCGAACCCGTCGAGGCTGACCAGCAGGTTCAGCCGCGGCCCGATGGTGAGCAGGTGCTCGGCGTTGCGCTGCATGAGCAGGCCGTTGGTGCACATGTTGACGACCCGTGGCACCGCGCCGAGCAGCTTGGCGATCTCGCCGAACTGGGAGTGCATCAGCGGCTCGCCACCCCAGAGGAAGACCTTCGCCGCGGTGGGCGCGGTCGTCTCCAGCACGTCGCGGACGACGTCGAGGTCGAGCTCGGAACGCTTGCGCTTGCTGTCGTAGTTGTGGAAGAACCCCTGCTCGTTCCACTGGAAGCAGTGGTTGCAGCGCAGGTTGCACCGGTAGGTCAGCTGCATGCTGACCTCCTGCGGCAGGCTGCTCGCGTACAGGGGATCGACGGCCAGGTTACGGCGCGTCTGCGACCGGATCGCCACCGTCCGACGGAGGTCGTGCAGCTCCCCGGGCGTGAAGACCTTCTTGGTGCGTGGGTAGGACATGCAGGCTCCCCGCTTGTCTGTCACGAGACGAGCGCCCGCTGCCGTGGGCAGGGGACAGCGCCTCGCCAGATGTCATGACTGGATCGGGGGCCGATCGCATCCCTACATGCGCCCGAACCCCCGTTACCACAGGGAACCGGCGGCGGTCGTCCGACATGGATGTGAGTGTCCTGCTCACTCCGCCACAGGTCGTTGACCACATTGACACATGCGATCGATGTTCGTAAACCCCCGGACGGTGCGGGGCTCAGCGCAGGGCGCGGAACAGCACCAGGTAGGCGCAGTACCCCAGCGGCACCAGCAGGAAGCAGATCGCGAACCCGAGTGGCAGGTAACGCGGCGGCGTACCGGCGACCATGGCGGGCTTCCCCCACCGGCCCAGCACCAGGTAGCCGGCGAAGAACGCCAGCGCCGGCAGGCCCGCGCAGATCCACGCGCCGAGGGTGAAGCCGTCGACCAGCCCGATCCCGGACGCGAGCACCAGCGTCAGCATGAGGACCCCGGCCGCCGCCCCGCAGGCCGCGTAGACGGCCACCGCCCGCGCCAGCGGCGACCACGTCGGCAGCAGCACCGGCCGCTGGGCCAGCAACTCGGCCTGCTGCCCGTGCCGGTCGGCCTCGTCGGCCATCCGCCGCGCCAACTCCAGCTCCACCACCGGATCGACCGCCGCCACGCGCTGCGTGGGCACCCCACCGCCCGCCGGACTCACCGCCGTCGGCAGCGCCAGCCGCGCCTGACTTGCCGGCAGCTCGGGGTACGCCCCGACACCCGCCCGCCCCGGCCCGCCGGCTGCGCCGGCGGAATCCCCGTCCCCAGGTTCGGGCGCCGAGGGCGGAGCGGACGCGGTCGGCGAGCGCGGCGCGGCCTGCGGACCGGATCCGGTGGGCGGGCCGGGCCAGTTCGCGGGGTCGGCCGGCGCCCCCGGCGGGGCCCAGCCGGAGGTGGCGGCCTGCGGTGTCGGCGGCGCGGCGGCCGGTGGTTGGTCGACGCCGATCGCACGACCGAGCTGGTCCAGGCGCTGGCCCTGGGCGGTCAGCCGCTGGTGCAGGTAGTCGGCGGCGGCGTGCAGATCGCGGCGGCGCGCGGACTCGGCGGCGGCGTCCATCTCACCGGCGCGGCGGTGCTCGGCGAGCTGTCGGGCCAGCGCCGCGTACTCCTCGAAGGACACCGTCAGCGCTCCCCGTCCGGCTCGTGCCCGTCGCGGGCGAACGGCACGATCAACCTGGTCCGCTGGTCGTGCCGGTCGACCAGCAGCGCCCGGTCGGCGCGTGGTGTGTAGGCCAGGTCGTGCACCCCGAGGTGCAGGGCCAATTCGGCACCGGGCACGTTGAGCGCGACGAGGCAGGCGACGTCGTCGCGGTTCTGGGTGCCGCCGAGGTCGTCGGCGAGCCGGCGCAGGCCACGCCACCAGCCCAGCAGGTGCACGCCCTGGGCGGGCCCCTGGCGCAGCACGGCACGCAGGTCGTCCAGGCCGGAGCGGAACGTCACCGGGTCGGCCGCCCCGAGCACCGGCGCGGCGGCGTCCATCCCGAACACCACCAGGTATTCCCGGCCGGTCGGCTCGGCGGCCAGTGCGGCGATCCGATCGCGCAGCCCGGCCGCGTCCAGGCGATGCACCTGATGACCGGCGGCGCGTAGCGCGGCCTCGGTCTCGGCGGCGACCGGGTCGGCGGCGGTGACCAGGGAGGCCACCTGGAACCGGACGTCGCCGGGGGTGTGTTGACGGGCCAGGCTCAGCGTCGCCGCGCGCAGCACGTCCGCGCCGGCCGGTGCGGTGCCGACGACCGCGAGATGCCGGCCGGGCGTGGCGTCCATCAGGAACAGCGCGGTGGTGCCGTGCACGTCGACCGTCCGGCCGACCAGCGCCATCGGGCGTCGACCGCCGGGGCGCAGCCCGGCGAAGGTGGGATCGTCCTCGACCCGGGCCGCCTCGTACCCCTTGAAGACCGCCGGGGCCCGCGAGCCCGGCGGGCGGGCCTGCCACAACTCGTGGCGCAGCGCGGCGAGGTCCGCGGCGGCGGCGTGCGCGTCGGGGAAGCGCACGACGGTGTCCGCGCCGACCGCGCCGGCGGCGGTGTTGACCACGGCGGTGCCGATCGGCAGCGCCCCGGCGGCGTCGTTGAGCTGGTCGAGGACACCGCCGCCGCCGGGCAGCGCCACCCGCAGCGCGAACTGCCCGAAGATCGCCTCGGCCCGACCGTAGAGCGCCTCGATCCCGGTCATGCTCTGACTGGCCAACACCAGGTGGATGCCGTACGAGCGGCCCTTGCGGGCCAATTCCTCCAGCAGGTCGACCGATTCGCGGGCCAGGGCGTCGTTGCCAGCCAGGAGCACGTGGAACTCGTCGATGACGGCCACGATGCGCGGCAGCGGACTGTCCCGCGGCAGGTCGGCGAGCTTGGTGACGCCGTGCCGCTTCAGCGCGGTGGCCCGCCGCTGTGCCTCGCGGCGCAGCTCCCGCAGAACGGCCAGGCCGTACTCGCGGTCGGACTCGATGCCGACCGCGCGCGCGTGCGGCAGCCAGGACGGGTCGCGGCCGGTGGGCACGAACTCGGTGAAGCTCACGCCCTCCTTGAAGTCGAGCAGGTAGAGCTGCAACTCGGCGGGCGAGTACCGCGCGGCCAGCCCGTACAGGACGTCGAGGAGGAAGACCGTCTTGCCCGCGCCGGTCCGCCCACCGACCAACCAGTGCGGGGTGACGTCGTCGAAGGCGACCGTCAGCGCGGTGTCGAAGGCGACCGTCAGCGGCCTGGCGGCGGCGACCGTCAGGGGCGTGGCGGCGGCGCGGCCGACGACCGTACGCAGGCCGTTGGCCGCCGACTCGGCCCAGCGTCGCTCGGGCAGCAGCGCGGCGAAGGGCAGCGCGTCGGCGCGGCGGGCGACGGCGCCGACGTGCTCGGCGAGCGCGCGCACCGAGGCCGGCGGCGGGTCACCGTCGAGCAGCACGAGGGCGGCGAGGCCACTGCCGTCGGCGCTGAACGGGGCGCCGGGCGGATCGCCGACGTGCGCGTACCCGTCAGCCAGCCGGACGGCGGTGGTGCTGCCCAGCGGCGGCGACGTCTCGCCGGGCAGCCGGGACGGATGGCCGGCCAGGAGCACGCAGACGGCGGCGGCCGGGCCGGCGTGGGTGAGCGCGGCGAGTCGGGCCAGCTCCCGGGGCGCGGGGGCGGCGGTGGCGACCACCAGCAGCAGCTGCCGGGTGGCGGGCTCGGCGTGCTGGGCGGCGCGGGCGTGCCGTTCGGCGGCGTCCAGCAGGGCGGTCACCTCGGCCTCGCTGGTGGCCGGCGGGTCGAGCACCCCGGCGTCGAGCAGCGGGCGCAGCGGACCGAAGGTCGCGCCCAGCGCGGCGGTGTCGATGCCGGCGACCCGGACCCGGCCGGGCGGCGCGGTGGCCACCAGTCGCAGCACCAAGGCCCGCAGCAGCGCGGCGACCCGCCCGTCCCGTGCGTCGGTGTCCAGGGCCAGGTGGTGGCCGCCGCCGAGCGGCACGAGCACCGCGAACCCGCCGTCCTCGGTGGACGCCTCGCCGACGCGTACCGCCACCGGGTCGTCGGTCAGCGTGGCGACGCCGGGAGTCGGTGTGGCCAACGCGCCGCCGAGGCGCGCGAGCCGGGCGATGAGGTCGGCCCCACCGGCCCGGGGCGCCGGGGGCGGCGCCGCGCCGAGCACGGCCCGGGCCGCGTCCAGATGGGTACGGGCCGCCCGGTGCGCGGTGACCGCCTGCCCGTACGCCGACGCGAGCCTGCCCACGCATCGCCTCCCACGCCACGACCGTCCGGTTCGGGCAAACCCTAACGGACAGCGGTGACGCCGGGACAGTAACCGACCCGCGCGTTGGGATCGTGGCGACGAGGAGGCCCGCGCGGCGGGCCAGCGACGTTCACGGTTGTCGATTAGGTTTGCGGTGCGAAAACCCGATGGAGGGAGTGCACCTCGTGCGTCGAGTCCTCACGGCGGCCACCGCCGCCCTGACCCTCACCACCGCCGGCACCATGCTCACCGGCGTGCCCGCCGCAGCCAGCCCGACGGCCTGGGGCCGACCGGTCGTCACCGCCGCACCGCAACCCGGAGCGGCCGGCCTGGGCGACACCTACTACGCCGACTACGGCAACGGTGGCTACGACGTCTCGCACTACGACGTCCGGCTGCGCTACGAACCGGCCACCGACCGGCTCACCGGCACCACGACGATCCTCGCCACCGCGACGCAGGACCTGTCGGCGTTCAACCTGGACTTCCTGCTCGACGTCGAGTCGGTGCGGGTCAACGGCTGGGAGGCCGAGACCGGCACCGCGGGCACCCACGAGCTGGTCGTCACCCCGGCCCGCACCATCACCCGGGGTCAGCAGCTCACCATCGTGGTGCGCTACGCCGGGGTGCCGTCCGAGACCCTGGTCGGCGGCTACACCGGATGGACGCGTACCGACGACGGGGCGCTCGCGGTCAACGAGCCCGAGTCGGCCTGGTGGTGGTTCCCGAGCAACGACCACCCGCTGGACAAGGCGACCTTCGACATCTCCGTGTCGGTGCCCACCGGCGTCGAGGTGATCAGCAACGGCGTGCAGCCTCGGCCGCCACTGGCCGAGGCGGGCAACCGCACCCGCTGGATCTGGCGGACCACCTCCCCCACCGCCACCTACCTGGCGTTCATCGCCATCGGCCAGTACGACATCGTCACCGACACCACGCCGGGCGGCCAGCCGGTGGTCAACGCGTACAGCGCGTCGCTGGGCGCGCTCGGGCCGGCCGCGCGGGCCAGCATCGAGCGCACCGGTGAGATCGTCGACTGGGAGAGCGGGATCTTCGGCCCGTACCCGTTCGAGGCGCAGGGTGGCGTGGCCGGCCCGGTGGACGGCATCGGCTTCGCCCTGGAGACGCAGACCCGCCCGGTGTACGGCCCGGGCTTCTGGCGGCGCGGCGCCAACACGTACGTGGTGGCCCACGAGAACGCCCACCAGTGGTTCGGCGACTCGGTCTCGGTGGCCGAGTGGCGCAACATCTGGCTCAACGAGGGCTTCGCCTCGTACGCCGAGTGGCTCTGGTCCGAGGAGCAGGGCGAGGGCACCGCGCAGGAGGTCTTCGACTTCGCCTACGCCAGCTACCCGGCCGACGACGAGTTCTGGCAGGTGCTGCCGGGTGACCCGGGCGCGAACCGGGTGTTCGACGACGCGGTCTACGACCGGGGCGCGATGACCCTGCACCAGCTTCGGCTGGCCGTGGGCGATGACGCGTTCTTCGCGATCCTGCCGGCGTGGACGGCCGAACACCGGTACGGCAACGGCACCATCGAGCAGTTCCAGGCCCTGGCCGAACGGATCTCCGGTCTGGACCTGGACGATCTCTTCACCACCTGGCTGTTCACCGCCGGCCGCCCCGACGTGGCCACCGCTGCCCGCAAGGCCGCCCCGCCGGCCGAGCCGAAGTCCTGGTCCAAGATCCGCGACTCCCACGAGGCGCACCGCCTGCTGTCGCACTAGCGGCAGTCGTCACCCGGAAAGGCCCGTCGCCCGTGCGGCGGGCCTTTCCGCGTACCCGCTGGTCCCGCCGGAGCGATCTCACCTGCCACCGCTGCGCCCCGCCGCCTCTCCCCCACGCGTCCTTTGCTCTGCTTCAACGGACGCAACACCGGTTGTCCGACTATCGGACGTGCGGTGTTGCGTGGAGTGAAGCAGAGCAAAGGACGCGCAGAGGTGGTCAACCGCCGGGCCGGCGTCGTCGTCATCTGTCGGATTCGGGGTCGACCGGGTCGCGCGCCGGCTCGGCCGTGCTCGCCTCGACGGCGCGGATGTGTCGGTAGGCGAACCAGAGCGGCGGGAACGCGCCGACCGCGAAGGAGAGGTCGACGAGCGTCCAGAACCACGGGATGTCCCGGATCGGGCCGCAGATCAGCGCCAACGGGACGATGCCCGCGCAGGCGATCATGCCGACCTGCACCACCCAGACGTTGCGCACCGGGTCACGCAGCGGCCCCCAGAACGCTACCGCCAGCACCAGGTGGGCGAAGGCCAGCCAGTCGGTGCCGTAGAGCAGGAACGGGTAGTCCCGGTCCGCCGTCACCAGTCCGGTGTGGACCCGCTCGACCCAGTTGACGAGCGCCGGGAACTGGCCGGCGAGCGGGTCCAGCGCGCGCAGCAGCCAGCGCACCTCGATCTCCAGTGGAAACGCGGTGGCCCCGCTCAGGAAGAGGCCGATCAGCACGATCCACAGCCACCGGCGGGTACGCCGCAACCGCTCCTCGTTGTCCATGATCGCAGCGTAACGATGATCTTCGTGTCGCCTGGTCCCGGAAGCGGTGACCGCTGTCTCAGTGCCGCGCGGCCTCACCGGCGAGGGCCAGTTCGCCCAGCCGCAGCGGACGCGCGGCGGTGCCACCGGTGGCGACGACGCAGACCGCACCGGCGGGCCGTACGACGCGGGCCGCCCGCCACGCCACTCGACGTACCGGATGGCGCGGCCGGGGAACGACAAGCGTGAGGGAGGCGGCACGGCCGTGTTGCCGGTCCAGGGCGACCGCCGCCGCCGTGGTGGCGATCGCGGCGACCGAGCCGGCCAGCACGAGCGTCTGCCGTGGCCCGGCGTGTTCCGCCAGCCAGCCCAGCAGCGGGGCGCCGACCGCGGCCGAGACCGATCCGGTGACCGCGAGGGCGGCCAGCACCCGGCCGCGCATCGCGCCGTCGGTGTCGAGTTGGGCGCGGGTGCCGACGGTGGTGTCGATGACGACCGCGGCGGCGGCGATCGGGAGGATCACCGCGGCGAAGCTCCAGACGCCCGGGACGAGACCCGCGACGATCTGCAGTCCGCTGGCCACCAGGCCGGCGCCGACCAGCGTCCCGTAGCTGAGCGACCGTCGCCGGGCGGCGACGAGCGCGCCGACCACCGTGCCGACCGCGAACACCGTCGACAGGACGCCGTAGCCGGCCGCGCCGGCGGCCAACGGCCCGTCGCTCATCGCTGCCATCGTCACCTGGTAGTTGCGGCCCAGGCTGCCCAGTACGAACGACAGGGCGAGCGCGAGCAGCAGCACGGGTTGTCCGCGCAGGTAGGCGAACCCGGCACGTACCCCATGGCGGGTCGGGCCGTCGGCGGCCACCGCGCCGGCCACGGCCCCCGGTCGTACCGCGAGCAGCGCCACCACCACGGCGGCGAAGCTCACCGCGTTGAGGCCGAAGAGCAGCGCCGGGCCGACGGCGGCGACACCGACCGCCCCGAGGCTCATGCCAAGGATGCGTCCGGCGGAGTTGGTGAGCGAACCGAGCGCCAGCGCGTTGCCCAGCGTCTCGCGGTCCACCAGGGTCGAGGACCAGCGGCCCATGACCGGTCCCTCGATCGCCGAGACAGCGCCACTGGCCAACGAGATCGCGAAGATCAGCGGCAGGCCGCCGACGCCGGTCAGGGCGACCGCCGCGAGGCTCGCGGCGAACGTGGCGTGGGCCAGCTGGGCGGCGATCAGCAGCGGACGGGCGGGCAGACGATCGGCCAGCACCCCGCCCCAGACGCTCAGCAGCAGCGTGGGGGCCGCCTGGAGCAGTACGGCGAGGCCCATCGAGGTCGCCGAGCCGGTCTCCTTCAGCACGTACCAGTTGACTCCGAGGACCTGCATCCAGGTGCCGATGACGGAGACGAAACCGGCGAGCGCCCAGATCCGGTAGTTGCGGTGGCGCAGCGCGGCGAAGGTGGCACCCGTGGCCACGACGAACCTCCAGCGATCGACGACATGACGGCATGCCGATCGCGGCGCGGTTCGGCGGTCGACAAGTCTTGCCGACTCAAACCTTTTTGCCCAGATTTGTGAATGGTTTCACCTCGGGGAATGTCCGGCCGGCCCGGCGAAACCGCCGCGCCGGCCGGACCCCCCTCAGCTAGCGGGCGGCCAGCGGCTGCGCGGCCGGGCCGACCGGGGCCGGCAGCGCGCCGACACCACCCAGGTAGCCGTGGATCGCGGAGGCCGCCGCCCGTCCCTCGGCGATGGCCCAGACGATCAGCGACGCGCCGCGGTGCATGTCACCGGCCACGAACACGCCGTCGACGGCGGTCTGCCAGTCGTCCCGGGCGTCGACGGCGCCCCGGGCGTTGCGGGCCACCCCGAACTGCTCCAGCAGCGGCTGCCGCTCGGTGCCCTCGAACCCGATCGCCAGCAGCACCAGGTCCGCGGGCAACTCCCGCTCCGAGCCGGGCACCACGGTCACCACCCGCCGGCCGTCCACCTTCTCGACCGTCACCTCGGCGATCCGTACCGCCCGCACCTGGCCGGTGCCGTCGTCCACGAACTCCTGCACCGCCACGGCGAAGACCCGCTCGCCGCCCTCCTCGTGCGCCGGGTAGTTGCGCAGGACCCACGGCCAGGTCGGCCACGGGTCCCGGGCCTCGTCGCGCTCGGTCGGCGGCTGCGGGTACAGGTCGAGCTGGTGCACGCCCGCCGCGCCCTGCCGGTGTGCGACACCGAGGCAGTCCGCCGCCGTGTCGCCACCACCGATGATCACGACGTGCTTGCCGGCCGCGTCGATCGGGGTGCCGTCGGGCAGCACCGCCCGCGCCAACCGGTGCTCGGCGGCCTCGTCGGTGGTCGCCGTGGCGACCGCCCGATTGGCCGCGACCAGGTGCGCCATCGCCTGGTGTACGCCCCGCAGCGCCCGCCCCGGTGTCTCCGGAGTGTCCCGACCCTGCAACGCGCCGCAGGCCAGCAGCACCGCGTCGTGCTCGGCACGCAACTGCTCGGCGGTGACGTCGACGCCCACGTTCACGCCGGTGCAAAAGCGCACCCCCTCGGCGGTGAGCTGGGCCAACCGGGCGTCGATGTGCCGCTTCTCCAACTTGAAGTCGGGGATGCCGTACCGCAGCAGACCGCCGACCGCGTCGTCGCGCTCGTACACCGTCACGGCGTGACCGGCGCGGGCGAGCTGCTGGGCGGCGGCGAGACCGGCGGGTCCGGAGCCGACGACGGCCACCGACCGGCCCGACGGCGCCGGGATCGGGCGCGGGGTGAACCCGCGCGCCGCCGCGGCGTCGGCGATCTCCACCTCGACCTGCTTGATGGTCACCGGTTGGCCGCCGGCGATGCCGAGCACGCACGCCGCCTCGCAGGGCGCCGGGCAGAGCCGCCCGGTGAACTCCGGGAAGTTGTTGGTGGCGTGCAGCGACTCCACGGCGGCGTCCCAGTTGCCGGTCCGCACCAGGTCGTTCCAGTCCGGGATGCGGTTGCCCAGCGGGCAGCCGTCGTGGCAGAACGGGATGCCGCAGTCCATGCATCGGGTGGCCTGCTCGCGGATCAGCTCCTCGCCGGCCGGCGGGTAGACCTCGCGCCAGTCGCTGATCCGTACCGGCACCGGCCGGCGGGCCGGCAGACGCCGGTCGTAGCGCAGGAAACCGTTCGGGTCAGGCACGAGCCACCTCCGGGGCGGCCGCCCGCGGCGCGGGCGGCACGGGCGCGGCGGGCGCGCTGAGCGCGCTCATGACCGCGTCGTCGACGTCATGGCCGGCGGCTTCGGCGGCCTTCATGATCTCCAGCACCCGGCGGTAGTCGCGGGGCACCACGGCGGTGAACTCGGCCACCGCCTCTGGCCAGCGCTTGAGCAGCTCCTCGGCGACCGCCGAACCGGTCTCCGCGACGTGCCGCTGGACCAGCTCGTGCAGCAGCGTCTGCTCCTGCTCGCGCAGCGGGGCCAGGTCGACCAGCTCCGCGTTGACCCGGGACCGGTCCAACCGGTGCACGAACGCGGTGCCGCCCGACATGCCGGCGGCGAAGTTGCGGCCGGTCGCGCCGAGCACCACCACGGTGCCGCCGGTCATGTACTCACAGCCGTGGTCGCCGACGCCCTCGACGACGGCGACCGCGCCGGAGTTGCGCACCGCGAACCGCTCCCCCACCCGGCCGCGCAGGAAGACCTCGCCCGCCGTCGCGCCGTACAGGATGGTGTTGCCGGCGATGATCTGGTCCTCCGCGCGCTGCCCCGGCTCGGCGTCGGGGTCGAGGAACGGCGCGGCGGCGTCCGGACGGACGATGAGACGTCCGCCGGAGAGGCCCTTGCCGACGTAGTCGTTGGCGTCGCCGTGCAGCCGCAGGGTGACGCCCTTCGGCAGGAACGCGCCGAAGGACTGGCCGGCGGTGCCGTGCAGCACGAACTCGATGGTGTCCTCGGGCAGGCCGTCGCCGCCGAAGCGGCGGGTCACCTCGCCACCGAGCATCGCGCCGACGCTGCGGTGCTCGTTGCGCACCGCGACCTCGACCCGCACCGGCGCGCCCTCGGTGAACGCCGGGGCGGCCAGCGCGATCAGCTCGTTGTCCAGCGCGTGCTCCAGGCCGTGGTCCTGGGCGCGTACGCCGCGGCGGACGGTGCCGGCGGGCAGCTCCGGCAGGTGCAGGACGGGGGCCAGGTCGAGGCCGTGGGCCTTCCAGTGCGACAGCGCCGGGGCCACGTCGAGCAGCTCGCTCTGCCCGATCGCCTCCTCGATGGAGCGCAGGCCCAGCTCGGCCAGGTAGCCCCGGACCTCCTCGGCGAGGAAGAGGAAGAAGTTCTCCACGAACTCCGGGGTGCCCGTGTACCGCTCACGCAGCACCGGGTTCTGGGTGGCGATGCCGACCGGGCAGGTGTCCAGGTGACAGACCCGCATCATCACGCAGCCCGAGACGATCAGCGGCGCGGTCGCGAAGCCGAACTCCTCCGCGCCGAGCAGCGCCGCGACCAGGACGTCCCGGCCGGTCTTGAGCTGGCCGTCGACCTGCACGGTGACCCGGTCGCGCAGCTTGTTGAGCAGCAGCGTCTGCTGCGCCTCGGCCAGGCCCAGCTCCCACGGGGTGCCGGCGTGCTTGAGCGAGTTCATCGGGGACGCGCCGGTGCCGCCGTCGTGACCGGAGATCAGGATGACGTCGGCCTTGAGCTTGGCCACGCCGGCGGCGACGGTGCCGACGCCCACCTCGCTGACCAGCTTGACGTGCACCCGGGCCGCCGGGTTGACGCACTTCAGGTCGTGCACGAGCTGGGCGAGGTCCTCGATCGAGTAGATGTCGTGGTGCGGCGGCGGCGAGATGAGGCCGACGCCGGGGGTGGCGTGCCGGGTACGGGCGATCCACGGCCAGACCTTGTTGCCGGGCAGCTGGCCGCCCTCGCCGGGCTTCGCGCCCTGGGCCATCTTGATCTGGAGGTCGTCGGCGTTGACCAGGTATTCGCTGGTCACGCCGAACCGGCCGCTGGCGATCTGCTTGACCGAGGAGCGGCGCAGCGGGTCGTGCAGCCGCTCGACGTCCTCGCCGCCCTCGCCGGTGTTGGACTTGCCGCCCAGGCGGTTCATCGCGACGGCGAGCGTCTCGTGGGCCTCGGCCGAGATCGAGCCGTACGACATCGCGCCGGTGGCGAACCGCTTGACGATCTCGGTGGCCGGCTCGACCTCCTCGATCGGCACCGGCGGACGCACCCCGGTGCGCAGGGTGAACAGGCCCCGCAGCGAGCCGGCCTGCGCGGCGAGCGCGTCCACCTTCGACGTGTACTGGCGGAACACGTCGTACTGCCGGCTGCGGGTGGCGTGTTGCAGCAGGAAGACCGTCTCCGGGTTGAACAGGTGCAGCTCACCCTCGCGGCGCCACTGGTACTCGCCGCCGACCTCCAGCCGGTCCGAGTCGGCGGTGCCCGCCGGCGGCCAGGCCAGCGCGTGCCGGGCGGCCACCTCGGCGTGCACGCCGGCCAGCCCGACGCCGCCGATCCGGCTCGGGGTGCCCCGGAAGTACCTGTCGATCAGCCGGCTGTCCAGGCCGACCGCCTCGAAGACCTGCGCGCCGCAGTACGACGAGACCGTCGAGATACCCATCTTGGACATGATCTTGAGGACGCCCTTGCCGAGCGCCTTGGCGTAGTTGTGCACCGCCTTCGTCGACTCGACGCCGACGAGTGCGCCCGTGGAGATCATGTCTTCCACGGACTCGAACGCCAGGTACGGGTTGACCGCCGCCGCGCCGTACCCGATCAGGACCGCCGCGTGGTGCACCTCCCGGCAGTCGCCGGACTCCACGATCAGCGCCGCCTGCGTCCGCGTCTGCTCGCGGACCAGGTGCTGGTGCACGGCGGCGGTGAGCAGCAGCGACGGGATCGGCGCGAGATCGGCGTTGGAGTCCCGGTCGGAGAGCACCAGGATGCGCACGCCGTCCTCGATGGCCTCGGAGACGTGCCGGCAGATCTCGATGAGCCGCGCCTTGATCCCGGCCGCGCCCTCGCGCACGCGGTACAGCCCGGAGACCCGGACGGCCTTGAAGCCGGGCAGGTCACCGTCCTCGTCGATGGAGAGGATCTTCGCCAGCTCGTCGTTGTCGATGATCGGGTGCGGCAGGACGATCTGCCGGCAGCTCGCCGCGGTCGGGTCGAGCAGGTTGCCCTCCGGCCCGATCGTCGACGCCAGGCTGGTCACCAGCTCCTCGCGGATGGCGTCCAGCGGCGGGTTGGTGACCTGCGCGAAGAGCTGGTGGAAGTAGTCGTAGAGCAGTCGTGGCCGGGTCGACAGCGGCGCGATCGGGGTGTCCGTGCCCATCGAGCCCAGCGGCTCCGCGCCGGTCCGCGCCATCGGCGCGAGCAGGACCTTCAACTCTTCCTGGGTGTAGCCGAAGGTCTGCTGGCGGCGACGCACCGAGTCGTGGGTGTAGACGGTGTGCTCGCGGGCCGGCAGGTCGTCCAGCTCGATCAGCCCGGCGTGCAGCCACTCGGCGTACGGCTCGGCGGCGGCCAACTCGGACTTGATCTCGTCGTCGTGCACGATCCGCCCGGCCACGGTGTCGACCAGGAACATCCGGCCCGGCTGGAGCCGGCCCTTGGCCACCACGCGGGCCGGGTCGAGGTCGAGCACGCCCGCCTCGGAGCCGAGCACCACGAGACCGTCGCTGGTCTGCCACCAGCGCCCCGGGCGCAGCCCGTTGCGGTCCAGCACCGCGCCGACGATCTCGCCGTCGGTGAAGGCGACCGACGCCGGCCCGTCCCACGGCTCCATCAGGCTCGCGTGGAAGCGGTAGAACGCCCGCTTGTCCGGCTGCATGCCGGGGTCGTTCTCCCACGCCTCCGGGATCATCATCAGCACCGCGTGCGGCAGGCTCCGACCGGCCAGGTGCAGCAGCTCCAGCACCTCGTCGAAGTTCGCCGAGTCGGAGGCGGCGGGGGTGCAGACCGGGAAGACCCGCCGAATGTTGCCCGGCACGTTCGGCGAGCGCAGCAGCGCCTCGCGGGCCTGCATCCAGTTCCGGTTGCCGCGGATCGTGTTGATCTCGCCGTTGTGGGCGATGAACCGGTACGGGTGGGCCAGCGGCCACGAGGGGAACGTGTTGGTGGAGAAGCGGGAGTGCACGAGCGCGATGGCGCTGTCGACCCGCTCGTCGCGCAGGTCCGGGTAGAACGCCGGCAACTGGTCGGGCGTGAGCATGCCCTTGTAGACCATGGTGCGGCTGGACAGCGACGGAAAGTACGCCGGTACGCCCCGCTCGGCGGTCTCCCGCTCGGCCTGCTTGCGCAGGCAGAACGCCACCCGGTCCAGCTCGATGCCGCGCAGCGGAGAGCCGGCCGGCCCGGCGGGCGAGTCGGTGAGGCGGTGCGCGGCCACGAAGACCTGTCGGACCCGGGGCATGGCCGCCAGGGCGGTCTCGCCGAGCCCGTCCGGCTCGATCGGCACGTCCCGCCAGCCCAGCAGGTCAGCGCCCTCGACCAGCGCGTACTTCTCGACCACCCGACGGGCGCGCGCCTCGGCGGCGTCGTCGTCGGGCAGGAAGACCAGGCCGGTCGCGTACTCGCCGGCCGGCGGCAGCGGAACCTCGGCGACGGCACGCAGGAACGCGTCCGGCACCTGGATCATGATGCCGGCGCCGTCGCCGGTGTTGGGCTCCGCGCCCCGGGCACCGCGGTGGTCCAGGCGGCAGAGCGCGCCGAGCCCGTTGGCGACGACGGAGTGGGACCGTCGGCCGTACAGGTCCGCCACGAAGGCCACCCCGCAGGCGTCGTGCTCCTGCGCCGGGTCGTAGAGGCCCTGGGCCTCCGGGCGGGGGCCGGGCGTGGGGGACGCCTGCGGGCTGTGCGGGTGCGGCTGTGTCGAATCCGCGTACGGCTGAGCCACCGGGCCTCCTGTCGTCACTCAGGTTGGATCATGGTGGGGACGACGTCGGCCCGTGGGTCTATTGAGTCTACGTTAGGGCTGGGGGCACAAGGCCACTCAAGATTGATCACACCGTCCAGAGTCTGGGACGTGTAGTCTCGCGCGGTGGATTCGGTGCGCAAGGACATCTTCGACCGGTTGGAACGTTTCTACGACGCCGTGCCCCGGGACGTCGCCGGTGTCGAGGAACACGGCGCGCTGGTGCTGTTCGTCCGCGAGGGCGCCGGCTGGCCGTTCTACGCCCGGCCCCGGATCGGCGCCACCGAGACGCCGTCGCTGGCCGACGTGACGTCCGTACGGGCCCGCCAGCGCGAGCTGGGCCTGCCGGAGGCCTTCGAGTGGGTGCACGAGACGACCCCGGAGCTTCTCGCGGTGGCCCGCTCGGCCGGGCTGTCCGTGCTGGAGGCCCCGCTGATGGTCCTCGACCCGGCCGCCCTGCCCGACCCGGCGACGCTCTCCGACGTACCCGTGCGGGTGCTGGCGGCGGACTCGCCCGACTTCGCCGCGGACGTGGCCGCCCGGCGGGCCGTGGCGGCCGTGGCGTTCGGCGTCCCCGGCACCGCGCCCGGCGAGGCCGGACCGGCCGAGCGGGACGCGGCGGTCACCGAGCTGGAGCTGGCCGCCCTCGACGAGGAGCGCGCCCGCATCGCCGACGGCCGACGGATCTCCGCGCTGGCCGGCACGCCGACCGAGGGCGCGCTGGCCAGCGGCATGGCGATGCGGGTGGACGACGTCGCCGAGATCGCCGGAGTGGCCACCCTGCCGGCCGCCCGCCGACGCGGGATGGGTGCCGCGCTGACGGCCACCCTCGCCCGGGAACTGCTCGCCGCCGGTACCGGGCTCGTCTTCCTCTCCGCCGGCAGCGAGGAGATCGCCCGGGTCTACCTGCGGGCCGGCTTCCGCCGCATCGGCACCGCCTGCATCGCCGAACCCGCCGCCCTGGTCCCCTGAGCCGCCCGGCCGACGCCCGGCCGGCCGGCCCAGCACGAGCCGGTCAGGCCGGCCCAGCACGAGCCGGTCAGGCCGGCCCAGCACGAGCCGGTCAGGCCAGGCCGGGCCGGCACGAGCCGGTCAGGCCGGGGGACGCCACTGGGCCGCGGAGGCGGCGGCGCTGGAGAGCAGCCGTGAGTTGATCGTGCCGAGCGCGGCGTCGCGGGCCCGCAGCGCCAGCCGGCCCCGGGTCTGCAACACCGCCGACATGCGCCGGGTCTGCCGGACCACGGTCGCCGCCCGGGGACGGCGTACCCGGTCGTAGGTCTGCACGGCGTCCGGTAGCCGGGCCTCGCGCAGCAGCGAGGCGAGGGTGGCGGCGTCCTCGAAGGCGAGGCACGCGCCCTGCCCGAGGTGCGGCGGCATGGCGTGCGCCGCGTCGCCGAGCAGCACCACCCCACCCGGCCCGACGCCGAAGCCGTACGCGCGGGGCAGCGGACGAAGCTCGCGCACCTCCTGCTGGACCAGATCACTCGGGTCGGTGGCGTCGAGCAGCGCGCCGATCGGCGCGGGCCAGCCGGCGTACCAGCGGCGCAGCAGAGCGAGTTGGGTCTCCGGCGGCTCCGGGCGGGGCGCGCCGGCCGCCGTGGCCACCCAGTAGATGCCACCGCGCGTG
The DNA here is from genome assembly GCF_057708145.1 of Micromonospora sp. bgisy143. Classification (NCBI taxonomy): domain Bacteria; kingdom Bacillati; phylum Actinomycetota; class Actinomycetes; order Micromonosporales; family Micromonosporaceae; genus Micromonospora; species Micromonospora sp. bgisy143. The sequence continues at coordinate 89,281 of NZ_JBYIRN010000017.1, forward strand.
GAGCCACCCGAGGAGCCCCGCTCGCCCAGCGAGGCGGCCACGAAGCGGTAGCCCGCGCCGAGCACCTCGCCGGCGATCGGCGCATCGGCGGGCAGCCGGGGTGCCCGGTACCAGGGGATGACGGCCCGCCAGGCGGCGCAGCCGGAGCTGACGACGCCGGCTTCGGGGGCCAGTTGGCGGCGGATGACGCTGTCCGTACCGTCGGCGGCGACCACCAGGTCGGCCTCGATCGTGTGCCGGCCGTCGCTCACCCCCGGCCGTTCACCCGGATCGACGCGGACGTGCCGCACGGTCACCCCGGTACGCAGCTCGACCCGGTCGCCGAGGCCGGCGATCAGGGCGTCGTGCAGGTCCTCCCGGTGCACCACCACGGGCATCCGGTCGGCCGGCGTCGGCCGGGGCTGCACCAGCCAGTGCCCGTCCGGACGGCGTACCCCGCCGTCGGGCAGTGGCGTGGCGATGGCGGCCAGCCCGGCGCCCAGGCCGAGGGCCTGCAACGCGCGGACGCCGTTGGGCCAGAGCACCACGGCGGTCGGCTCGGGGCGGACCCGCTCGGCACGGTCCAGGAGGGTGACCTGCCACCCGGACCGGGCCAGCGCGCCGGCGACCGCGAGGCCACCGACCCCGGCACCGACCACCACCGCGCTTCGCATCGGACCGCCCCCGCTCAGCTGTCCCGGTCGGCGGGGCGTACGCCGGTGGCGTCGGCCCGGGCCTCGTCGCGCGCCTCGGGCGTGCCGGCGGCCTGGTCACCGTCGGTCGCGTCGTCGGCGGAAGGCTCCGCGTCCTCCGGGCGCACCTCGTCGGCCGCCTCCGGTGGCGCCACGCCGGTGTCCCGCCAGGTGTCGTACTGCTCCTCGCTGACCACCCGGTAGCCCTCCGGGGCGGCGGCGCGGGCGCTCGTCTCACGGGCGGAGATGTCGACCTGGGACAGGTCGGAGTCGGTGGACGGCGTGGGGGTGGCCGCCGCGCCGATCGGGATCAGGTACTCCCGGGGGCCACGGACCCGCACGAAGTAGGCCAGCGCGCCGAGGAAGACCAGGGCCGCGGTCCAGACGTTGAGCCGTACGCCGAGGATCTGGTTCGCCTCGTCGGTGCGCATCAACTCGATCCAGAACCGGCCGGCGGTGTAACCCATCACGTACAGCGCGAACGCCCGGCCCCGGCCGAGCCGGAAACGCCGGTCCAGCAGCAGGACCAGTACCGCCACCCCGACGTTCCACACCAGCTCGTAGAGGAACGTCGGGTGGTAGAGGCCCGGTTCGAGGATCGGCTGGCCGGCGTCGTCGCGCAGCGCGTGCCCCGGATTGTCCGGGTCCATCCGGTGGATCTCCAGGCCCCACGGCAGCGTCGTCCGGCCGCCGAACAGCTCGTTGTTGAACCAGTTGCCGAGCCGGCCGACCGCCTGGGCCAGCGGCAGTCCGGGAGCGAGCGCGTCGGCCACCACGGTGAGCGGGATGCCGAGCTGTCGGGCCGCGATCCAGGCGCCCACCGCGCCTCCCGCGACCGCGCCCCAGATGCCGAGGCCGCCCTCCCAGATGTAGAACGCCTTCAGCGGTTCACCGCCGGCGCCGAAGTACTTCTCCGGCGAGGTGATCACGTGGTAGAGCCGGGCCCCGATGATGCCCGCGGGCACCGCCCAGACGGCGATGTCGAGCACCGCACCCGGCGCGGCACCACGCCGGCGCAGCCGGCGCTCGGTCATCCAGCAGGCCAGCACGATGCCGGCGATGATGCACAGCGCGTACGCCCGCAGCGGAAACGGCCCGAGCTGCCAGACAGCGGTGCTGGGACTGGGCAGGGCCGCCTGGGGGGACAGCGAGGCGATGGTCACGGGTGCACACGCTACCGCTGCGCACCCCCGCAGCGGCACCCCGGGCCGCCGCGAGCGGAACCCGATGACTTCTGGTTTGCGCCGCCGTAGGCTCTTTGTCCATGAGCGCGCTCACCTGGGCGGTCGCCGCGGTCGTCACCGACGCCGCCGGCCGGGTGCTGCTCTGCCGGCAGGGCCGGGGCGAGCGCCGGTACGCGCTGCCCGGCGGCCGTCTCCGTCCGGCGGAGAGCCCGGTACGCGCGGCGCTGCGCGACATCCGCGCCGAGACCGGCCGGGAGATCGACCTCGTCGACCTGATCGGCCTGTACCACCTCGCGGCGACCGCCACGCACACGCCGGCCGGGCGGGCCGGACCGCTGCCCGACATCCTGGTGCACGTGTTCCGCGCCCGCGCCGCCGACGACGACGGTTCGACCGCCGAACCCCGGCCGGGTTGCCGGCTGACGTGGCACATTCCCACGGCGCTGCCCGATACCGTCACCCCGCTCACCCGGATGGCCGTCACCGACGCGCTCGGCGGCCGCTCCGGCGTACTGCGGGCCGTGACCCGGAGCGGGCCCACGTCCGAGGGAGAACCGGCCGCGCGGGCGTGGCCGGTCGCTGCTCGCGACGATCGGCCGGAGGCCGGTCAGCCCCCTGGACAGCGCGGCGAGACGGCGACGGACCCGTCCCTCAGGCGCTGACTCGACACACCGGCCCCCGCGCCGGGCGAACGGTCGTCGGCGAGCCTGTGCACCGGGAGCGCACCCGCCAGAGAGCCTGATGCCTGTGCGTCATCAAGATGACGCACAGGCATCACGGTCTTCGACGCACGGCAGGCCCGGCGCCCGCGCCGCGAACGGTCCGAACGGTCAGCGGGCCGGGTTGCGGACGCCCTCGGCCAGTTCGGCGCTCAGGGTACGCAGCGCGGCCAGCCCTTCGGCCTCGGAGGAGGCGTCCAGCACGCACCGGACCAGCGCGCTGCCGACGATGACGCCGTCGGCGTACCCGGCGACGGTGCTCGCCTGCGCGCCCGTGCCCACCCCCAGGCCGACCCCGACGGGCAGGTCGGTGACCCCGCGCACCCGGGAGACGAGCGTCGGAGCGGCGTCGGAGGTCTGCGCCCGCGCGCCGGTCACCCCCATCACCGCCGTGGCGTAGACGAAGCCCCGGCAGTGCTCGACGGTCATCGCGAGCCGGGCGTCGGTGGACGACGGCGACACCAGGAAGGTGCGGTCCAGCCCGTGGGCGTCCGAGGCGGCCAGCCACTCGGCCGCCTCGTCGGGAATCAGGTCCGGCGTGATCAGGCCGGTGCCACCGGCGGCGGCCAGGTCACGGGCGAACACGTCCACGCCGTACCGCTCGACGGGGTTCCAGTAGGTCATGGTGACGACCGGAGCGCCGGTCGCCGCGACGGCCTCGATGACGCGCATCGTGTCGGCCGTACGGACCCCGCCGGCCAGCGCGATGTCGCTGGCCTTCTGGATGACCGGCCCGTCCATCACCGGATCGGAGTACGGGATCTCCACCTCGATGACGTCGACGCCGGCCTCGACCATCGCCGTCATGGCCGCGATGCTGCCCTGCACGGACGGGAACCCGGCCGGCATGCAACCCACCAGGACGGCCCGTCCGTCGGCCCGGGCCTTGTCGAAGGCCACTCCGATACGACTCACCTCAGCGCTCCTTGTCGAGGATGCCGAAGTAGTCCCCGGCGGTGTGCACGTCCTTGTCACCCCGGCCGGAGAGGTTCACCACGATGGTGGGATCCCGGCCCAGCTCGGCGGCGAGCTTCGGAGCCAGCGTCACGGTGCCGGCGAGCGCGTGCGAGCTCTCGATCGCCGGGATGATGCCCTCGGTGCGGCACAGCAACTCGAAGGCGGCCATCGCCTCCTCGTCGGTGACCGGCAGGTAGCTGGCCCGGCCGGTGTCGTGCAGCCAGGCGTGCTCGGGCCCGACGCCCGGGTAGTCCAGGCCGGCGGAGATCGAGTGCGACTCCAGGGTCTGCCCGTCGGCGTCCTGCAACACGTACGTGCGGGTGCCGTGCAGCACGCCCGCCGACCCGCCGGTGATGCTGGCCGCGTGCCGGCCGGTGGCCACCCCGTCCCCGCCGGCCTCGAAGCCGTACAGCCGGACGTCCTCGTCGCCGACGAAGGCGTGGAAGATGCCGAGCGCGTTGGAACCGCCGCCGACGCAGGCGGTGACCGCGTCCGGCAGCGCGCCGGTCAGGTCGAGGCACTGCTGCCGGGCCTCGTCACCGATGCCTCGGACGAAGTCACGCACCATCGCCGGGAACGGGTGCGGCCCGGCGGCGGTGCCGATCAGGTAGTGGGTCGCGTCGACGTTCGCCACCCAGTCGCGCATCGCCTCGTTCATCGCGTCCTTGAGGGTGCGCGAGCCGGTGGTGACCGGGACGACGGTGGCACCGAGCATCCGCATTCGGGCCACGTTGAGCGCCTGCCGCTCGGTGTCGACCTCGCCCATGTAGACCACGCACTCGAGGTCGAACAGGGCGGCGGCCGTCGCGGTGGCCACGCCGTGCTGGCCCGCTCCGGTCTCGGCGATCACCCGGGTCTTGCCCATCCGCTTGGTGAGCAGCGCCTGGCCGAGCACGTTGCGGACCTTGTGCGCGCCGGTGTGGTTGAGGTCCTCCCGCTTGAGCAGCACCCGGGCGCCGACCTTCGCGGAGAACCGGCGGGCCTCGTAGAGCAGCGACGGCGTGCCGGCGTAGTCGCGCAGCAGCGCGCCGAACTCGGCCCGGAAGGACTCGTCCGCGATCGCCGTACGCCACGCCCCGTCGAGCTCGTCCAGCGCGGCCACCAGGGCCTCGGGCACGAACCGGCCGCCGAAGCGACCGAAGTGACCGGCGGAGTCGGGCTGCGAACCGGCCACCGGGGCCAGCGCGTCGGCGCTCATCGGACAATCCTCTCGGTGGGGCGGCACACCGGCGCGGTCAGCGCACCGGCCGGGGCGTCGCCGGGTGGTTGCCGGCGTTGACCAGTTCGGCCACCGCCTCGCGTGGACTCTTCTGGGTGACCAGGCCCTCGCCGACCAGCACGGCGTCGGCGCCGGCCGAGGCGTACCGGATCAGGTCGTGCGGGCCGCGCACGCCGGACTCGGCGATCTTGACGACGCTGCTCGGCAGGCCGGGCGCGATCCGTTCGAACACCGACCGGTCCACCTGAAGGGTACGCAGGTCACGGGCGTTGACCCCGATCACCTGCGCTCCGGCCTCCAGCGCCCGGTCGGCCTCCTCCTCGTCGTGGACCTCGACCAGCGCGGTCATGCCCAGCGACTCGATCCGCTCCAGCAGGCCCATCAGTACGTTCTGCTCGAGGGCGGCCACAATCAGCAGGACCAGGTCGGCGCCGTGCGCGCGCGCCTCGTGCACCTGGTAACTGGAGACCACGAAGTCCTTGCGCAGCACCGGCACGGTGACCGCGGCCCGGACGGCGGCCAGGTCGTCCAGCGAGCCGCCGAACCAGCGCCCCTCGGTCAGCACGCTGATCGCCCGCGCGCCGCCCGCCGCGTAGTCGACGGCGAGGTCGGCCGGATCGGCGATCTCGGCCAGCCGGCCCTTGGACGGTGAGGAGCGCTTGACCTCGGCGATGACCGCCACACCGGGCTTGCGCAGCGCCGCGTACGCGTCCAGCGGCGGCGGCGCGGCCGCGGCCAGTTCACGGATCCGTTCCAACGGAACCTGCTCCTGGCGACGGGCGACGTCCTCGCGCACGCCGGCCAGAATCTCGTCGAGCACGCTTACGGACGCCGCCTGACCGGCCTCGTCCCCCTCCGCGTGCGCATGCTCAGCAGTCACCAACGGACTCCCCTCTCCGGGTGTCATGGGCCGATGCTAGGGGCAGCCGACCGAGGCCGGGAGCCGGGGGTATGGCGCTGCTCACGAAAAGGCCTGCGGCATAATGGCCGACTTGCCGTGAACGGGATGTCACGCAGCGCCACCTCCGGTATCGACCGCCGTCACAGGACGAGAGCCCGCCGACCCCGTTCGTACCGAGCCGACCCATCGATCATGCCATCCACTCCGGGTCGCCGCCCGACGGCAGCGACGGCAGTCGATGTTGTGAGCAAGCTCAAGGCCGAACGGCCCCTCCCAGGTCGTGGGCGTGGCGGGACAGTTGACGGGGCGGTCACCCGGGCGAAACGTCGGCCGGTCAGCATCGTCCTCGGGCAGACTCAACGACGCGCCTGCCCCACCGTCGTCGACTCCTCGTGCGGAGTGAGCCATGAATACTGCCGAGTCGAACTCCAGCATCGGACTGACCACCATCTCGCGGACCATGGCGTCGCTCGCCGTCGGGGTGGTGCACACCCTGGAGCGGGCCGTCGTCGGCGAGGGCCGGATGCGCACCGCCCGCGGCAACGCCTGGGAGGCGGTCTGCGCCGACCGGGCCCGCGCCGACCGACGCGCCGAACTGGACCGCCTGGTGGCCGAGCTGACCGCCGCCCGCGCCGTCGCCGGCCGCCCGCAGCGGGACCGGCAGCCGGTCGGCTGAGGACGCGCCGTCAGCCGGCCGTCGGATCCTCTCCCCGGTCCAACGCGTCCCACGCCTCGGTGGTCCGCCGACCGGCCATCGGACCGGGGGCGGCAGCCGTCGTCGACGTACTCTCCGTGACGGTCCGCGTCGGTCGCTCGTAGCGGGCACCCATCGTCGGCCACCCGCCGCCCCGCAGCGCCGTCCACGCCCCGCCCACGGCGACGAGCAGACCGCCGACCAGGCAGAGCGCCGGCCACTGCCGACTCACCACCCCGCCGAGGTCCGCGACCAGTCCATAGCCGGCACCGGCCGCCACCGCCAGGCCCAGCGCGCCGAGCAGCACACCCAGCAGCCGCCGTACCCGACCCCGGGTGGCCAGCACCGCGCCACCACCGGCCAACGCCACCACGGCCAGCGCCGGCAGCCACGGCAGCAGGGCGGCCCCGCTGCGGGCCGCCCGCACCGGCGGCAGCGGCGCCGGCCGCGCGGTCACCTCGACCGACCAGCCCCGGGTCGCCGCCCACACCGCCAGGCCCGCGCCGGCAAGACAGAGCAGCATCGCGTACGCCAGCCCGCGCCGACCGGCCCCGGCCCGCCCACCCGGCTCCGGCCGCTCGTGGTCGGTCACCGCGCTCATCGGGCAGCCCGGAGCGTTTCGGCGGCGGCGATCGCGGCCAGCACGGCGGCGGCCTTGTCCCGGGTCTCCTGCTCCTCGGCGGCCGGATCCGAGTCGGCGACCACCCCGGCGCCGGCCTGCACGTACGCGCGGCCGTCGCGGATCAGCGCGGTCCGGATGGCGATCGCCATGTCCAGGTCGCCGCCGAAGCCGAAGTAGCCGACCGTGCCGCCGTAGACGCCCCGGCGTACCGGCTCCAGCTCTTCGATGATCTCCATGGCGCGCACCTTGGGCGCGCCGGAGAGCGTCCCCGCCGGGAACGTCGCGGCGAGCGCGTCGAACGCGGACCGGTCGTCACGCAGCGTGCCGGTCACGGTGGAGACGATGTGCATGACGTGGCTGTACCGCTCGATGGTCGCGAACTCGGGCACCTGGACGCTGCCCGGCTCGCAGACCCGGCCCAGGTCGTTGCGGCCCAGGTCGACGAGCATGACGTGCTCGGCGCGCTCCTTGGGGTCGGCGAGCAACTCGGCGGCCAGACCGGCGTCGGCCGCCGGGGTGCCGCCGCGCGGCCGGGTGCCGGCGATCGGGTGCAACAGGGCCCGCCGCCGTCCGTCCGCACCGGCTGTGACCTTCAGGTGCGCCTCCGGGGACGAGCCGACGATGTCGAACCCGTCGAAGCGCAGCAGGTACATGTACGGGCTGGGGTTGCTGGTGCGCAGCACGCGGTAGACGTCCAACGGGTCGGCGTGGGTGGCCCGCTCGAACCGCTGGGACAGCACGATCTGGAAGCACTCGCCGGCTCGAATCGCCTCCTTGGCCGCCTGCACGGCCTTGACGTAGCCCCCCTCGGGCGTACGACAGACGACCTCGCCGGCCGGTGGGCGCGCGACCGTCGAGATCATCGGTGGGATGGGCCGGGACAGCGCGGTGGTCATCGCGTCGAGGCGGCCCACCGCGTGGTGGTACGCGGCGCTGACGTGCGCGTCGCGGCCCGGGGCGTCCAGCGGCGGCAGCACCGCGTTGGCGACCAGGATCGCCGAGCCGTCGTAGTGGTCGAGCACCACCAGGTCGGTCGCCAGCATCATGCCCAGCTCCGGCACCCCGAGGTCGGACTCGGTCAGCTCGGGCAGCCGCTCGAAACGGCGGACGAGGTCGTAACCGAGGTAGCCGACCATGCCCCCGGTCAGCGGGGGCAGGCCGTCGCCCGGATCGCCGGGCGGGCCGGCGAGCGCCGCGACGGTGTCCCGCAGCATCCGCACCGGGTCACCGTCGGTGGGCAGGCCGGCCGGGGGCTGCCCGAGCCAGGTCGCCACGCCGTCCCGGTCGACGAGGGTCGCGCTGCTCCGGACGCCGATGAACGAGTACCGCGACCAGGCCATGCCCGCCGAACCGACCCCCTGCTCGGCCGATTCGAGCAGGAACGTGCCAGGCCCGCCGGCGAGCTTGCGGTAGACCCCCACCGGGGTCTCGGCGTCGGCCAGCAGCCGTCGGGTGACCGGCACGACCCGCCAGCGGGCGGCCAGTTCGGTGAAGGTGGCCAGGTCGGGGCTCACCGCGCCGTCGGTCATCCGCCGACCCGCCCCTCGTTCGCGGCCGCGATGTCGCGCCGGATCGCTCCCACGGCGGTCACCGCGCGTCCGGCGTGGTCACCGGCAGCTCGGTGAAGAAGCACGTCCGGTGCCCGGTGTGGCACGCCGCGCCGACCTGCTCGACGCTGACCAGCAGCGCGTCGCCGTCGCAGTCCAGGGCGACCGAGCGGACGTACTGGTGGTGCCCGGAGGTGGCGCCCTTGACCCAGTACTCGCGCCGGCTGCGCGACCAGTAGGTGGCCCGGCCGGTGGTCAGGGTGCGGTGCAGCGCCTCGTCGTCCATCCAGGCGACCATCAGCACCTCGCCGGAGTCGTGCGCGCGTACCACGGCGGCGACCAGGCCGTCGGGGGTGCGGCGCAGCCGGGCGGCGATGGCCGGATCGAGCCGGGACGGACGGACCGGCGGCGACGCCACCGGGCCGCCCGGTTCGCTGGGGACGCCGGTCACCGGCGCGTCAGGTACGGGCACAGTTGCCCATTGTCCCGCACGTGGCGTGGGCACCGGCGACGGCTCCCGCCCAGGGTGCGGCCGGTGCCCCGCGGGCCGCGCCAGTTGGGCCACGTACCGGTCGAGGCGGCCGTCGACCAGGGCGTCGGCCAGGTCGGCGCCGGAGGCGTCGGCGATCTCCGCCGCGTACGGGCGGATCAACGGCAGGATGCCGGCGACCAGCCGCACGGCGGCGGCCCAGAGCTGCCCGGTGGCGCCCGGACGCAGGCCGAGGCAGAGCAGCATGTCCTCGCGGTACCCGGCCGGGGCGACCGGCAGTTCCAGGGCGGCCGCGAACGCCGCGCGTCGGGACGACACCCGCACCGACGGGTTCGCCGGGCGCAGCACCGAGGGGCAGAGGCGGGCCAGGTCCGCCACGGCGAGCCGGACGCCGAGGCGGTCGGCGGCGGCCCGGGCGGCGGCGGCCTTGCCGAGCAGCGCGATCAGCTCCTCCAGCCGGGGCGGCTCGGCGGGTTGGCAGAGCACCGGCAGGTCGATCCGGGGCCGCCAGTGCGGATCCGCCCAGAGCAGCCGGGCCGGCGCGGTGACCGGCAGTCCGAACGCCCAGTCGGCCGGCTCACCGAGCCGGTGCACCCAGGAGCGGACGTCGCGCGCCGCCACCGAGACGTGGGTGACCCGCCCGGCGGTCTCGGCCAGGTACGCGCGGCGGGCGGCGTACGGCGAGCCACCGACCAGCACGTCGAGGTCGACGTCGCTGTGCGCGGTGGCCGCCCGCCGGGCGTGACTGCCGCGCAGCAGGATGCCGACGACCGGTCGTTCGGCGGCGTCCCGCAACCGCGCGGCCCAGTCCTCGAGAAATCCGCTGTGCGGTAACGGAGCGTGACCCACGGCGCCATCGTGCCGTACGTCCGATCAGCACGCAATGCCCGTTGCCGGACCCGCTGTCCGGTCCGAAGCCTACTGCCCGTTGTCACGCTTGGCGCGAGGGCGGGCACCAGCGGACAGGCCGGCCGTTGCGCGGGCAGCCCACTCCGCTCTAGCGTGGAATTCAACAAACGATGAGTTTCTCGGGAGGTGCGCGATGGACGACGCGATAGGCGTCCGCGACCTGGTGGTCGATCGGGGTGGGCGGCGGGTGCTGGACGGCATCACCTGCGCCGTCCCGCAGGGCGCCGTCACCGGTCTGCTCGGGCCCAGCGGCAGCGGCAAGACCACGTTCATGCGCGCGGTGGTCGGCGTGCAGGTGGTCACCTCGGGCACGGTGACCGTGCTGGGCCAGCCGGCGGGCGCACCGGCGCTGCGACACCGGGTGGGCTACCTCACCCAGGCGCCGAGCGTCTACGCCGATTTGACCGTGCGGGAGAACGCCCGCTACTTCGCGGCCCTGTACGGGCGCGGCCGGGCCGAGGCCGACGAGGCGGTCACCGCCGTCGGGCTGGCCCAGGCGGCCGGCCAGCTGGTCGCCACCCTCTCCGGCGGCCAGCGCAGTCGGGCCTCGCTGGCCTGCGCCCTGGTGGGTGACCCGGAACTGGTCATCCTGGACGAGCCGACGGTCGGTCAGGATCCGGTGCTGCGGGCCGATCTGTGGGCCCGGTTCCACGCCATGGCCGCCGCCGGCACCACCCTGCTGGTGTCCAGTCACGTGATGGACGAGGCGGCCCGCTGCGACCGGCTGCTGCTGATCCGGGAGGGACGCCTGATCGCCGACGACAGTCCGGACGCGATCCGCGCCGCCGCCGGGGTGGATGACCTCGACGAGGCGTTCCTACGGCTGATCCGGGCCGGCGAGGCGAAGGCGTCGGCCGGAAGGGAAAACTCATGAACGGGCGGATCCTGGCGGCCACCATCGGCCGCGTCCTGCGCCAGCTCCGGCACGACCGGCGGACCATCGCGCTGCTGGTGGTGGTGCCGACCGTCCTGCTCACGCTCGTCTACTACATGTACGCCGACAAGCCGACACCGCCGGGACAGCCGTCGGTGTTCGACCGGGTCGCGTTGGTCATGCTGGGCACCTTCCCCTTCGTGATCATGTTTCTGGTGACCAGCATCGCGATGCTGCGCGAACGCACCTCCGGCACCCTGGAACGGCTGCTCACCACCCCGCTGGGCAAGCTCGACCTGCTGTTCGGGTACGGCATCGCGTTCGGGCTGGCCGCCGCCGTGCAGGCCACCCTGGCGGCCGGGCTGGCGTACTGGGCCTTCGATCTGCGAACGCTCGGCAGCAGCGGTCTGGTGATCGGGATCGCGGTGCTCGACGCGGTGCTCGGGGTCGCCCTCGGCCTGCTGTGCAGCGCCTTCGCCCGCACCGAGTTCCAGGCAGTACAGTTCCTCCCGGTCGTGGTGATCCCCCAGCTCCTGCTGTGTGGACTGTTCGTGGCCCGGGACGAGATGGCCGGCTGGCTCCAGGGGCTCAGCGACGCGCTGCCCCTGACGTACGCCATCGAGGCGTTGCAGGAGGTCGGCGCCCACGCCGAGCCGACGGCGACCATGTGGCGGGACGTGGGTGTGGTGTTCGGCGCGGTGGTGTTGGCGCTGGTGCTCGCGGCGGCGACGCTGCGCCGGCGCACCGGCTGACCGACCGGCGGCGACCCGCGCGGGGCGGGTCGCCACCCGCCGCCGGGCGGACCGGCGGCGTCAGCGGACGAGCGAGGGGCGGCGATGACGCGGCGTACCGGCCGGCGACCCGGCAACCCGGACACCCGGGAGGCGATCCTCGACGCGGCGCGGGCGACGTTCGCCGAACGCGGTTTCGACGCCGCCCCGATCCGTGCCATCGCCGCCACCGCCGGAGTGGATCCGGCGCTGGTGCACCACTACTTCGGCACCAAGGACCAGCTCTTCCGGGCCGCGATGAACTTTCCGGTGGACCCCGCCGAGCTGCTGCCGGGCGTGCTGGCCGGTGACCAGGACCGCGTCGGCGAGCGCCTGGTCCGGACCTTCGTCGGCATCTGGGACTCGCCGGCCGGCAGCGCCGGGGTGGCGCTGGTGCGGTCGGTGCTGAACAGCGAGTGGACCGCGCGGCTGCTGCGGGAGTTCGTCACCACGCAGGTGCTGCGCCGGGTGCTCGACCAGCTCGACGTCGATCCGGCCGAGGTCCCGATGCGGGGCTCGCTGGTCGCCACCCAGCTGATCGGGCTCGCCATGATCCGGCACGTGGTGCGGCTGGAGCCGGTCGCGTCGGCCGATCCGGAGATCCTGGTTGCCACCATCGGTCCCAGCGTCCAGCGGTACCTGACCGGGCCGCTGCCGATCTAGGCCCCGTTTCAGCGGGGCGGGAACGCGTCGGCGGGGCGGCGCAGCGGCGGGAGCAGCCGGCCCAGCTCGTCCGGGCCGCTGAGCGGGCACGGGAACGCCAGCCGGACGCGGCGTCGTGCGCCGGGGCGTCCGAGGGCGACCACCAGCCCGTAGCGGTCGATGCGCACCACCCGCGGCGGTCCGTCCGGGGTGTGCTCGGTCAGCCCGAGTTGCCGGCGCAGGTAGTCGGTGACGGCGGCGGGGTCGTGCCGGGCGAAGTCGGCCAGCAGCAGGGCTTCGCAGGGGTGCACCGGGTCCGGTTCCGCCTCGGCGTACTCCCCCGGGTCGATCCGGTGCACGACGCCGGCCCGCTCCCAGCGGACCTCGGCCACCTCGAAGCGGAACAGCCGGAAGCGGCCGCCCACGTCGAGCAGGTCGCCGGTCGGCTCGACGGCGGCGAAGTCGACCGCGGCCCGGCGTGCCTCGTCGTCGTGCAGTTCGGCGGCCCAGCCGGAGACCCAGGCCCGCCCGAGACCGGGAGCGCCGGCCGCGGGCGGCAGGTCGAGGACGTCCAGGACCACCGCGACGTCGGTGCCCCCGGCGGCCGGCTGGAGCGCGCCGCCCAGGTGGCTGGCGACCGGCACCAGCAGCAGCACCCGGCCGTCGGGGTCGGTCACGTGCCGGGCATGGTGCGGACCCGGGCGGCGCGCCAGGTGGACGAGGCCGGGCAGGCGACCGGCGACGAGGGTACGGACGATCTCGGCGGGGCTGGGCCGCATGGCGCAACCTCCTTCAAAGGTTAGCCTTACCTAACCGGAGCGTAGAGCACCAGGACCAGCCCGTCCACCAGCGGAAGCCCGTGACACCGACCCGTTACCTGGTCTGCTCCAGCCAGGAGGCGTACAGCAGCCCGTAGACCGAGTCGGCGTCGCGGACCAACTCGTCGTGCGGGCCCCGCTGCACGATGCGCCCCCGGTCCACCACGATGACCTCGTCCGCCGCCTGGGCGGTGGAGAGCCGGTGCGCGATGGCCAGGGTCGTCCGTCCCCGGGTGACGGCGTCCAGGGTGCGCTGCAACCGCACCTCCGTCGCCGGGTCCACCGCGCTGGTCGCCTCGTCCAGCACCAGCAGATCCGGATCGGCCACGTACGCCCGGGCCAGCGCGACGAGCTGCCGCTCCCCGACGCTCAACGCCTCACCACGCTCCCCGACCGGGGTGTTGAGGCCGGCGGGCAGACCGTCCAACCAGTCCGCCAGGCCCAACTCCGTGAAGGCGGCCGCCAGCTCCTCGTCGGTCAGCTCCGGCCGGGCGAACCGCACGTTGTCCCCCACCGTCGCGTCGAAGAGGAACCCGTCCTGCGGCACCATCACCACCCGCGAGCGCAGCGAGTCGAAGCGCACCTGCGCCAGCGGCACCCCGGACAGCAGCACCGCGCCCGCCGACGGGTCCATCAGTCGGGTGAGCAGCTTCGCGAAGGTGGTCTTGCCACTGCCCGTCTCGCCGACCACGGCCACCCGGCTCTTCGCCGGGATCTCCAGGTCGATGTCGTGCAGCACCGGCGGCCCGCCGGGGTAGGCGAACCGCACCCCCGAGAACCGGATGTCCAACGGACCGATCGGCAGGTCCCGGCCCTGCTCCCCGGGGTCCGCGACGTCCGGGGCGACGTCCAGCACGTCCAGCACCCGCCGCCAGCCCGCGATCGCGTTCTGCGCCTCGTTGAGCACCTCGGTGGCGATCTGCACCGGCTGGATGAACAGCGTCACCAGGAACAGGAACGCGGTCAGCTGGCCGATCGACAGCGTGCCGTCCACGCCCAGGGTCACACCGAGCACCACCACGCCGGCCAGCGCCAACCCGGCCGCCAACTCACCGACCGAGCTGCCCACGATGCTGATCCGGATGGCCCGTTGCTGGGCGACCCGCTGGGCGTCGATGGCCTCGTCCAGCCGCCGCTCGGTGCGCCCCGCGATGCCGTACGCCCGGATCACCGGCGCGCCCACCACGCTCTCGCCGATCGCGCCCAGCAACGCGCCGGTGCGCTGACGCACCGTCGCGTACGCCGCGCCCAGGCGGCGCTGCAACTGGCGGATGACCAGCACCGCCGGCAGGAACGCCGCAAGCACCACCAGGGTCAACTGCCAGGAGTACGCCAGCATGACGGCCGTCGTCACCACCAACTGACCCAGGTTGACCAGCAGGATCACCCCGCCCCACTGGAGGAACTGGGTGATCTGGTCGACGTCGCTGGTCACCCGGGACACCAGCGAGCCGCGCCGCTCCGACTGCTGGTGCAGCATCGACAGGTCGTGCACGTGCCGGAACGCCCGCGTCCGCACGTTCGCCAACGCCGTCTCGCTGACCGTGAACAGCCGGCGCATCATCAGGTAGCCGCACGCGGTGGTGACCACCAGGATCGCCGCGGTGACCGCCACCACCGACCACACGACGTCCAGCTTCAGACCGCCGACGATGCCCCGGTCGATGCCCTGCTGGACCGCCACCGGAACGGCCACCCGGCCCACCATGTAGACCAGCGCCAGGGCCAGGGTGGCGGCCAGCCCGGTCCGCAGCTCGGGCGAGAGCGCCAGCCCGCGCCGCAACGTCTGCCAGGTCGTCTCCGTCCGCGCGTCCCGCTCGTCCGTCGTCACCGTGGTCGTACTCAATGGTCCACCTCGATCTCCAGGCCCGACGGCAGCGGCGCCACCTCGTCGTCGTACGCGCGCTCCTGCGCGCGGTCGACCTCCGCCTGCTCGTAGGCGGTGACCAGGTCCACGTACCCGGGCACGGTGGCCAGCAACTCGGTGTGGGTGCCCCGGGCGACCACCCGGCCCTGCTCGACGTAGATGACCTCGTCGGCCAGGGCGATGGTGGCCCGGCGGTACGCCACGACGAGGATCGACGCGGCGGGGACCCCCGGCTCACCGGCCGAGGAGCGCAGGCCGGCGAGGATGGCCGCCTCGACGCGGGGGTCCACGGCGCTCGTCGCGTCGTCGAGCACCAGCAGGCGGGGCCGGCCGGCGAGCGCGCGGGCCAGCGTGAGCCGCTGCCGCTGCCCGCCGGAGAGCGAGGTGCCCCGCTCGCCGACCATCGTGTCCAGCCCGTCGGGCAGCGCCGCGACGAACCCGTCCGCCTCGGCCAGGCGCAGCGCCGCCCACACGGCCTCGTCGTCGATGCCCGGCCGGTCCAGGGCGATGTTGGCCCGTACGGTGTCGTCGAAGACGAACGGCACCTGCGCCACCAGCGCGACCGTGCCGGCCAGCGACGCGGCGGTCAGGTCGCGGATGTCCACGCCGTCCAGCACGACGGTGCCCGAGTCCGGGTCGACCAGGCGCACGGCCAGCGAGGCGATTGTCGACTTGCCGGCGCCGGTGGGCCCGACCAGGGCGACCGTACGGCCGGCCGGGATGGTGAAGCCGACCTCGCCGAGCACCTGCGCACCGGCCTCGTGGGCCTCGGCCGGCGGGTAGGAGAAGTGCACGTCGGTGAAGGTGAGCGTGGCCGGGCCCGGGGTGGCCGGGTCGAGCACCCGCTGCCCGTACGGCATCTCGCCGGTGGCGTCGAGGACCCGGCGCACCCGGTCCCAGCCGGCGACGCTGCGCGGCAGCTCGGCCAGCACCCAGCCGATGGCCCGCACCGGGAAGGCCAGCACGGTGAAGAGGAAGGCGACGCTGACCAGTTCGGTGACGCTGATCGCGCCCTGGCGCAGCCGGAACGACCCGACCACCAGCACGGCCAGGGTGCCGAGGCTGGGCAGTGTCTCCAGCAGCGGGTCGAAGACGCCGCGCAACCGGCCGACCGCGATGAGGGCGTCCCGCAGCTCACCGGCGCGGCCGGCGAACCGGGCGGTCTCCTGGGCCTCGCGGCCCATCGTCTTGACCACCAGCGCGCCGTCGAAGCTCTCGTGGGCGATGCCGCTGACCTCGGCGCGCAACCGCTGCGCGCGGGCCTGGCGGGGCGCCATCCGGCGGGAGTAGACGACGTTGAGCGCGAACAGCGCCGGGAACACCGCCAGTCCGACCAGCGCGAGGGCCCAGTCGGTGGCGAACAGCGAGACGATCGCGCCGACCAGCATCACCAGCGTGCCCACCGCGAAGGGCAGCGGCGCGATCGGGTACCAGGCCGCCTCCACGTCGGAGTTGGCGTTGGACAGCAACGTGCCGGTGGCGTTGCGGTGGTGCCAGGACAGCGGCAGGTCCAGGTAGCGGCGGGTGACCCGGCGACGGTAGGCGGCCTGGAGCCGGTACTGCATGTAACCGGCCCCGAGCCGGCGGCCGAAGATGCCGACCACCCGCAGCACGCTGATCCCGAACAGGGCGACCGCCGCCAGCGCCAGCGTCCCGACGCCGACCTCGCCGCGCGCGATCGCCGGCACCACCACGTCGCCGACCACCGCGCCCACCACGTACGCGCTGACGATGACCATCGAGCCGAACAGCACGCTGCCGACCACGGCAACCGTGAAGATCCGTGGCTGCTCGCGGATCGCCTGCCGCAGAACCCCCAGCCCTCTGCCGAGCACGTCCCGGCTTGTCCTGCTCGCCACGCTCTCCCCCGCCGTAAGCCACAATTATCTACCTCATCCTTACCGTTGCGGACCGGTGCCGCCGACCCGGACGGGATATGTCGACCATCACGTACTCCCGGCCGGGCCCAGCGGAACCGGCGGGCCCCGCTCGACGCGCGGCGACGGAGGTCCGGGCCTACGATCGGCGCATGTCGCGGTACGCCCGAGCCGAGCGCGAGGCGCTGGCCGATCTCCTGCTGGCCCTCGGGCCCGACGCACCGACGATCAACGAGGGCTGGGCGACCCGCGACCTCGCCGCGCACCTGGTGCTGCGCGAACGCCGCCTGGACGCGGCCGGCGGGATCCTGCTGGCACCACTGCGGGGGTACGCCGAACGGGTCCGTCGCCGACTCGCCGCCGGCCCCTACCCGGAGCTGGTGGCGCGGGTACGCCGACCGCCGGTGTGGAGCCCGATCAGCAACCCGTTGACCGACGAGTTGGTCAACACGATGGAGTTCTTCATCCACCACGAGGACGTGCGGCGGGCGGTCGCGGGTTGGCAGCCGCGCGAGCTGCCGCGTGGCCTCCAGGCCACCCTGTGGAAGCGGGCCGCCCCGATGGCCCGGCTGGCGCTGCGCCGCTTCCCGGCGGACCTCTACGTGCAGGCGCCCGGGTACGGCGAGGTCTCCGTCGGCCGGGGCGGCGAACGACTGCGGGTGGTGGGCGCTCCGGCCGAGTTGACCCTGTTCCTCTCCGGCCGGCAACGCGTCGCCCGGGTGCAGCTCGACGGCTCCGCCTCGTCGGCCCGGCAGTTGCGCGACGCCAGCCTGGGCATGTGACTTTCTGCGCTTAATCGGTCACAGCAATGCCGGACGAATGCCTCAGTCCCAACGATGCGTGCCGATACCTCCTCCCGTACGCTTCACCGCGCCGTTCCGCGCCGGGGCGGCACGATGTGGGGGCACACGATGCGGAGTTTCGCAATCTCGGCGCTACGGGAACCCTCCTTCACGGCGGGGCGCCACAAGTTCACGGACGGGGTGGCCACTGAGAGCGTCGAGTGGGCGCGCGCTTTCGGCTTGGTCGATTCCGGTCACATTCATCGCCTGCGACGGGCGGACGCCGCCGGTCTGGCGGGCCGAGCCTGCCCGGACGGGCCGGTGCGGGGGCTGCGCCTTCTCACCGACCTGATCTCCTGGCTCTTCGTGATGGACGACGCCTGCGACGAGGACGGCCTGGGGGATGATCCGGGCCGGCTGGCGCCGGTCATCGCCGGCCTGCTCGGCGTCCTGGACCGCGCCGGCGACCCGGCCGCCCCGCCACCACCGGAGGCCGGTCCGCTGGGCGCCGCGCTGCACGACCTGTGCCGCCGGACCCGGGCCGAGGGCCAGGCGTCGATGCTGCTGCGGTTCGTCAGCCAGGTGCGCCAGTACCTGCTGGCCCTGCTCTGGGAGGCCAGCAACCGGCAGCGACGCCGGGTGCCGGGGGTGACGGAGTACGTCCAACTGCGCCGGCACATCGGCGGCGTGCACCCCTGTCTCACCCTGACCGATCTCGCGTCGGAGCAGCCACCCGGGCCGGCCCGGCGGGCCGATCCGGCACTGGCCGCCCTGGATCTGCTGGCGGTGGACCTGGTGTGCTGGTGCAACGACCTCTTCTCCTACGGCAAGGAGAGCCGGTCCGATCCGGACGCGCACAACCTGGTGACGGTCATCGCCCAGGAGCGCGGCCTCGGCGAGACGGACGCGCTCCGGGCCGCGGCGGACCGCTTCAACCAGGGGCTGCTGGCGTACCAGGCGGCAGAGGACGGCTTGCTGGCCAGCGGGGTCGAGGCACTGCACTCGCCGTTGGCCGCGCGGCGCAACTGGGTCCGGGCCACCTACGACTGGTCGGTGGTGGCTGCCCGCTACGCCTGATTCGGCGCTCCGGTCGGCGTGACGAGATCGCCGGACGATCACCGGCACTAGCCGATGCCCGGTATCAGGCAATACTCTTCGGTAACCGAAATGACGTGACGACCGTCACGCCACCACCCCCGAAGGCGGCTACAGCGATGGCTCTCGATGTACCGTACCGTTCCATCCCGGACATGTTCCTCAAGCGCGTGGCGGCCACCCCCGACCGGCACGCGTTCGCGTCCCCGACCCCTGACGACTCGGGGCCCCACTGGTTGACCTGGGAGCAGGTCGGCCAGCGCGCCAAGGCGGTCGCCGCCGGCCTGCACGCGCTCGGCGTCGGCCAGGAGAACCCGGTCGCGATCCTCGCCAACACCCGGCTGGACTGGGTGGTCGCCGACCTCGGCATCATGTGTGCCGGCGGGGCGACCACCACCGTCTACCCGACCACCGAGCCGGCGGACGCGACGTACATCATCGCTGACTCCGCCTCGCGGGTCCTCTTCGCGGAGAACCCGGCGCAGGCCGCCAAGATCGCCGGAGCGGACCTGCCGGCGCTGACCCATGTGGTGCTCTTCGACGGCACCCCCGACCCGAATGCCGCGATCCCCCAGCTCACCCTCACCGAGCTGGAAGAGCGGGGCAGCCGGGCACTGGCCGACGAGCCCGATCTGATCGACATGCTGGTGGCCGGCATCGGCCCCGATCACCTGGCCACCCTGATCTACACCTCCGGCACCACCGGCCAGCCCAAGGGCGTCGAGCTGTTGCACGGTGGGTGGTGCTGGGAGGCGGTGGCGCAGGCCGACGTCGGGCTGCTGCGCGACGACGACCTGCAGTACCTGTGGCTGCCGCTGGCGCACTCGTTCGGCAAGACGTTGCTCTGCGGCGCGATCCACGTCGGCCTGCCGACGTACGTCGACGGGCGGGTGGAGAAGCTGGTCGACCTGCTCGCGGTGATCCGACCGACGCTGATGTGCGGCGCTCCCCGGGTCTTCGAGAAGGTCTACAACCGGGCGGTGACCACCGCGCAGGGCGCCGGCGGCGCGAAGGCGAAGATCTTCGCCTGGGGCGTGCAGGTCGGCAAGGAGAAGGTCGCGCTGGAGCAGGCCGGCAAGCCGGTGCCGGCCGGGCTCAAGTTCCGGTACGGGCTGGCCGAGAAGCTGGTGTTCAGCAAGCTCCAGGCCCGCCTGGGCGGCCGGATGCGGGTGCTGGTCTCCGGCGCCGCGCCACTGAGCCCGGAGATCGCCACGTTCTTCGCCGCCGCCAACCTGCCCATCTCGGAGGGCTACGGCCTGACCGAGACCAGCGCCGGCAACTTCGTCAACCCGCCGGACGGGCTGCGCATCGGCACGGTGGGCAAGGCGATGGGCGACCTGGAGTGCCGGATCGACACCGACGGCGAGATCCTGGTGCGGGGTCGGCCGGTGATGCGCGGTTACCACAACCTGCCCGAGGAGACCTCCGCCGCGTTCACCGAGGACGGCTTCTTCCGTACCGGCGACATCGGCACCCTCGACGAGCAGGGCTACCTACGGATCACCGACCGCAAGAAGGACCTGGTCAAGACCTCGGGCGGCAAGTACATCGCGCCGTCGCACATCGAGGGCATGTTCAAGGCCATCTGCCCGTACACCTCGCAGGCGGTGGTGATCGGGCAGGCCCGCAACTTCTGCACGATGCTCGTCACGCTCGACGCGGACGCCATCCGGGGCTGGGTGGCCGGCGGCCCGCTGGAGGGCCGCGACTACACCGAGATCGTCGCCTCGCCGGAGGCACAGGCGATGGTCGAGGAGTACGTCGCCCAGCTCAACGCGAAGCTGAACCGCTGGGAGACGATCAAGAAGGTGGCGATCCTGCCGCGTGACCTGACCATCGAGGACGGCGAGATCACCCCGTCGCTGAAGATCAAGCGTCGGGGCGTGGAGGGCAACTTCGCCGCCGAGATCGACAAGATGTACGCCGGCACGCTCGCCGAGCTGTAGCAATGGACCGTCGTGGCCCCGTACCCGCTCGGGTGCGGGGCCACCGGCGTTCCCGCGCTCAGGCGATGACGGACGGCTCCGGCCACCGCTGCCGGCCGCTGCGGTCCAGGTCGTACCGGACCGTGGCGATCCGCTCCACCGCCTCCGTCAGCTCGGCTGCCGGCAGGGTGAACGGCAACCGCAGGAAACGTTCCAGGGTGCCGTCCAGACCGAACCGGGGCCCGGGCGCGAGTCGTACGCCGACCTCCTCGGCGGCCCGGGCGAGCGCGCTGGAGACCGGGCCGTCCAGTTCGGCCCAGAGGGTCACGCCGCCGCGCGGCACGGTCACCCGCCAGTCCGGCAGTCGGTCCGCCAGCGCGCCGAGCAACGCGTCACGCTGGGCGGCGAGTTGCGCCCGACGGTCGGCGACGATGGCCGCCGCGTCGGCGAGCAGGTGCACCGCGACGAGTTGGTCGAGCACCGGGCTGGACATGTCCACGCCGACCCGGACGGCGGCCAGCCGCTGCACCTGCGGCGCGGAGGCGCGTACCCAGCCGATCCGCAGGCCACCCCAGTACGGCTTGCTCATCCCCCCGATGCTGACCACCCGCGAGTGCCGGTCGAACGCGGCGGTGGGCGGGGGCAGCTCGACGCCGTCCAGCGGCAGGTCGACGAAGGACTCGTCGACGATCAGGTCGGTGCCCACGGCGTGGGCGGCGGCGACCACCCGCTCGCGCAACGCGGCGGGCATCAGGTGCCCGGTCGGGTTCTGGAACTCCGGGATCAGGTACGCCAGCTTGGGTCGGGTCTGCCGCAGGCTGCCCAGGAGCAGGTCGGGCTCCCAGCCGCCGGCCTCGGCGGACAGCCCGTGCGTGGTGATCCGGGCCCGTCGACCGGCCAGCGCGGCGAGCGCGTTGGGATAGGTCGGTGACTCGACCAGCACGCTGCCGCCGGGTGCCAGGGCCAGGCGCAGCACCAGGTCCAGGGCGTGCTGGGTACCGCTGGTGACCATGATCTGGTCGGCCGAGGTGGGCAGTCCGCGCGCGGTGTAGCCGGCGGCCACCGCTTCGCGCAGCTCACCGATGCCGGTCGGGTGGTAGCCGGCGCCGCCCAGGTAGCGGGGCAGATCCTCGACGGCGGCCCGGGCGGCCGCGGGCAACTGCGGCGGGGCCGCCAGCGCGGCGACGCCGAGGTCGATCATGTCGCGGTCGTCCAGCGGGGTCCACAGGCCGGTGCTGGCGACCCGGTGGTTGCCGGGCAGCATCGTCCAACTGCCGGCGCCCCGGCGGCTGGCCAGGTGGCCGGTCTCGCGCAGCTCCCGGTACGCGGCGGTGACCGTGGTACGGCTGATCCGCAGCGCCTCGGCCAGCTCACGCTCGGCCGGCAGTCGGACGCCCAGGGGAAGCCGGGCGTCGGCGAGCAGCCCGCGTACCGCACCGGCGAGCGCGGCGTAGTCGGGGCTGCGGCGACGGCCCGGCAGGGCGTGCCACTGCCCCAGCAGCCGCGCCAATTGGACCCCTCGCACCTGACCGGTCATGGCCACTCCTCGGATATTGGCTTCTTCCTCCGGGAGGATTGGCACCTAGGGTGGCATGCATGGCACTGATTGGCAATCTGCGGGAGCGGCCGGTACGACGGCTCAGCCAGCTCTACGCCGGGCTTGTCCTCTACGGGGTGAGCATGGCCCTGATGGTCCGCTCCGACCTCGGCCTGGACCCCTGGGACGTCTTCCACCAGGGGTTGTCCGAGCTGACCGGGCTCTCCTTCGGCACGGTCACCATCGGTGTCGGCGCGCTGGTGCTGCTGCTGTGGATCCCGCTGCGCCAGCGGCCCGGCCTCGGCACCGTCAGCAACGTGGTCGTGGTCGGCCTCGTGGTGGACGCCACCCTGGTCCTGCTGCCCTCCGGTGGCCCCCTCGCCGTCCGCATCGCCCTGTTGATCACCGGGATCGTCGCCAACGGGGCGGCCACCGCGCTCTACCTCGGCGCCCGCCTCGGCCCCGGTCCACGCGACGGGCTGATGACCGGCTTCGTCGCCCGTCGTCCCCGTTTCTCGGTACGCCTGGTGCGTACCGTCATCGAGGTCACCGTGCTCGCGCTGGGCTGGCTGCTCGGCGGCACGGTCGGAGTGGGCACCGTAGCGTACGCGTTGGCCATCGGCCCGCTGGCGCAGTTCTTCATCCCGCTCGTCGCGGTGCCCCCGGCCGCGGCCGACGGCGACGACGAATCGGCGGTCACCGCCGGTGATCCGTCGCCTGCCCCGGCCGCGTGAGGCGTTCACCGACCGTTCACGCACCGGCACGCCGCGCTGGTGGAAGTGGGCTCGTTGGAGGGTGGGTGTTCCCTTCCGCGTCGCTCGCCGTCATCATCTCTGCATGGGGGAGAACGGTTGGCGCTGGAGCGACGCCTGGATCTTCGTGTCGTTGGTCATCGCGAGCGGCGCCGGGCGGCACCGACGCTCCGCGACCAGCCGCCGGCCGGAAGGCGTACGTCTGGCCGACGTGCTGTCCACCGCCGACCACCTGAACCACGCGATCCCCGAACGGCACGAGGTGGAGGCCGCGGTCCAGCGGCTGGTCGGCGCGGGCCTGGTCACCGTCGCCGACGGGTGGTTCCGCATCACCGCCGAGGGTGAGCAGCTCTGGCGTAGCCGACCCCGGGCCGGCGTCGCCACCATGGTGGACACCGTGCAGGGCGTGCTGAGCCGCCGGCACGCCCCCGGTCACGCCGACTGGATCCTGGACGAGGCCGACCACGCGGCGGCCGTGCAGGAGTACGCGGTGCGCTCGATCCCCACCCCGCGCCGGTCGCCCGAGGGCCACTCCGGCGGCCACTGACCTCTGTCGTCGCTCAGCACGGCGGATGCGGCCGGAGGTCAGCGACGCCGGACCGGCACAGGGGGTAACGGCAGGACGAGCAGGTGCATGGGTGTGCCGTCGGGCATCGCCGATCCGCCGACCTGCTGCCACCCCGCGCGCCGGTAGACGGCACGGGCGGGTGCGGCCGGGTTGGCCGCGAGGGTCGCCCACCGTTCGGGCCGCCCGTCGAGGAGCCGGCGGATGAGTTCCGCGCCGATCCCCTCGCCACGCCGATCGGGATGCACGACCCACTCCATGACCGCGAACTTCTCGGCAGCGCGAAGATCGGCCGGAGGCTCGATGTCGGCACGCGTCCACCACCGGCCGGCGGCCATCGTCCACCCGTACGCCGCACCGACCAGATCGCCCGTGTCCGCGGCGGCGACGAGGGTGAACCCCGGACGTCGCGACTCGTCGGGCAGACAGCTGGCGAAGCCGGCCACCTGCTCCGGTCCCTCGGCGTAAGGCGGTTCGGCGTAGACGACCGCGTAGAGGCGGACCAGCGCCGGAAACACGGCGACCGCCGATTCGGGACTGTGCAGGGTGTACGTCACGGGCATCGTGGCGGAGCCTTAAGCCTGAAGCCGCTCGGCGAGATCAGTGAACCCCGTCCTGGACCGTTCCACCGTGGGTACCGCGTCCGTGACCTGAGCGGCCACCGAACGCAGCGAATGGTTGTGCAGGTGGCCTGGCAGTGCGTCGAGGGTGTCGGTGGCGTGCCGCAGTCCGTCGGCAACGTGCCCGCCCCGAATCAGCCGGGCTGCCTGGTGCAGTTGCACCTGCGCACGTAGCCGCGCCTGCGACGCCGGATACAGGCCGAGGACCAGATCCTGCGCGACCTCAGCGTCCGCAAGCCGGCCGGCGTGGGTGTACACCCAGGATTCGGTGTGGTGGACCCGATGTTCCGGCCACCCCCACAGCGACTCCACGTCCCTCGCGATCGCGGCCGGCAACCGCTGGGCGAATTCGGCGAGTTGCCGCACCGTTGCCACCGCCTCCGTATGCCGCCCGGCCAACGACAGTGCCTGCGCCCGGCCGGCGAGCAGCCCGCAGGCCGCTGACGTGGCTTGCCGGCCCAGCAGAGGCACCACCTCGTCCGACAGGGCGATGACCGTCGACGGTGGACGTCCGTCGTAACAGCCGTTCACCACATTCCACGCCCGCACCAACACCTGGGTATCGGCGTCGCCGGACTCGTCGGCAACCCGACGTGCGGTCTGCCACCAGCGGCGGCCCATCACGACGTGGCCCGACGCGACGAGGCTCAACGCGACGATGACGGATAGCCGCGCGGCAGCCCGCAGGAGACCAGGGCGGCGCGTGCCGGCGTCGGCGGCGATCTGGTGTTGCAACACCGTCAGGTCAGCGCTCAGTTGGGCCATCAACGCGGAGCGGGGTTGTCGGTAGTAGCCGTGGCCGTAGTCGGCGGCGATCTGCTCCCACTCGTCATGGTCGGGAGTCGCTGCGTCGCCGAGGCCATGACGAAGAGCCTCCAGTCCGGCCAGGGGCGCGACAGCTGGGGCGGCGGCCAAGGCCGTCATGGCACGCAGCATCGTGCGTCTGTGCAGGTCGATGGAATCGGCGCGGTCAGTCTGATGTGCCTCGATGAGCGCGCCGTCGGCGTTCAGTGCCCGGTCGCAGGCCGTGGCCAGTGCGTCGGTGGGGCGGCGGTTACCGCGCTCCACCTGGGAGATGTGGCTGTACTGGAAATGGATGATGGCACCGAGCTGTCGCAGAGACAGTCCAGCGCTCTCTCGATGTTGTCTGAGCAACTTCCCGAAAGCGTCCATGGTCGGCTCCCAGCGTGTGCAGGAGCGTGTGCACACCGCGCACGCCTGCCGTACGGGCAGCTTATCGGCCAGGCTCGACGTGTCAGCCCAGCTGGCAGAGCCGCTTCCGGGAGCGACGGAACTGCCTCTGCCGTTTGGGTGGTGCCCATACCCCCTTGCCCTCGGAGCCGAGCATGACCGAAAGCCTTCAGGTGCCTGCGGGCACCCTGCTGCACCTGCTGGCATGGGAGATCAGCCCCAATCCCACCAACCGCGACGAGCTGGTGTGGGCGGTGGTTGTAGACCAGCAGCCGACCGACGGCATGGTGCGGCTGCGGGGGCACACGTGTGCCGGCCCCGTTCCGGACTGCGCGGGCGGATGGTGCTTCGAGGCGGACGTATCGGTGGCGGCGATCCGCGCGAACATTGGTGGGGCGCGGTGAGTGCACCCGCCGCCGAACAACTGCTTGCTCGCTGGTGGCGGATTCTGACCGAGCACGAGCCGCGACACGGGCGGTGCCCGGTCTGCGGCACGCGTGCCCGGTGCTGGGCATGGGCGGAAGCATTCGCAGATCTGGTCGCGCACGACGCGTACCATCTGGGTCCGCCGCCACCCCGCGCCGGGGGTCCGGCGGTGACCCTCGGTCATCGCCGTGGGGGGCGGATGCGGTCGCGAGCGTGATACCTGAGAGTCATCTTGATGCCTCTGAGGCATCACCAGCACACGGGCACGGCGGGCAGCCACCGCCCTTGGTGTGAGCCGCTAGCGCACCGGATGGCCGCTGCGGCGTAGGGCGTCCTTGACCTCGCCCACCGTCAGCTCGCCGAAGTGGAAGACGCTGGCCGCGAGCACCGCGTCGGCCCCGGCGCCGATCGCCGGCGGGAAGTGCGCCACCTCGCCGGCTCCCCCGCTGGCCACGACGGGCACGTCCACAACGGCCCGCACCGCGCCGATCAGTTCCAGGTCGAAGCCGGCCTTGGTGCCGTCGGCGTCCATCGAGTTGAGCAGGATCTCCCCCGCGCCCAGCTCGGCGACCCGCTGGGCCCAGCCCACCGCGTCGATGCCGGTGCCGCGCCGGCCCCCGTGGGTGGTGACCTCGAAACCGCTGGGCGTGTCGCCCGTGGCCGCGCGGCGTACGTCGAGGGAGAGCACGAGCACCTGCCGGCCGAACCGGTCGGCGATCTCCGCGATCAGCTCCGGCCGCGCGATGGCGGCGGTGTTCACGCCGACCTTGTCGGCCCCGGCGCGCAGCAGCGTGTCGACGTCGCCGACCTGCCGGACCCCGCCCCCGACGGTCAGCGGGATGAAGACCGACTCGGCGGTGCGGCGCACCACGTCGAGCATGGTGCCCCGGTCGCTCGAGGACGCGGTGACGTCGAGGAAGGTCAGCTCGTCGGCGCCGGCCCGGTCGTACGCGGCGGCCAGTTCCACCGGGTCGCCCGCGTCGCGCAGGTCGAGGAAGTTGACCCCCTTGACCACCCGCCCGGCGTCCACGTCGAGACAGGGGATCACCCGTACCGCCACCGTCATGCCGTCAGCCTATCCTCCGCGGCCGGCGCGGCGGCCGACCCGAGGGGGCTGACCGCCGCGCCGGACGTGCACGTCACACCCGGACGAGCATCTTGCCCAGGTTCTCGCCGCGCAGCAGGCCGAGGAACGCCGCCGGGGCGTTCTCGATGCCGTCGACGACCGTCTCGTCGTACGACAGTTTGCCCTCGCCCAGCCAGCCGGCGACTTCGCGGACGAACGTCGCGCGCACGTTGTTGTGGTCGTTGACCAGGAACCCGCGCAGGGTGAGCCGCTTGCCGATGACCAGCGCCAGGTTGCGCGGGGCGGCCGGCGGCTCGGTGGCGTTGTACTGCGCGATCATGCCGCAGATGGCGACCCGGCCGTGCAGGTTCATGGCCGAGATCGCCGCCTCCAGGTGGTCGCCGCCGACGTTGTCGAAGTAGACGTCGACGCCGTCCGGGGCGGCCGCGCGCAACGAGTCACGGACCGGGCCGTCGTGGTAGTCGAACGCGGCGTCGAAGCCGAGCGCCCGCAGCCGCTCGACCTTCGCGGCCGAGCCGGCGCTGCCGATCACCCGGCCGGCGCCCTTGAGCTTGGCGATCTGGCCCACCAGGCTGCCGACCGAGCCGGCCGCGGCGGAGACGAAGACCGTCTCGCCGGGCTTCATGGCGGCGACCTCCAGCAGACCGGCGTACGCGGTCAGGCCGGGCATGCCGAGCACGCTCAGGTACGCGCTGGCCGGGGCGATGGTCGCGTCGACCGTGCGCGCGCGGCCGGCGTCGAGCAGCGCGTACTCCCGCCAGCCGAGCCCGTGCAGCACGGTGTCGCCCACGGCGATGTCGGGCGACTCGCTGGCGACCACCTCGCCGACGGCGGCCCCGTCCAGTGGGGCGTCGAGCGCGAACGGCGGCACGTACGACTTGACGTCGTTCATCCGTGCCCGCATGTACGGGTCGACGGAGACGTACTGGTTGCGGACCACGATCTGGCCCGGTCCGGGCGTCGGGACGTCGGTCTCGACGAGTCGGAAGGTGTCCTCGGTGGGCCAGCC
The DNA here is from genome assembly GCF_057708145.1 of Micromonospora sp. bgisy143. NCBI lineage: Bacteria > Bacillati > Actinomycetota > Actinomycetes > Micromonosporales > Micromonosporaceae > Micromonospora > Micromonospora sp. bgisy143. Next base: position 117,031 of record NZ_JBYIRN010000017.1, read on the forward strand.
CTCGGGGCGACGGGCCAGGTGGATCTCGCGGTTGCTGGTCATCGGGGGGTCGTCCTCTCGTACGCGGGTGGGGTCCGGGGCCGCGACGCTCAGGCGGCCAGGGTCTCGCGGACGGTCAGCACGACGTCGATGTTGCCGCGGGTGGCGTTGGAGTACGGGCAGACCTGGTGGGCCTGCTCGACGAGCTGCTCGGCGGTCTCGCGCGGAACGGCGGGCAGGTCGATGACGAGCTGCGCGGTGAGCCCGAAGGCGCCGCTGCCGTTCGGACCGATGCCGACCTCGGCGGAGACGACCGAACCGGTCACGTCGGCCTTGGCGCGGCGGCCGACGATGCGCAGAGCGCTGTGGAAGCAGGCGGCGTAGCCGGCGGCGAACAGCTGCTCGGGGTTGGCACCGCCACCCTCGCCACCCAACTCCTTCGGCGACGCGAGGTCCAGGGCGAAGGTGCCGTCGGAGGTCTCGACGTGGCCGTCCCGGCCGTCACCGGTGGCGGTCGCGGACGCGGTGTAGAGAACCTTCATCAGTCTCACTGCTCCTTCTGTCGGTGGATGGTCTCGGTGACCCGGGTGAGGGTGTCGCGCAGCGCGACCAGCTCGTCGAGGCCCAGACCGGTGGCCTGGGCGATCCGCAGCGGGACGTCGCAGAGCCGTTCCCGCAGCGCCCGGCCCTGCTCGGTGAGGCTCACCTCGACCCGCCGTTCGTCCCGGGCCGAGCGCCGACGGGCCACCAGGCCCGCGCCCTCCAGTCGCTTGAGCAGCGGGGAGAGCGTGCCGGAGTCGAGCCGCAGCTCGGCGCCGAGCTCGGACACCGCGGGCGGATCGTCGGGGCGTTCCCAGAGGACCAGCAGCACCAGGTACTGCGGGTAGGTCAGCCCGACCTCGTCGAGGATCGGCCGGTAGACGTCGGTGAGGGCGCGCGACGCGGCGTAGAGCGCGAAGCACACCTGCCGGCGCAGCACCAGGTCATCGGACACCGTTGAACCGTAGCCCGCAATTAAGTTGTGCACAACCGATCAGCGCGGACGGCGGCCGTGACCCCGGCCACCGGGCCGGGCTCAACGGTCGCCGACGTACGCCTCCAACTCCACCTCGACCAGGTGGTCCGGATCGATGAGACCCGCCACCACCACCAGCGTCGCCACCGGTCGGACCGCGCCGAAAACCGCGTTGTGCGCCCGGCCCACCTCGTCGGCGTGCAGCCGGTCGGTCACGTACATCCGGGTACGGACCACGTCACCCGGCTCCACACCGACCTCGGCGAGCGCCGCCAACCCGATCCGCAGCGCCTGCGCGGTCTGCGCCGCCGCGTCCCCGACATGCGCCACCCGACCGTCCACGGTGGACGTGCAGCCGGCCGTGAGAGCCAGGTCACCGGCCCGGACCACCCGGGAGTAGCCGTAGCTCTGCTCCCACGGCCCACCCGAACCCAGCCGGGTGACGGTCACGCCTCGGCCAGGGTGCGCAGCGCCTCGGCCACCGTGAACGCGCCCGCGTACAGCGCCTTACCGGCGATCACGCCCTCCACACCCAACGGCTCCAGGGTGGCCAGCGCCCGCAGGTCGTCCAGGGTGGACACCCCGCCGGAGGCGATCACCGGCCGGTCGGTCCGCGCGCACACGTCCCGCAGCAGGTCCAGGTTCGGCCCACGCATGGTGCCGTCCTTGGTGATGTCGGTGACCACGTACCGGCTGGCCCCCGCCTTGTCCAGGCGCTCCAGCACCTCGTACAGGTCACCGCCGTCGCGGGTCCACCCCCGCGCGGACAGCGTCTGACCGCGCACGTCCAGCCCGATGGCGACCCGGTCGCCGTACTCCCCGACGATCCGGTCACACCACTCGGGGTCCTCCAGGGCGGCGGTGCCGATGTTCACCCGGGCCGCCCCGGTGCCCAGCGCCGCGCGCAGCGACTCGTCGTCGCGGATCCCGCCGGACAACTCGACCTGCACGTCCAACTGGCGTACCACCTCGGCGAGCAGGTGCGCGTTGGTGCCCCGACCGAACGCCGCGTCCAGGTCGACCAGGTGGATCCACTCGGCGCCGTCGCGCTGCCACGCCAGCGCCGCGTCCAGCGGGTCGCCGTAGACGCTCTCGCTGCCGGCGGCGCCCTGCACGAGCCGGACGGCCCGGCCGTCGGCGACGTCCACGGCGGGTAAAAGGGTGAGGCTCAACGTCTTCTCCTCGATCAGGTACGACGGTCCAGGGCGATCACCACGATCGCCGGCAGTACGAGCAGCAACAGCACGATCAGCGCGACACGCAGCGCCAGATCGTCGACGAACGTCCAGATCAGGATCATCGAGGCGCCGGTGAGCAGCACGATGGCGGCGCGCTCGCCCCGCGTGTGCCGGGCCAGTCGACCCGACCGACCCCGCCGTACCTGCGGCGTCAACCGACGCAGCACCGCGCGGCGGCGCTGCCGACGGGCCACCCGGCGCTGCCGGACCGCCCGCTCCCGCGCCTGCTCCGCCTCACGTTCCGCCCGTCGGCGGGCCCGTTCCCGGCTCACCGCGAGGCCCGCAGGTCGGACGCCGGGCGGCGCCGACGCTCAGTCACCGGCGGGCAGGGCGGCGAGCCAGTTGCGCAGCAGCGCGGCACCGGTGTCAGCGGACTTCTCCGGGTGGAACTGCGCCGCCGACAGCGGCCCACGCTCCACCGCCGCCACGAAGTCGGTGTCGTGGTGGGCCGTGGTCACCACCGCGCCCGCGCCGGCCAGCGCCGCCGGGTCGCCCATCGCGTACGAGTGCACGAAGTAGAAGCGGCTCTCCGCCGGCAACCCGGCGAACAGCACCGAACCACGGGGCGCGCGGACCGTGTTCCAGCCCATGTGCGGCAGCCGGTGCGCCGCCAACCGGGTCACCCCGCCGGGCAGCAGCCCGAGGCCCTTGGTCACCACCCCGTGCTCCTCGCCGTACTCGAAGAGCACCTGCATGCCCACACAGATGCCGAGCACCGGTCGGCCCGCGGCCACCCGCTCCGCGATCACCGGGCCCGCGCCGAGCGCCTCGATACCGGCCATGCACGCGGCGTACGCGCCCACCCCGGGCACCACCAGGCCGTCGGCGGCGGCCGCCGCGGCCAGATCGTCGGTCACCCGGACGGTCGCGCCGGCCGCGGCCAGCGCACGCTCCGCCGAGCGCAGGTTGCCCGAGCCGTAGTCGAGCACCACCACATCACTCATGTGTTCTCCCCCGGCAGGAGCCAGAGCAACCCGCCGACCGTGGCGAGCACGGCGAGCAGCGCGGTGATGACCACCGCTCCCTTCGACGCGCCCTGGCGGTACAACGACCAGACGCCACCCACCAACAACCCGGCCAGGATCAGCAGCAACGTCGGCAGCAAGCGATTCACGGGTCAACGATAGTGGACCGGCCGGAGGAAGCCGGGGCACAGGCCGGCGGGCGTCCCACCGGAAGGAGATCGACGGTCGGCCGGATATACCATCATGCTTGAGGTGCACACGTGTTCGACGTCGTGAGGAGGTCCGTTGACCAACCCTGAGATCGAGGCAGACGCGCTGCTCGCCGACCCGGACGAGGCGCTCCGCCGCTGGTACGCCGGTTACCTGGCGGGCGAGGAGGACCCCGATCTCATCCTGTCCGGCGGACATCTCCCCTCCCCCGCCAAGATCCAGGAATTCTTCGCCCAGTGGCTGCAGAATCACCGCCACCAGCTCCAGCGCCTGCTCTGCGAGCAGGTCCGCTACGCCCGGTTGAGCGATCGCAGCAAGCAGCTCAGTGAGCTGGCTCTCATCGCGCTGATCGCGGGGACCCTGTCGAAGGCCGGCACCAACGACCTGGTCATCGACCCGCTGGCGACCGCCGCCGTGCTCGTGACCCGGCGGCATCTCGACAATCTCTGCGGGGCACCGCCCGTCGCCACCGCCTGAGCCATGGATTACGCCTCGGCGCTGAGCACCTTCCTCGCCGTCCAGGCACGATCCGCCGTGGTGCGGCTACGGGACCCGGACCTCGACGGCGGGGTCTTCACCGGCTTCTTCATCTCCCCGGCCGGCCACCTGATCACCGCCTTCCATTCGGTCAAGGCGCGCTTCCTGGTCGCTGGCGAGAGTTTCCCGTTGGAAGTGCTCGTCACCGACGGCGACGAGCACCGAACGGTCACCACCCGCGCCCACTGTCCGCCCGGCTGCCACGACCGACTGGCCGACTGGGCTCTGCTGAAGCTCGACCTGGAGCCGTCCGGGTACCTGCCGCTCAGCACGCCGGGTCGGTTGGCCGGGGACGACGTCGACTGCGCGCCGCTGCGCGTGTACGGCTTCACGGTGGCCGGCGGCGGCCAGGCCGGTCTCGGATCGCTCAGCGGCGAGTTCCTGCGCACCGTCCCCGACCGGCACCGCTTCCGGATCGCCTTTTCGGTCCGCAGTCAGGGGCAGAGCGGTGGGCCGGTCATCGACCTGCGGAGCCACACCGTCGTCGGCTCGGTGGTCGGGTTCCGGGAGGACGAGCGGCTGACCGCCGACGCCGCGCTGCTCGACCGCTCGACGCTGCCCGCCGAAGCGCTCGGCATCGACCTCGACGACCTCGCGGTGGCATGGCGGCGGCAGGCGGTGACCCACCTGGTCGCCACCCACCCCGAACTCTCCCGCCTGGGCACCGCTCCGGCGCCGCTGGCGCTGCCCGACCCGCATCTCGAGGGTCGCCGGCTGGTCCGGGAGGTCCGCGACGGACTGTTGACCGGCGGGGCCGGCGGGATGCTGCTGCACGGACCACCGGGCAGCGGCAAGTCCGTCCTCGCCGTCGAACTGGTCCGCGACCTGCTGCGGCGCGACGTCGTCGATTCGGTCTTCTGGTACGACTTCGAGCCGCCGGCGAACCGCTCACCGGAGCGCCTGCTGATCCGGCTCGCCCTGCACCTGCTCGAACATCAGGGCGTTCTCGAACCCATCGACGCCTGCATCGACGACTCGTTCGACCGCGACATCTCGGCAGCGCGCCGCGCCGTCGTGTCCGCCGTACGACAGGGCCGCCACGTCATCGTCATCGACAACTCCCACGTCCCCCAGCGCGCCGACGCCCAGGTGGTCATCGACCTGCTCGCCGAGCTGCTCTGGGCGGCCGAGGCGGGGGAATCCCTCGTCGTCCTCGCCTCCTGGGACCGACCTCCACCCTCGTTGACCGTCCCGGTCACCGAGGTGACCGGCCTGACCGAAGAGGAGGTCTCGCCGTACCTCGACCTGCACGGGATCGAGGTGTCCCCGACGACCGTGGCGTGGCTCACGGAGCTGGCCGGCGACATCACCTGCGTCGAGCAGTTCGTCCGTACGCCGGACTGGCAGGAGTCGGCGGAACGCGGGCAGCTCGAGGCCGGCGAGCCGGCCGAGCTGCACCGCTACTGGCTGAACCGCTACCTGGCCGAGGTACCCGAGGGCGCGCGACGCATCCTGCTGGCGCTGGCCGTCATCGCCGCTCCGGTGGCCCGCGACGTGATCGAGCGGACCGCCGCCACCTCGTCGTTCGCGGCCACGCTGGACGCGCTCACCCACAGCCCTCCGCTGGTGAAAGCCACCGGTGGCGTACTACAGATCCACTCCAACGTGACCCGCGCGGTGCTGGCGACCACCGACCAGGAACTCGTCACCCGGGCCCGGTTACGCGCGGCCGGGGAGTTCCAGGCCAACGGCCGCCCGCTCGCCGCAGCCCGGCTCCTGCTGGACGCCCGCCGGCACGAGGAGGCGGTCAGCCTGCTCTTCGCCGAACGCGACGAGATCATCGCCCGGGGCGGCGCGGGAGGTCTGCGAGCCGCCGTCGACCGCGTGCTGGCCGAGTCCCCGACGACGGCCGATTGGCTGCCGAAGTTGCACGCCGTGATGGCCAGTCAGGAGAGCATCCGGGGCAACTACGAGCACGCGGCGCGGCACTGGGCCGACGCGCTGCGCGCACAGCAGGGCAACCTGGCCGCCGCCGCCATGCACAACCGGCGGGCCGATGCCTTCCGGATGGCGAGTCGCTACGCCGAGGCGGACCGGGAGTACGCTGCGGCCGCCCGGGCTGCCCACGCCGGGCGTACCGAGGAACCCTCGGTCGCCGCGCGGGAGACCGGCTGGGCGAGCCTGGGTCGGGCGAAACTGGAACGCCTACGTGCCGACTATCCGCGCGCGGAGCGGCGATACCGGGAGGCGGAAGACGCCTTCCGCAGCTGCCTGCACCAGACCGGTCTCATCGAGGCCGAGTTCGGCATCGGCGAGGTGCGCCGGCTGCTGGAGGACTGGCCGGCCGCCCGGTCGGCCTACCAGCGCTCACTGGACCGGGCGGTGGCCCGGGAGAACGCGGAACGCCACGCCTACGCGCTGTGGGGCCTGGGCGAGGTGGCGCGGCTGGTCGGCGAGCACGACACGGCGGAACGGCACCACCTCGACGGGCTGGAGCGCTGTGGCCAGGTCGGCGACGTGCGCAGCGAGGGCTGGGCACTGCTCGGTCTGGCGGAGACCTGTCGCGCGACCGGTCGACTCGGCGACGCCGTCCGGCTCTACAGCGACGCGATCCTCCGGTTCCGGAGCACCGGGAGTGAGACCGAGGTCGGGCACGCCACCCTGGGTCTCGCCGAGGCGCGCCGGGCGGGAGGTGAGATCGACCTCGACGCCTACCGGCAGGTGAGCGCGATCTACGAGGCCCGCCACCTGCACCACAGCGCGGTGCAGTGTTCCCGGGCGTACGCGCTGGCGCTGCGCTCCGCCGGTCAGCACACCGCCGCCAACCGGCTGCTGGCCAAGGCGCGCCGCTCGGCCGCCCGCCGAAAGCTGGCGACCGAGCTGGCGCACCTGGGCCGGGTGATCGAGGATCAAGCCTCGATGGGCCCGGTTCCGCTCAACTTCCCTTAGCCTCCCGCCGCGCCGCGGCGCGCTCCACCACGTACGCCGCCGCGGCGGCGTGGGCGGGGAAACCCTCGTAGGTGGCCAGGGTGACCGCCGTCGGGCCCACCTCCGCGACCCCCTCGTCCGAGACGTAGGCGAAGGACGAACGCTTCAGGAAGTCAAGCGTGCCGACGCAGGACTGGCTCCGCGCCGTGCCGCCCGTCGGCAGGATCGCGTTGACGCCGATGGCGAAGTTCCCGAACGGGATGGAGGTGTTCTCGCCCAGCATGATCTCGCCGGCGTTCGTCAGCTTGGCGAGCTTGTCGAACGGGTCGGTCATCAGGACCCGGAGGTGTTCCGGGGCGTACTCGTTGACGAACCGCAGCGACTCGGCCTCGTCGGCGGTGAGCACGATGCCGCCGAAGTTGCTCAGCACCGTCTCGCAGAACTCCCGACGCTGCTGCGGCAGCGCCTCGAGCAGCGACGGCAGCAGCTTCTCGACCGCGTCGGCCAGCGAACGGGAGTGGGTCACCAGCAGCGCGGCCGAGTCGGGACCGTGCTCGGCCTCGACCAGCAGCTCGCGAGCCGCGACGGCCGGGTCGGCCGCCCCGTCACAGAGGACCACCGACTCGCTCGGGCCCGCCGGCAGGCCCGGGTCGACGTCACCGTAGACGACCCGCTTGGCGGCGGAGACGTACTGGTTACCCGGGCCGATGATCTTCTCGACCGGCCGCACCGTCTCGGTGCCGTACGAGAAGGCGGCGATCGCCTGCGCGCCACCCATCTTGTAGATGGTGCGTACCCCGCACAGCGCGGCGGCGACCAGTGAGGCGTCGTCGACGGTGCCGTCCGGGCCCGGCGGGGTGCAGACCGCGATCTCCGGCACCTCGGCGATCACCGCGGGGGCGCACAGCATGGTCATCACGGACGGGAACGAACCCTTGCCCCGGGGGACGTACAGACCCACGGAGGTGATGGGTGACCAGCGCTCGCCGACGAGCACCCCGGGGCGTACCTCCTGCATCCACGTCGCCTGCGGAAGCTGCGCCTGGTGGTGGTGCCGGATGTTGGCGATCGCCTTCTCCAGGGCGGCCCGGACCTCCGGGTCCACCCTGGACTCGGCCGCCTCGAACTCGGCCTCGGTGACCCGCAACTGCTCGGGCGCCAGGGTCACCCCGTCCAGGCGGGCGGTGTGCGCGATCAGGGCGGCGTCGCCGCGCTCGCGGACGTCGTCGATGATCTCCCGAACGGTGCCCTCGATGGCGGCGTAGTCGGCACGAACCCGCTGCATCAGCACGCGACGGTCCGCCGCCGACAGCTCGTTCAGCTCGTAACGGTTGACTCGCACCTTCATCGCTCCGTCTCCGGGCCCAGCCCTGTGTTCGTAAGATCGCGATAGACGTTCATCAGCTTGGTCATCTCCTCGCGCGTGCCGAGGTTCATCCGGAACATTCCCGCCAGCAGTGGATGGGTCATCGTGCGGACGAGGATGCCGGCCTCCCGCAGCGCGGCCACCGTCTCCTCCGGCTGCTCCGGTCGGACCAGCAGGAAGTTCGCCGCGCCGGGATGGACGACCACCCCCCGGTCCTGGAAGAAGCCCACCACCTCGGGCTTGATGTCGCCCATCATCTCCTCGACCATGGCGCGCATCTCGTCCCGGCGGGCGAGCTGCGCCAGACCGGCGACCTGGGCCAGGGCGTTGACGTCGAACGGATTGCGGAGCTTGACCAACTGCTCGACCACCTCCGGCACCGCGACCACGTAACCCAGCCGCAGGCCCGCCATCGCGAACGCCTTGGAGAAGGTCCGCAACACGATCAGGTTGGGCAGCTCCTGGATCAGCGGAACGACGGTGGCGCCGGTGAACTCGTAGTACGCCTCATCCACCAGGACCGGAACGTCGGGGACCGACCGGGCGATCTCCGCGATGAACTCCACGTCGACCGGCGTACCCGTCGGGTTGTTCGGGTTGACGAACACGACGAGGTCGGGCTTGCGGGCGGCGACGGCGGCCCGGAACTCCTGGTACGGATACCGGAGATCGCTCGGGTAGGGAACCCCGACGACCGACCCGCCGGCCAGCCCCGCGGTGTGCCCGAAGATGACGAACTCGGGGCGCGCCACCACCATCGACGCGCCGGGCCGCAGGAAGGCCCGCACGCAGAGGTCGATGCCCTGGTCCGAGCCGTTGGTCGGCAGGATCCAGGTGGCGGGGACACCGCAGTACTCCCCGAGAGCGGTCGCCAGCCGGGGATACTCCGGGTAGCTGTGCACACCCTCGTCCCGGACGTACGCGCAGAGGGCATCCGCCACCGCGGGTGACAGCGGCCCGGGCGCCTCGTTGCGGTCCAGGCGGATCAACCCACGCCGATCCTGCCCGGCCCAGTCCGGCACGTACGGCTTCGCGTCGAGGACGGCGGCCGGAAAGTTCAGCGCGCTGTCCCCTGTCCCGCGCGTCACGCGAGCGTCGCCTTGACTCCGGGTGCCAGTGCCTTGCGGTACGGGTTCACCGACAGCAGTTCCTGGGTGGCCTGCCCCATCGCGGCGAAGAGCAGCGGCCAGCCCTTCTCGGCGCCGACGTCGGACCGGATGTGCACCATGACGCTGGCCTGGAGTCCGCCCGCGAACCCGTCGACGAAGTCGTCCAGGTCCTCGCTGAACAGGTCGCCGCACAGGTCGTGGCCGATCAGGAAGGACCGCCGGAACTCCGGGTAGCTCTGGTCGAGCGGCACGTACTTCCAGAACTTGCGGCCCTCCATGCTGATGCCGACGCGCACCGGCTGATCCAGGTCGGCCAGGGCGCGGACGTTGGAGCCGGCGCCGTAGATGCCGACCTCGCTGATCCGCTCGATCGCGAGGTACCGCAACGCGCGGCCCAGGGCCAGGCCGACGTCCTCGGTGACCACGTGGCTGGAGCTGAGCCGGGTCGCCTCGAAGCGCACCGAGACCCGCAGGCCGGCCTCGCGGGCGAAGGCGTCCACCAGGTCGGCGAAGCCGGTGACCCGGACCGAGTCGGCGACCTCGATGAACACCTCGGCACCCGGGTCGCCCATCGACACCTCGACCGCCACCACGCTCTCGGCGGTCTCGCGGCTCAGCCGCGCCGAACCGGTCGACAGCGACTCCACCCGCCAGCCCCGCTCGACGGCGCGCTCGCCGCCGTTCTCGGGCAGCGCCCCGGTCACCGCCGCCGTCGCGCTCTCCTCGGTCAGCGGGTTGCACATCCGGTCGAGCGCGATGCCGACCGCCCGGTAGACACCCTCCCAGGTGTGGTGCGGGTCCTCGAAGCTCGCGACCGTGACGGTGATCCACAGCCCCGCGGCGCGGCCCAGCGCGTCCAGGAGGTCGACCAGGGGCGCACCGTGCGACAACTGCTCGCAGCGGACCGACAGGAACCAGTCCAGGTCGACCTGCGGTGACGCGTGGAACGACGCGCCGCCTTCCGGGTCGACCCGGAGCTGCACCTCGGCACTGCCGTCGTCGATCATGCCCAGCGCCGCCGAGCTGTCGGCCAGCCGCGGGATCCGGGCGATCTCCGTCCCCAGCGCCGTCCCGAGCCCGCGCCAGTCGTCGTTGTTCCAGCGCAGCTCGATGGAGCAACCGAGCCGCCAGGCGATGTGCTCGACCATGTGGCTGACGAAGTCGTTCGGCGTGTCGAGCGACTTGACGGTGATGCCCTCCCGACCCAGCGAGACCGCGTTCGGTCGCAGGTCCCGGTGGCAACGGTCCGCGAGCCCCGAGCCCGACAGATCGTCCAGGCTGCTGGCCCCGGTCGCCACGCCGACGGTGTAGCAGCCCGCGGCCCGGGCCGACTGCAGGCCCAGCACGGAATCCTCGATGGCCACGCAGCGGTCCGGGGCGACACCGAGCTCGGCCGCGGCGGCCAGGTACGGGTCCGGGGCCGGCTTGCTCGCCATGCCCGGCGCGTCGTTGCCGACCACGGCGTCGACCAGGTCCCGCAGCTTCGCCGAGGCCAGCATCCGCTCGACGTCACGCTTGGGGTTGTTGGACACCACCGCCAAGCGCAGGCCCGCCGACCGGGCGTCCCGCAGGAGTTCGGGGACCCCGGCGTGCACGTCGGGAACGGCCGAGAGCCGTTCCTCCTCGTGGCTCCGGACCAGGTCGGTGATTTCCTGGTCGGTCAGCCGTACGCCGACCGAGGCGCAGACCTGGGCCCAGAAGTCCGGCAGCGAGTAGGGGAAGTACCGCGTGATCGTCTCTGGCGGAACAGTCACCCCCGGGACATGTCGGCGCAGCAACCGCTCGACCACCGCGAAGTCCAACGCGAGCGAATCGATGAGCACGCCATCCATGTCAAGCAGGAGCGCCTGTGTCTCCCCGGGCACCGCAAGGCTTTGGGCCAGCAACATATCGGGAATGATATCTCTGGGCCCTGTGGCCCTGTGTCCGACGGTGAGCCGGGCCACGCCGTCGCGGACGGGATTGGTTAGGCTCGACGGCGTGACCGCACGGCTGCCGGTGTTCCCGCTCGCAACGGTGCTCTTTCCCGGGTTGGTGCTGCCACTGCACATCTTCGAGGAGCGCTACCGGGCCCTGGTCCGGCACCTGGTCGACCTGCCCGAGGGCGCGCCGCGCGAGTTCGGCGTGGTGGCCATCCAGGCCGGTTGGGAGGTGGCCGCCACCGGGTCCGACGCCCGCGCCACCAACGGCGTCGGCGACGTCACCCTGCACGAGGTGGGCTGCACCGCCGAGCTGCGCCAGGTCACCGAGCTGGCCGACGGTGGCTTCGACATCGTCACCGTCGGCCGCCGTCGATTCCGGATCGCCGACGTCGAGGACGCCTCCGCGCCGTACCTGACGGCCGCGGTGGAATGGCTGCCCGAGGCCACCGGGCCGGACGAGGTGGCCGACCTGCTGGCCGCCCGCGTGATCGCGGTGTTCCGGCAGTACCTGAGCCTGATCCGCCCCGACCCGGAGGAGATCTCCGAGCAGCTTCCGGAGGACCCGACGGTGCTGTCGCACCTGGTGGCGGCCACCGCCGCGCTGACCGTCGACGACCGGCAGCGGCTGCTCGCCATCGACGACACCGCCGCCCGGCTGCGCGCCGAGCTGCGGCTGCTCAACCGCGAGGCGGCTCTGCTGCGCCAGGTGCGGGCGGTTCCGGTGCCGTTGTCGGAGCTGGCGTCCCCGCCGACACCCAACTGAACGTCGCGGGGTCCGGCTCCGGACGCAGCGACGGCCACCGCGACCAGCCGGCCAGCAGGGTGTACGTGACGGCGGCCCCGAACGCCGGCAGCAACAGGTTGCCGTGCGGCACCGGCAGCACGTGCCCGAGCCAGTCGATCCCGCCGGCCCGCAGGTCGGCGGGCTTGGTGAAGGCCTGCCCCGCCGGGGCGGTCGCCAACAGCCGGTCGAACGTCGCCAGCCCGATCCGTCGCCCCACCTGCCAGGCCACCGGGGCCGCGGCGAGCGTGCCCAGCACCGCGCCGAGCAGACCGACCGGGCCGCGTCGCCGACGCAGCAGGAACCACAGGGCCAGCGCGGCGAGTACGCCGAACGCCAGCCCGAGCAGACTGAACCAGCCGTCGGCGGCGATCGGCTGCTCCGGTTGGGTTTCGGCGTAGATCGCCCCCTCGGCGGTCTTGAGCACCGGAGTGTCCGGCGCGAACGCCGCCCACAGCAACCCGAGCGGCGCGCCCAGCACGGCCAACGCGAGGGTGACACCGAGCACCGTGGCCGCCGTCCGCAGCGGCCGACGCGGCTCGTCGGAGGCGGGCTCCACCCCGATGGGGTACGCCGTCACCGCGGAACCGTCGTCGGGAACCGACCCGAACGGCGGCCCGGCGAACTCGCTCGGCGCAGACGGAGCGGCCGACCCGGACGCGGTCGACTCGTTCGGCGCGGACGGCGGCACCGCCGACCCGGCGGGCGGGGTGGACTCGTTCGGCGGCGGCGCGGTCGACGGTCGGGGCGGCGCGGGGCGGTCGTCGGAGATGTCCGCGTGCCGCTCAGGGTCGGGGTTGTCCGGGCTCACCCGATGATCCTCTCAGGCGCCGCGACGGGCCGGGGCGTCGGTGGCGGCGAACCAACTCACCGGGCGAACGGCTCCGCCATGGCCGCGGCGGCCCGCAGCCATGCCTGGCGGGTCTCCGGCTGGAGCTGGTGGTACTCGATCGACGAGCCGGTCTCCAACGCCGGGTCGTACGGCACCACGGCCACGGCGCGGGTCCGCGTGGCGAAGTGCCGTTCCAGGTCGTCCTGCAACGTCGAGCGGCCGGGGGTGGGGCAGGAGATGAGGGTGACCGCGTTGTCGGCCAGCTCGCCCATGCCCTCCTCGTGCAGCAGGTCGAGCATCCAGTCGGCGCTGAACGCGGCGTCCTCGCGGGGCACGGTGGTGACCACCAGTTGGTCGGCGGCGTGCATCACGGTGCGCCAGTTGGGGCTCTCCACGTTGTTGCCGGTGTCCACGCAGATCACGTCGTGCGTACGACGCAGCAGCTCGAGCACCCGCTTGACGGTGAACTGGTCGAGCCGCTGGGCGAAGCGCGGGCTCTCCTCGCCGGCCAGCACGTCGTACGAGCCGTCGGAGGCGTGCCGCAGGTAGTCGTCCAGCCGCTCCAGCAGGGTCGCGCCCTCCATGATCTCGATCTGGGCGAGGTCGCTGACCAGGTGCCGGATGGTACGGGCGTGCCGGGCGCTGCCGGCGCGCAGCCCGAGGGTGCCGCGCAGTTCGTTGTCGTCCCAGGCCAGTACGCCCCGCCCCCGCACGCTGCCGACGGTGGCGGCGGCGAGCACCGTGGCGGTGGTCTTGTGCACACCGCCCTTGGGGTTGGCGAACGCGAACACCCGAGGCGTGCCCAGGTCCCGGCGGAGCACGCCGGTGGCACGCTCGGACTCCTGGTCGACGCCCTGCGCACGCCACTCGATCCGGGCCGGGTAGCCGCGCTCGGCGAGGGCCGAGCCGGGCGGGGTGACCGACGCGACCGGCGGTGGCGCGACCGGCGGGGCGGGTGGCGGCGCGACCGGCGGCGGAGCGAGTGGCGGCGGGGCGACCGGGGCGGCCTGCGGTGGCACCGGCGGCGCGGGGGCCGGGTAGCCGGTCTCCGGCTGGTAGCCGGTCTCCAGCAGCGCGTACCGGGACTCGCCGGCCGCATTGCCCGAGCGGTAGCCGTTGTCCAGGATGGCGTAGCGCGACTCCGGCTCGGCGCGGCGCGGCGGCTCCGGCTCGGCCGGGTAACCCGGCTCGGCCCGGTAGGTCGGCTCGGCCCGGTACCCGGGCTCGGCGCGGTACGTCGGCTCGGCCCGGTAGCCGGGCTCGGCGCGGTACGTCGGCTCGGCGCGGTAGTCCGGCTCGGCCCGGTAGGTGGGCTCCGACCGGTACGCCGGCTCGGACCGGTAGTCGGGCTCGGACCGGTACGCGGGCTCGGCGCGGTAATCCGGCTCCGAGCGGTACGCCGGCTCGGCCCGGTAGTCCGGTTCGGACCGGTAGCCCGGTTCGGCCCGGTAGGCGGGATCGACCCGGTACGTCCCCTCGGCCCGGTAGCCGGGCTCCTGCCCGTACGACAGATCGGCCGGATGCCCGATGGCCGGCGCGCGCCCCGCGTAGCCGTTGGGGGCCGCGCGTCGCGGCAGTGGGTCCGGTGCCTCGTCGGCGCGGCGCTCGGGCTCGGACTGCTCCGCCGCCCGACCGCCCAGCCGGGCACGGTCGAGCAACGCCCGCCACCTCGGCGCTGGTTCGGCCGGCCGGCCCCAGCCGGTCTCACTGCCCTCCACGGCCCGCCCTCCCAGCGCCATCGATCTCTGCCTGACAGGCTACGAACCAAACCCTATTCGGACCACACCTGCGGACGCACGCCGCCCGGCCTAGATCACGGCGGGGAGGTGGCCAGCAACCCGGGGTCGGACGCGTCCGGGGAGGTGGTGACAGTCGGCGGGGCCGGTTCGGTGGCCTGCGCCGGGGTCGGCTCGGGTGACGCAATCGTTACGAGCGGTGCGGGTTCCGACGATTCGCCCATCGGCACCGGCGGTCGCGGTGTGCTCGACGTCGACCCGCCGCTCGCGCGCGGCGTCGGCGTCGGACTCGGCCCGGTGTCGGCCGGCGGGCGGACCACGTCCCGCTGCTCGGGCAGCGGCGGCGTGAAGACCGTACGGTCGAGCCGGTACACCTCGGGCGCCGGATCGACGGCCCGCACGTCCGGGCGGGTGGCCACCCGCCGCAGCGTCTCCGGCGCGGCGCGCACCACCGCCGCGTAGACACAGGCGCAGCCGGCGCGGTACGCCTGGGCCTCGGCGCTGGCCACGTCGGCGTCGACGACGTACCGCTCCCGCAGCTCGCGCTCGGCGGCGCCGTCGCCGCGCACCGCGGCGGCCCGCGCCCGGTAGTCGGCGGCCTCGCCGTCCTTGCGGGCGGCCACCCGCTCCATCTGGGCGACCACGTCGTCGGGCACCCGCAGGGCGGGGAGACGGACGATCTCGGTCTGCCGACCGGGCAGCGGGACCCGCCCGAAGACGGTCGAGACCGACACATCGCCGAGCACCGTGGCCAGTCGCTGCGGCGGCAGGTACGCGTCGAGCGTGACCAGCGCGTACGTCCCGTCCCCGGTGGCCTCGGCGGTCGGGCCCAGGGCGGCCAGGTCGGCCGCCGCGGAGCTGACGTAGCCGGGCACGGAGTCGCCGTCGGCCACCCCGACCCGGGTCACCTCACCCACCGTCTGGTCGCTCACCGGGGCGTCGTCGACGGCCCAGACGGCCGTGCCCAGGACCGCCGCCGCGGAGAGCACCGCGGCCCAGGTGAGCACGCCGGACCGCGACGGGGTGTCACCGAGCCGGGCCACCGCCCGGGTCAACGGCGGCAGCAGCCGTTGGTCCAGCTGCCGCAGCAGGTCGCCGGCGCGCACGGGCGGGATCCCCTCGTCAGATCGATGGTGGTCGCCGCTCTAGTCACGCAGGATCTCAAGCGCACGTTCCAGATCGTCAGGGTAGTCGCTGACGAACCGGACCTCGTCCCCCGAACGGGGATGCAAAAAGCTCAGTTCGCGGGCGTGCAGCCACTGACGGGCCAGGCCGAGACGGGCCGAGAGGGTGGGATCGGCGCCGTACGTCAGGTCACCCACGCAGGGGTGCCGCAGGGTGGAGAAGTGCACCCGGATCTGGTGGGTCCGGCCGGTCTCCAACCGGACGTCGACCAGGCTGGCGGCGGGGAACGCCTCCAGCGTGTCGTAGTGGGTGATGCTCGGCTTGCCGCCGGACACCACGGCCCAGCGGTAGTCGTGCGTCGGGTGCCGGTCGATCGGCGCGTCGACGGTGCCGCGCAGCGGGTCCAGGTGACCCTGGACCACGGCGTGGTAACCCTTGTCGACCTCGCGGTACTTGAAGGCCCGCTTCAACGCGGTGTACGCCTGCTCGCTCTTGGCCACCACCATGATCCCCGTGGTGCCCACGTCGAGGCGGTGCACCACGCCCTGGCGCTCGGCCGCGCCGCTGGTGGAGATGCGGTGGCCGATCGCGGCGAGCGCGCCGATCACGGTCGGGCCGGTCCATCCCGGGCTGGGATGCGCGGCCACGCCGACCGGCTTGTCCACCACGACGATGTCGTCGTCGGCGTACACGACGCGCAGGCCCGGCACCGCCTGCGGCACCACGGTCGGCGGGGCGACCGGCGCGGGCAGCGTGACGTCCAGCCAGGAGCCGGCCTTGACCTTGTGCGAGTTGGCTCGGACAGCGCCGTCCACCAGGGCGTCGCCGGCGTCGACGAGGGCGGCCGCGGCGGTCCGGGAGAGACCGAAGAGCCGGGACACCGCCTGGTCCAGGCGCATGCCGTCGAGACCGTCGGGTACGGGCAGGGAACGGTGGTCGCCGCCGGCGGCGAAGGCGGAGGTCATGCCCGCTCCCGCTGCTCGGCGTCGGCGGTGGCGTCCGCGTCCTTGGTGGCACCGACACCGCCGGCCCGTCGGCCGTCGCGCTGACGACCGGTCAGTTCGAGCAGCACGGCCAGCACCACGCCGCAGACGAGCGAGCTGTCGGCCAGGTTGAACACCGGGAAGTACTCGCCGTACGGCCCGAAGACGCTGATCATGTCGACGACGTGCCCGTGGAAGGGCGCGGGCGCCCGGAAGATCCGGTCCATCAGGTTGCCCAGCGCGCCGCCGAGCACCAGGCCGAGGGAGATCGCCCACGGCAGCGACCGCAGTCGCAGTGCCATCCAGACGATCCAGCCGACCACACCGATGGTGATCAGCGGAAACACCCAGGTGTAGTCCGCCCCGATGCTCCAGGCGGCGCCGCTGTTGCGGGTCAGGCTGAAGTAGACCAGCCCGCCCAGCACCCGGACCGGCTCGCGGTCGGTGAGGGTGGCCAGCGCGAGGTGCTTGGTCACCAGGTCGGCCAGCAGGGCCACCAGGGCCACCCCGGCAAGGATCGCGACAGCCCGGGGCCGGGGCTTACCGCCGTCCGGGTCGGTGCGGCCGGGTTCGGCGGGCGGTGCTGCGGTCATGCGCTCCCCATCGAGGTGTCTCGGCGGTGATCGCTCACCGTCTCGTCGCAGACGGGGACCGGGCTGTCAGCGCCGCTCCTCCAACTGCTTGCACGTCACACAGAGGGTGGCCGACGGGAAGGCGGCGAGGCGCTCGACCGGGATCGGGTTGCCGCACCGCTCGCACCAGCCGTAACCACCCTCGTCGAGGCGCTCCAGGGCGCGCTCGACCTGCGTGATCCGTTCCAGGATGCTGTTGGCGAGAGAGATCTCCTGCTCCCGCTCGAACGTCTTGGTGCCGGTGTCGGCCTGGTCGTCCCCGGCCGAGTCCGTCAACCGATCGCGCTGCAGCTCGGTGATCTCGCTCAGCGTCTGATCGTACTCGGCGCGCAGCTCGTCCCGCCGCGCCGCCAGCGCCGCCCGGATCTTCTCGGTCTCCGCCGCGCTGCGGGTGGCCTTGGCCACCGGCTTACGGCCGGCGGTCCTGGTGTCGGCTGGCTTCGCCATGGGTCGCTCCCTCGGCCGGGGAGCCGCGCGGTCGCGGCACCTGGTCAGGGACGCCGACCAAGGCGTCCCTGAGTACGAAAAGGGGCGCACGGCGACAATGGCCGCGCACTCCCGAGGTTGGCAAGAATACGGAACGTACAGGCGTCCGACAACGTGGCGCACCGTCGTACCGCTCAACCGCCCCTAGCTCTGCCTAACTGGGGCAAAGGGAACGCTAGCAGATCAACCGACCGCTTCATCCCCGTACTCGCCAAACCATCGGGCCAGCCGACCCCGTCGGCTGACCGCCCGCAGCCGCCGTTCGGCGGCGTCCCGCACCCCACCGGTGGCGACGATCAGCAGGCTGTCGCCGGTCTTCAGCCGGGTGTCCGGGCCGGGCACGAAGCCCACCCCGTCGCGCAGCACCAGGGTCACCGAGGCGCCCACCGGCAGCCGTAGCTCGTCGACGTGCACGCCGGCCAGCCGGGAGCCCGGCGGCACCTCCAGTTGCAACAGGTCGGCGCGCATCCGCTCGAGCGGCGCGGTCTCCACGTGGATCTCGGTGGCCTCGGCCGGCGCGGTGGTCCCCAGCCGGCGGGCGAGCGGGCCGAGCGTGCCGGTCTGCACCAGCGTGAAGATCACCACCAGCACGAAGACCGCGTCGAAGAGCCGCTCCGCGCCCGGCACCCGCTGCGAGAGCGGGATGGTGGCCAGCACGATCGGCACCGCCCCGCGCAGCCCGGCCCAGGACAGGAACGCCTGCTCCCGCAGGCCGACCCGGAACGGCAACGCCGAGACGGCCACCGACAGCGGCCGGGCCAGCAGCACCAGCGCCAGGCCGGCGACCACCGCCGGCAGCACCGCGGCGTCCAACCGGCCCGGCGCGACCAGCAACCCGAGCAGGACGAACAGCCCGATCTGCGCGAGCCAGGCCAACCCGTCGGCGAAGCCGAGGATCGCCTGCCGGTGCGGCAGCCGGGCGTTGCCCAGCAGCACCCCCGCCACGTAGACGGCGAGGAAGCCCGAGGCGTGCAGCACGGCGCCGGCGGCGTACGCCAGGACGGTGATCCCCACCGCCGCGATCGGGTACAGCCCGGCCGAGGGCAGCGCCGCCCGGCGCAGCGCCCAGGTGCCGGCGAGGCCCGCGCCCACCCCCACCGCCGCGCCGACGCCCAGCTCGTAACAGACCAGCGCGACCTCGTACCACCACGGATGGGTCAGACCCCGGTGCGACAGCAGCACCACCAGCAGCACCACCGGGGCGTCGTTCATGCCGGACTCGGCCTCCAGGGTGGCCACCAGCCGGGGCGGCAACCGCAACCGCCGCAGGGTGGCGAACACCGCCGCCGCGTCGGTGGAGGAGAGCACCGCGCCGTAGAGCAGCGCCAGTCGCCAGTCCAGACCCAGCAGCAGGTGTACGGCGACCCCGACCACCACGATGCTGACCACCACGCCGACCGTGGAGAGCGCGGACGCCAGCGCGAGCACCGGACGCAGCGTGGTCCACCGGGCGGTGAGGCCGCCCTCGGCGATGATCACGATCAGCGCGCAGAAGCCGAGGGTCCGGGTCAGGTCGACGTCGTCGAAGCGGATGCCGAGCCCGGCCTCGCCGATGGCCACGCCGAGCGCCAGGTAGACCAGCAGGCTGGGCACCCCGAGGCGGGTCGAGAGCCGGACCGCGCCGACCGCCACCAGCAGCACGGCCGCGCCGAGCAGCAGCGCGATGTCCAGCCCGGGCGTCACGGTAGCCGGGCCCGGGCGGTCCTCACCCCGCGGCTCCGTCGCGCAGTCGGCGCAGCACGTCGGGCAGCTCGGGGGCGGGCCGGTCGACGAGGAAGAGCTTGTCCCGGCTGGCCGCGCCGGTCCGCAGCGACACGGTGGCCGGCCGGACGCCCAGCGCGGCGGCGAGGGCGCGGCGGGCCGCCTCGGTCGCCCGACCGTCCACCGCCGGGGCGTGGACGGCGATCACCAGGGCGGGGCCGTGCGGGCCGTCGAAGCGACCACCGACGGCGTCCCGGGAGGCGCCCGGCTTCACCCGTACCGCCACGGTGAGCGCGTCCTGCGGGGGCACCGGCACGGCTTCAGATCGGCCGGGCGTCGATGAGCAGGGCGGTGGCCGGCGTGCACGCCGCGCACGGCGTGAAGCCGAGCTCGACGGCCTCGGCGACCGGGAGTGTCTCCGGAGTCCGACCGATCAGGTGCGGGCACGCGGCCAGGTGGTAGCGGGGCCGCCCGTCCACCACCTCGACGGGGTCGGGCAGCCGGGCGATGCGGGCCGCCTCGGCGGGGGTGATCGGTTGCTCGGCGGGCTCGTCGGCCAGCGCGTCGGCGGCCACGGCGTCGGCCCGGTACGCCTCGTCGGCCCGGGGCACGAACGGCGCCGGACTGACCGGCGAGGACCGTGCACCGCCGTCGGCCGTCTCCGGCTGGTACGGCGCGGACACGTCGTACGCCGGCTCGGGGTCGGACGGCGGCTCGGGTGGTTGCCGCCACCCGGTGCCGCCGTCAGCGACCGTCGAAGGTACGTGCTGGACCGGCACGTCCGGCTCGGCCAGCGGTGCTCCGTACGGAACACCCGATCCGGCCGGACCGGCGGAGCGGAACGCCCCGCGGTCTCGCGGACCGATCCGGCCGGGGTCCGCCGCGGCGCGGTTGGCGGCTGCCTGGCGGGCGCCCACCACCAACGCCACGGCGGCCAGCAGGCTGGCCGCGATGGAGATGGTCAACAGAATGCTGGAGCCCCCGGCCAGACCGAAGACCAGCAGCACCACGGCGACGAGGATGAGCAGGAGACTCGCGACTATCACGGCTCACCCCTGCCGCGTCGTACCGTCCAGGCGGGGCCGGCGACCGTCACCATCTCGGAGAGCGATCGCCGGCCGGTGCTCAGCGTCCGGCTTCGAGGGCGCCGGAGCGCCCGCCGCCGTACGAGCCGGCGAGCCCCGCCGCGGCCAGTCCGTTGCCGCCGGCGACCCGGCCCGCGTCGGAGCGGGTCATCTCGGCTTCGAGGCCCTGGCCACGACCGTCGAGGTCCCGCAGCTGGCTCTCCAGGTACGCCTTGAGCCGGGTGCGGTACTCACGCTCGAACTGCTTGAGCTCCTCGATGTGCTTCTGCAGGGCCGTGCGCTTGGCGTCCAGGCCGCCCATGGCCTCCTGGTGCCGCTGGCGGGCGTCCCGCTCCAGGGCGTCGGCCTTCGCACGAGCCTCGCGGGTCACCTCCTCGGCCTTGCTCCGCGCCTCGGACAGGAGCTGGTCGGCCTCGCGGCGCGCGTCGGACACGTGGTCGTCGGCGGTGCGCTGGGCCATCATCAGCACCCGCAGCGCCTGCTGCTCACCGTCACCGGTGACGCCGGCCGGACCGCCGGTCGCGCGGACCTGCTCCAGCTCGGCCTGCATGGCGCGGGCGGCCTGCTCGGCTGCGGACTTGTCGCGCTGGACCCGGTCGAGCTGGGCCTTGACGTCGTTGAGCTCCGCCGCCAGTCGGGCGTCGCCGCCGGGGCCGGCGGGGGCACCGCCACGGCCGCCGCGCTCCACCTGGGCGCGCAGCTCGTTGTTCTCCTCGATGAGACGGGCGAGCTCGCGCTCGACCTCGTCCAGGAAGGCGTCGACCTCCTCCTCGTCATACCCCCGCTTGCCGATCGGCGGCTTTTTGAAGGCGACGTTGTGGACGTCGGCCGGGGTCAGCGGCATCGAAACTCCTCGGGTCAGTTGCGGCCGCGAAAGCGCGTCGGTCATCAGGCAGATGCCCTGATCGACGGCCCTAACACGAACTCCATCAGCACGAACAGGATAACCAGGAGCACAAGGGAGGCCAGGTCGATGCTCACGGTACCAATTCGCAGCGGAGGGATCACACGCCTCAACGCGTTGAGAGGGGGATCAGTGACGCTCCACACGGATTCCAGTCCTGCGGCCGCTCCGCGCCCCGGCTGCCACCGGCGGCCGTACTGCAGGACGGCGCTCAACACGAACCGGGACAGAAGAAGAAGCAGGAAGACATAAAGGACCAGGTACAACACTTGCAGCAAGATCGACAACACGGTCAGCGACGTCCCTCGGGTCGGGCGGGGTCAACTCAGACTGAAAAAACCGCCCTCAGCGATCTTGGCCTTGTCCTCAGCGGTGACCTGGACATTGGCCGGTGAGAGCAGGAACACCCGATTGGTCACGCGCTCGATCGTACCGCGCAGCCCGAACGCCAGGCCGGCCGCGAAGTCAACCAGACGGCGGGCGTCGGCCTCGTCCATCTCGGTGAGGTTGATGATCACCGGTACGCCGTCGCGGAAGTGCTCACCGATGGTGCGCGCCTCCCGGTAGGTGGTCGGGTGCAGGGTGGTGATCTGGTAGCGCTGCTCCTCCTCGGGCACGACTACGCGCTCCCGCGTCACGGCCTGCGGCGCGAGCGCCAGGTTGTCGCGCGTGTGGTACGTCAGCGCGCCCGACGTCTCGTTCGCCGTGGACCGGGTGATCGACCGTACGCTGGACCGCTCGGCCCGCTCCGGACGCTCGGTGTCACCACGGTCGGACTCGGCGGCCCGCCCGGTCGACCGCTCGGAGAGCCGGCCCCGCTCGCTCGCCCGCGGCCGGGGAGCCGGCGGCTCCTCGGTGTCGTCGTCGTCCTCGTCGGCGAACTCCTCCGCGTACCGGCTCTGCCGGTAGCGCGAGTCGCGGTAACCACCCTTGTCGTAGTCACCGTCGTCGTAGGCCCGCTCGTCGTCTTCCTCAACGAGACCGAGCCAGACCCCCGCCTTGCGCAGTGCACCCATCCCGCGCCCTTCCGTCCGCCGTGCGGCACTCGCCCCCGTGCCATGTCGCCCGTCGCGAGTGGACAACCATGCCCATCGGACCGGGACGGCAATCCCCGACACGCGATTCGCGTCGCGTGTCACGACCCCCACAGGATCGGCCGCCCCTGAAACAACACTGATGTAATTTGCCTGTCTGGCGGTCAGGCTACCGCAGCGTGGGACGCATTCCGAGCAACGCGCTACCGACGCGGACATGTGTCGCGCCGTAGCGGATCGCGATTTCCAGGTCGCCGCTCATCCCGGCCGACAACGCTGTCGCTCCCGGGTGGACCGACCGGAACGCCTCGGCGATCTCGGCCAGGCGGGCGAAGGCCCGGTCCGGCGGCCAGCCCAGCGGCGCGACCGCCATGAGGCCGGCCAGCCGCAACGTGGTCGCCTCGGCGACCGCCGCGGCGACGGTGTCCAGGCCGGACTCCGGGTCGGCCGACCCGGGCAGCGCGCCGCCCCGCGCCGGGTCACCGTCGATGCTCACCTGCACCAGAGCGTCCAGCGGCCGGTCCCGTTGCGCCGCCGCCCCGTCCAGCGCCCGGGCCAGCCGTACGCTGTCCACCGAGTGCACGACGTCGGCGTAGCGGACCACCGAACGGGCCTTGTTGCGCTGCAACTGCCCGATGAAGTGCCACCGTGGACGGACTCCGGCGGCGGCCACCTCGTTCGCCTTGCCGGCGGCCTCCTGGTCGCGGTTCTCCCCCATGTCGGTCACCCCGAGGCCGGCCAACGCCACCACGTCCCCGGCCGGGTACGTCTTGGTCACGGCGATCATCGTGACGTCGGCGGGGTCCCGGCCCGCCTGGCCGCAGGCTTCGGCGATCCGGGCCCGTACCGTCGCCAGACCGGCCGCGAGTTCGGCGCGCCGGTCCGGTCGTACCGTGGCTGAGCTGTCGGTCATCGGCGGCGCTCAGGAGCCGTTCTTGAGAAAGTCGGGCACGTCGACGTCGTCGAAGAGCACCCGGCGCGGCGACTGCGTCGGTGCCGGCAGGGTGGCCGGCGGCGGCACCGGGGTGGTCTGCGGCGCCGGCTGGTTGGTGTTGGTCTTGCGGGGCGACTCGGCCGCCTTGTACGCCGGCGTGCCACCGTCGAAGCCCGCCGCGATGACGGTCACCCGCACCTCGTCACCGAGCGCGTCGTCGATGACCGCGCCGAAGATGATGTTGGCGTCCGGGTGGGCCGCGTCGGTGACCAGCTGCGCCGCGTCGTTGATCTCGAACAGGCCCAGGTCGGAGCCGCCGGCGATGGAGAGCAGCACACCACGCGCGCCGTCCATGCTCTGCTCCAGCAGCGGGCTGGAGATGGCGGCCTCGGCCGCCTCGACCGCGCGGTTCTCGCCGCGCGCGCTGCCGATGCCCATCAACGCGCTGCCCGCGCCGCTCATCACGCTCTTGACGTCGGCGAAGTCCAGGTTGATCAGACCCGGGGTGGTGATCAGGTCGGTGATGCCCTGCACACCGGAGAGCAGCACCTGGTCGGCGGTGCGGAACGCGTCCATCATGCTGATGTTGCGGTCGCCGAGCGCCAGCAGCCGGTCGTTCGGGATGACGATCAGGGTGTCGCACTGGTTACGCAGCTCGTCTATCCCCGACTCGGCCTGCACCTGACGGCGCTTGCCCTCGAACGAGAACGGCCGGGTCACCACGCCGATGGTCAGCGCGCCGAGCTTGCGGGCGATGTTCGCCACCACGGGCGCGCCGCCGGTGCCGGTGCCGCCGCCCTCGCCGCAGGTCACGAAGACCATGTCGGCGCCCTTGAGCACCTCCTCGATCTCGTCGCGGTGGTCCTCGGCGGCGTTCTTGCCCACGTCCGGGTTGGCGCCCGCGCCCAGCCCGCGGGTCAGCTCGCGGCCGACGTCGAGCTTGACGTCGGCGTCACTCATCAGCAGCGCCTGGGCATCGGTGTTGATCGCGATGAACTCGACGCCCTTGAGCCCAACCTCGATCATCCGGTTGACGGCGTTGACGCCGCCGCCCCCGATGCCGACGACCTTGATGACCGCCAGGTAGTTGTGCGGAGGTGTCATCTCCGGTCCTTTCCCTTCGAGATTGGCTTCGGCCGACCGGGTACGGCGTGGCCAGCCCAGCGGCCGACGACAGCGCCACCAGCGAGGATCAGAGGTGAACCCTCACCCTCTACTAGAGGCTTACAGTTATGTCAACCACTGATCCTCTTCGGGGCAACGTAAGCGCCGCCGCGCGATGAGCCAAGGACCCGATCGGCGTGTCGCCGACCGGAGCGCGACTCGTCACGTCCCCGGCCACCCACCCGGTCAGCGGAAGGTCACCACGTCCGGCGCGCTCACGTCGATCCGCTCGCTGTCCTCACCGAGCAGAGCGGTGGCCACCCGCGCCTTGTCCGCGCTCCGCGTGGCGTCGCCCCAGACGACGGTGCGGTCACCCCGCAGCCGCAGGCTGATCCGGGCCAGACCCTCCACACTCACGTCCACCAGCTCGGCCCGCAACTGCGGTGTCAGCGCGCCGAGGACCTCCAGCGCGGCCCGGGTGTCCGGGTCGGCGGCGGCGGGCCGGACCACCCGCACCAGCGGCAGCCCGGCCGGACGGCGGGCCACCGTCTGAAACGCCACGCCGGTACGGTCGATCACGGCGAACGCGTCCGCCTGCGGCACCACCGCCACGGGCGTCCGCTCGGTCACCTTCACCACCAGCGTGCCCGGCCAGTCCCGTGACACGGTGGCCCGCTCCACCGGCGCCAATCCACCGACCCGACGGGCGGCGGCCGCGAGGTCCACCCGGGCCAGCGGCACCCCGTCGGCGACCCCCACCGCGTCGCGCACCTGCACGTCGGTGACCAGCTTGGCGCCCTGCACGGTGACCGACCGGACCCCGAACAGGCCGGTGCCGAGCACCGTCCAGGCGATAAGTCCGAGCAGCGCCAACACCCCGGCGGCCACCGCCCACGGCAACGCCGCCCGCATCCGGCGCTGCCGGGCGCGGGCCATGAACCGACGGGTCGACGCCGGCACCGCGTCGCTGCCGGCCCGGACCAGCTGCCACCGCCGGACCGGACCGCGCCGCGGGGCGCCGCCGTCGGACGGGCTGGTCCGCCCGCGGGCGGGGCCGGGGCTCATCCGACCGTGGGCGCCGCGCCGTCCGGTGCGGCGGCGCCGAGGGCCGCCCCGTCGCCACCGGCGGTGGACCCGCCGGGCACCGGCCGGCCGATCGCCGGGGTGGTGGCCAGCGGGTCGACCGTCGCGGTCGGCGCGGAGTCGGCGGTACGCGCCCCCAGGGCGGCCAGCAGCTCGTCCCCCATCAGCGAGATCGGCGGGGCGCCCATGGTCACCACGACATCGCCCGAACGGGCCCGACGGACCACCTCGCCCGGCACGGCCTCCCAGGAGTCGACGAACACCTTACGGTCGGCGGGCAGGTCCACCGCAGCGATCAGCGCCGCCGAACCCTCGCCGGGCTGACGCAGCTCGCCCGGCCCGAAGACCTCCAGCAGCACCACCTCGTCGGCGATGGCCAGCGCCTCGGCGATCTCCGCCTGGTTGTCGCGGGTGCGGTACAGCCGGTACGGCTGGAAGACGACGATCAGCCGCCCGTCCCCGGCCACCTCGCGCAGCGTCTGCAACGCGAGGGTGATCGAGGTCGGGTGGTAGGCGTACTCGTCGTAGACCAGCACGCCGTCCGCGACGCCCTTGCGTTCGAAGCGCCGCCGCACGCCGGGGAAGACCGCGAGCGCGGCCTCCGCCGCTTCGAGGGGCAGTTCGAGCAGGTACGCCGTCAGCACCGCCGCGGCGCTGTTGAGCCCCATGTGCCGGCCCGGCACCGGCAGCCGGAACTCGCCCAGCGACCGTCCGTCGATCGCGGCCAGGTAGCGCACCCCGCGCGCGGAGGAGGCGATCTCGGTCAGTCGCAGGTCGGCGTCCTCGGCCGCGCCGTAGGTGAACACCCGCCGTCCCTCGGCGCGCAGGGTCGCGGCCAGCCGCCGGCCGCCCGGGTCGTCGGCGCAGGTGATGATGAACCCGTTCGGGTCGGTGAGGCGCGCGAACTCCGCGAACGCCGCCTCCAGCGTCGCGTAGTCGCCGTAGGTGTTCAGGTGGTCCGGCTCGACGTTGGTGATGATCGAGACGTACGGGCGGTAGATGAGGAACGAGCGGTCGCTCTCGTCGGCCTCGACCACGAAGTGCTCGCCGGTGCCGTGGTGGGCGCCCGAGCCGACCTCGGAGATCTCCCCGCCGATCACGAAGGACGGGTCCACCCCGGCCTGCTGGAGCACCATCGTCACCATCGACGTCGTGGTGGTCTTGCCGTGCGTGCCGGCGACCGCGATCGCCCGGCGGCCGGTCATCGCCGCCGCGAGCGCCTCCGAGCGGTGCAGCACCCGCAGGCCGCGACGTCGGGCCTCGACCAGTTCCAGGTGGTCCTTCGGAATGGCCGAGGAGTAGACGACGGTGTCCACCCCGTCCAGGTTGGACGCCTCGTGGCTGAGGTAGATGGTGCCGCCCAGCGCCCGCAGACCCGCCAGCGACGGCCACTCGCGCAGGTCGCTGCCGGAGACCTGAATGCCCCGGGTGAGCAGCAGCCGGGCCACGCCGAGCATGCCCACCCCGCCCACCCCGATCAGGTGCACCGCGCCCAGGTCCTCGGCGGTCAGCGTGCCGGCCGGGGTGAACTGGGCGGTCATCGGGCCACCGCCTCGAGGACGAACGAGCGCAGCGCCTCGTCACCGTCACGCCGCCCGTAGGCGGACGCGGCGGCGCCCATCGCGTACAGCCGTTGCGGGTCGCGGATCAGCGGGATGACCGCCCGCTCCAGCCAGTCCGGGGTCAGCTCCGCGTCGTCGACGAGCAGACCGCCGCCGGCCTCCACCACGGGCAGGGCGTTGCGCCGCTGCTCCTGGTTGCTGTGCGGGTACGGCACGAAGATCGTCGGCAGGCCGATCGCGGCCACCTCGGCGACCGTCATCGCCCCGCCCCGGGCCAGCATCAGGTCGGCCGCCGCGTAGCCCAGCTCCATCTCGGACAGGTACGGCAACGTCACGTACGGGACCGGCAGGTCGGTGGGGATCGGCACCGGCTCATTGCGGGCGCCCATCACGTGCAGCACCTGCACACCGTTGCGGGCCAGTTCCTTGGCCGCGCCGGAGACCGCCAGGTTGACCGAGCGGGCGCCGGACGAGCCACCCGCCACGAAGAGCACCGGCAGATCCGGACGGAGGCCGAACCGGGCGCGGGCGGCGTTGCGCATCGCGTACCGGTCCAGCGAGGCGATGCTGCGGCGCAGCGGCACACCGACCACGGTGGCGTCCCGCAGCGACTCGGCCTGGCTCGGCTGATGCGGGAAACCGACCGCGACGTTCTTGGTGAACTTCATGCCGAGCCGGTTGGCGACGCCCGGCGGCACGTTCACCTCGTGGATCACCATCGGCAGCTCGCGCCGCCACGCGGCCAGGTAGGCCGGCACCGAGACGTACCCGCCGAAGCCGACGACGGCGTCGGCCTGCACCTCGTCGATCACCTTGCCCGCCGCGCGGGCCGCGGTCCACATCCGGCCCGGGGTACGGACCAGGTTCATGTTCACCGAGCGGGGCAGCTGGTACGCCGGGATCTGCCGCAGGTCGTAGCCGTGCGGCGGGATCAGGTCGTTCTCCATGCCCTTGGGTGTGCCGAGACAGGTGATCCGGACGCCCGGGTCGTGTCGGCGCAGGCAGTCGGCGAAGGCGAGCAGCGGGTAGACGTGCCCACCGGTGCCACCTCCCGCGAGCACCACCGAACGCAGCGGACCCATCAGCGTCTCCTCTCGCTCGCCGTACCCTGCCGGCTCCGGCCCTGCCGGACACCGCGCGGCGCGGCCTGGTCGTCCTTCCGCCGCTCCCGCGACCGGGGCACGGGCCCTCGGGCCGCCGGTGGCGTCGCCGGTCGGCGACGCCGGCCGGGAAGCGGCGGCAACGGGGCCCAGAGTAGTCGGACCCACCGGGCCGGCGGACGGGCATGCAGTGCTCTGGCCGCATCGGGTTCGGCGCGGGCGAAGGACGCCAGCATTCCGATCGCCGCCAACGTCACGACCAGGGCACTTCCGCCGTCGGAGATGAACGGCAGCGGCAGGCCGGTGATCGGCAGCAGCCCGACCACCCCACCGATGTTGATCACCGCCTGGCTCACCAGCCAGGTCGTCACGGCGGCGGCGGCGAGCCGCCGGAACGGGTCGTCGACCCGCCGGGCGATCCGCAGACCGGTGTACGCGAGAACCGCGAACAGGCTCAGCACGACCACGCAGCCGATCACGCCCAACTCCTCGGCGATGATCGCGAAGATGAAGTCGTTGTGCGCCTCGGGCAGCCAGTCCCACTTGAGGCTGCTCTTGCCCAGGCCGACGCCGAACCAGCCGCCGTGCTCGATGGCCAGCCGGCCCTGGTAGAGCTGGAGGCAGCCGTCGAGCTTGCACTCCTGCGGGTCGGGTGGGTTGATGAACGACGTCAGCCGCGCCAGCCGGTAGTTGTCCGCGCCGCGCTCGCCGGACCCCGCGCCCAGCGAGGCCACGGCGATGAGCAGGCCGACGCCGAGCAGACCGATCACGGTCAGCGCGCCGAAGACCCGAGCGCGCACCCCGGCGGCCCAGAGCAGGCCGACGACCAGCGCCAGCAGGCAGAGCATGGTGCCCGTGTCGTTGTAGCCGACCAGGACGAACAGCAGGCCCATGACCGGGAAGAGCGGGGTGGCCAGCTCCCGCCACCAGCCCAGCGCGGCCCCCTTGCGGGCGATGACGTGCGAACCCCAGAGCACCAGGGCGAACTTGGCCAACTCGGACGGCTGCACCTGGATGCCGCCGATGAACAGCCAGTTCAGCCGCGCCTCGACCGGACCGAACCCGGCCGACTTCTGGTTGGTGAGTCGGGCGTAGGCCACCAGCAGGTTGAGCAGCAGCAGCAGCACGACCGAGGTGACCAGCAGCGGCCGGCCCAGGGCGCGGTAGGTGCTGGCGGGCAGGCGCTGGCACGCCCAGAACGCCACGATGCCGATCACCGCGAAGATGGCCTGCTTGGTCACCGACGCGGAGGCGTTGCCGTCCTCGGCGTAGTCCTTCACGCTGGTCGCCGAGAAGACCATGGTCAGCCCGATGAGCAGCAGCAGGCCGGCGCTGGAGAGCAGCAGGTAGTACGACGCCAGCGGTCGGTCCAGCAGGCCCCGCAGCGCGGCCAGGCCACCGGCCGCGTCCAGCCCGCGCAGCGGCGCCGGCGTATCCGCTGCCACGTCCCGCCGTACCGCACCCGGCTCCGCGCCGCGGGTCTCGTCCGGCTGCTTG
This sequence comes from Micromonospora sp. bgisy143, assembly GCF_057708145.1. Classification (NCBI taxonomy): domain Bacteria; kingdom Bacillati; phylum Actinomycetota; class Actinomycetes; order Micromonosporales; family Micromonosporaceae; genus Micromonospora; species Micromonospora sp. bgisy143. Next base: position 146,819 of record NZ_JBYIRN010000017.1, read on the forward strand.
CCGGCCTCCGCGCCGCGTCCCGCTTCCACGGTGGGCGGCCGGCGCGGCCGGCCGACTGTCCTGTCCTCGGTGTCTCGTTCCTCCCCCACCCGGACATCATCACCGCTCGGCGCGCCCGACAGGTCCACAACGCCGCACCGGGCGTGTCGGGCAGTGCGCGCGGCGGTGGGGGCGGCCGGGGGCGGCCGTCCCCACCGCGTCCTTTGCTCTGCTTCAACCCACGCAACAGTTCGGTCCCGCAAGTGTCGCGTCCGTTGAAGCAGAGCAAAGGACGTTGCGACCACCCGGGCCACCCCGTCCCTGTCCCCGCTCGTACCCAGCGACACGCCCGCCCCGGCCTGCACCTGGGCGGGCCGGGGCGGGGCGGGGTCGGGGCGGTCAGGTCATGTTGGCGAGGAACTCGCTGTAGAACAGGCCCAGGGCGATGGCCACGCCGATGCCGGCGATGATCCAGAACCGGACCACGATGTTGACCTCGCTCCAACCGGCCAACTCGAAGTGGTGCTGAAGGGGGGACATTCGGAACACCCGTTTTCCGGTGGTCCGGAAGGAGATGATCTGGATCACCACGGACATCGTGATGATCACGAAGAGCCCACCGATGATCGGCAGCAGCAGGATCGTGCGGGTGGACATCGCCATGCCGGCGATCAGACCGCCCAACCCCAGCGCGCCGGTGTCGCCCATGAAGATCCGGGCCGGGGACGTGTTCCACCACAGGAAGCCCACACAGGCCCCGGCGGCGGCCCCGGCTATCAGCGCGATCTCCAACGGGTCCCGGACCTCGTAGCAGTACGGCTGGGTGTAGCTCGGGTCGGCGCACCAGTGGCGGTACTGCCAGAACGCGATCAGCGCGTACGCGGCGAGCACCATCACCGACGCGCCGGTGGCCAGGCCGTCGAGGCCGTCGGTGAGGTTGACGCCGTTCGTCGCGGCCATCACCACGAAGATGAAGATGATCACCGCGCCGACCTTGCTGACCTCCAGGAAGTCGATGTCCCGGATGAAGCTCAGCGTGGTGCTGCCCACGGTCTGGGTGTTGGTGGCCTTACCCGTCGCATCGGTCATCGTGCTCGGGAACCACAGGGCGATCACCCCGAAGACCGCGCCGACCAGGATCTGGCCGAGCAGCTTGCCGCGCTTGTTGAGGCCCGCGCTGTTGCGCTTGCGCACCTTGAGAAAGTCGTCGAGGAAGCCCACCGCGCCGGAGAACACCATCAGCCCCAGCAGCACCAGCGCCGTGATGGTCGGCTCCACCTGGGCGATCTGCGCGTCCGGCAGCGTGGTGAGGGCCAGGTGGCCGGCCACGTACGCGATCACCGTGGCCAGGATGAAGACCACGCCGCCCATCGTCGGCGTGCCCTTCTTGCCCTGGTGCATGGCGGGGCCGTCGGTCCGGATCGGCTGGCCGGCCTTGAGCCGGGTGAACACCTTGATCGCGATCGGGGTGCAGAACAGCGAGACGACGAAGGCCACCCCGATGGCGACGATGATGGCCCTCATCGACTGGCCTCCCCGGCGGCGTCGGCGCGCAGGGCGTCGGCCACCTCCCAGGTCCGGTACCGCGAGCCCTTGACCAGGACGACATCGCCCGGCCCCAGCTCGCCCCGCAGCACCTCGACGGCCGCCGCCTGATCGGTGAGCAGCACCGACTCTCCTCCCCAGTTCGCTACCGCTGTCGCGCCTTCGTGGATCGGCGCGGCCGGCTCGCCCACCACGAGCAGCCGGTCGACACCGAGCTCGGCCGCGAGCCGGCCGACCTCGGCGTGGCCGTCGCGCTCGAACGGGCCCAGCTCGGCCATGTAACCGAGCACCGCGACGGTACGCCGCCCCCGACCGAGGCTGGCGAGCGCCCGGAGGGCGACCGCCATCGAGGCCGGATTGGCGTTGTACGAGTCGTCGATGACCGTGACCCCGTCGGGTCGGTCGAAGACGTCCATCCGCCGGGTGGACTTCAGCCCCAGCTCGCCGAGCGCCGTGGCCAGCTCGGCCAGCGGCATGCCCAGCTCGCGGGCGACCGCGGCGGCGGCGAGCGTGTTGCCGACCTGGTGACGGCCGGTCAGCGCGAGCCGCACGGCGGCCCGCCCCTCCGGCGTGACCAGGGTGTACGACGGGTGTCCCCGCTCGTCGAGCGTGACGTCCTCGGCGCGCAGGTCGGCGTCCGCCGCCTCGCCGTAACGGACCACCCGCGCCCGGGTGCGGCTCGCCATGGCGTCCACCCGGGGGTCGTCGGCGTTCAGCACCGCCAGCCCGTCGGCCGGCAGCGCCTCGACCAGCTCGCCCTTGGCCTGGGCGATGGCCTCCTGCGAGCCGAACTCGCCGATGTGCGAGGTGCCGACGTTGAGCACCACCGAGATCCGCGGCGGCACCAGCTCGCACAGGTAACGCACGTGCCCGATGCCCCGCGCGCCCTTCTCCATCACCAGGTAACGGGTGTCCGGCCCGGCCAGCAGAGCCGTGTACGGGTGACCCAGCTCATTGTTGAACGAGCCGGGCGGCGCGACCGTGGCGCCGAGCCGGGCGGTGAGCTGGCCGATCAGGTCCTTCGTGGTGGTCTTGCCGGACGAGCCGGTCACCCCGATCACGGTCAGTTCGGGCAGCCGGGCCACCGCCGCGCGGGCCAGCCGACCCATCGCGGTCAGGGCGTCGTCGACAAGCACCATCGGCACCCCGGGCACCTCGCGGGTGCCGAGCACGGCCACCGCGCCGGCCTCGACGGCCGTCGTCGCGTAGTCGTGCCCGTCGACCTTCTCCCCCGGGAACGCCACGAAGAGCGAACCGGGCCCGACCTTGCGCGAGTCGAACTCGACCGAGCCGGTGACGGTGCTGTCCGGGTCGGCGGCGGCGAGCCGCCCGTCGACGGCCGCGGCCACCTCGGCCAGGGTGAGCGCGATCACCGCTGACCCGCCCGGTCCGAGAAGCGGGCCCGCAGCGCGTCGGCCAGCTCCGTGCTGTCGTCGAACGGGAACACCTGGCCCGCCACCTCCTGGCCGCGCTCGTGACCCTTGCCGAGCAGCGCGATCACGTCGCCCGGCTCGGCCAGGCGGACCGCCTCGTCGATCGCGTCCCGGCGACCGGCCACCTCGATGATCCGGGCGGCCGTGCCGGCCCGGTACGCCCCGGCGAGCACCTCGGCGCGGATCTCGGCCGGATCCTCGGTACGCGGGTTGTCGTCGGTTACCAGCACCACGTCGGCTCCCTCGGCGGCGGCGGCGCCCATCACCGGCCGCTTGCCCCGGTCCCGGTCCCCGCCGGCGCCGATCACACAGATCAGGCGTCCGGCGCTCAGCTCACGCAGCGCGGCCAGCGCCGCCACGATCGCGTCCGCCTTGTGCGCATAGTCCACGACCCCGCGTACCGGACCGGTGACGTCGACCAGTTGCAGGCGACCGGGCACGCCACCGCAGGCGGCCACGCCGTCGGCGGCGGTCCGCGGGTCCACCCCCGCGCCCACCAGCGCGGCGATGGCGAGCAGCGCGTTGGCCACGTTGTGCCGGCCGGGCAGCGCCACCCCGGCGGACACCAGCACGCCGTCCGGGCCGTGGGCGGTGAACCGCTGCGCGTACCCCTCGCCGTCGACGCCGTCGGCCCACCAGGTCGCGGTGGGGTCGCCGGCCGCCGAGTAGCTGACCGTCGCCGGCTTGTAGAGCGGGGTGAGCGCCGGGTCGTCGCGGTTGAGCACCTCGACCGCGCACCGACCGTCGAAGAGCTGCGCCTTGGCGGCGAAGTAGTCGGCGCTGTCGGCGTGGAAGTCCAGGTGGTCGGAGCCGAAGTTGGTGTACCCGCCCACGGCGAACCGCACCCCACCGACCCGACCCATGGCCAGGGCGTGGCTGGAGACCTCCATGACGACGGCGGTGACCCCACGCTCGCGGGCGGTGGCCAGCATCGCGTGCAGGTCGGTCGCCTCCGGGGTGGTCCGCACGCTGTCGATCACCAGATCGCCGAGGCGGGTCTCCACCGTGCCGATCAGCCCGGTGGTGTGTCCGGCGGCGCGCAGCCCCGACTCGACCAGGTACGCGGTGGAGGTCTTGCCGGCCGTACCGGTGATGCCGATCACGGTCAGGTCGGCGGTCGGGTCGCCGTACACGGCCGAGGCCAGCTCGCCGAGCACCTTGCGCGGGTCGGGCACCACCAGCGCGGGCAGGCCGCTCGCCGCCGCCAGCTCCGCGCCGGCCGGGTCGGTCAGCAGGGCCACCGCGCCGGCCTCGGCCGCGCCGACGGCGAACTCCGCGCCGTGCCGGCGGGCGCCGGGCAGGGCCGCGTACAGGTCGCCGGGGCGGACGTCCTGACTGGCGTGGGTGGCACCCGTGACGACCACGTCGGCGGCGTCCGCCGGCAGGTCGACGGCGAGCCGGACGGCGAGGTCACCGAGCCGGACGCCGGTCACGGTACGTGGACGTGGATTGCCGGGCACGGCGTCAGACCCTACCCGGTCGTCCGGTTCCGGCCGCACAGCCGCCCCGGTGGTTCGTCGGCACTCACCGATGATGGCGCGCCTCCGCTGCTCAGCGCGGATAGACCACGAACTTCGGTGCGGAACCACTCGGGGACGGCGGCACCCGGTAGTGACGCAGCGTGAACTGCATCATCTCCCGGAAAGCCGGGTTGGCGATGGCCGCGCCGCCACCACCGGGGGCGTACACGAAGACGGCGATCACGTACCGGGGCTTCTCGGCGGGGGCCATGCCGATGAAGGAGGACACCTCACCGGGCTGCTTCTTGCCGTCGACCAGACGCCAGCCGGTGCCGGTCTTGCCGGCGACCCGGTAACCGGGGACCGCGGCCAGGGTGCCGGTCGCCCCCTCGACGGTCGTCACCGCCTCCAGCATGGTGCGCAGCGCCGCCGCGTTCTGTGGGCTGAGGACGGGGCGGGTGACGGGGGCGGGCGCGGGAGTGCGCTTGCCGTCCGGGCCGATCGTCTCCTTGACCAGGTGCGGCTGCACGTACGTGCCGTCGTTGGCGATCGCGGCGTACGCGGCGGCCATCTGCAACGGCGTGGCGTCAACGCTGTGCCCGATCGGCACCGACCCGTACGACGAACCGCTCCACTCCTCGGCCGGCAGCAGTCGGCCGCTGGCCTCGCCGGGCAGGCCCTCGCGGGTGGGCTGCCCCAGCCCGAACCGCTTCTGGTAGTCGATCAGCCGGTCCCGGCCGAGCTTGTCGGCAACGGTGATCGCGCCGACGTTCGACGAGAAGGCCAGCATTCCCGGAATGCTCATCTTCTTGCCGTTCGCGGGGTGTGTGTCGGAGAACCAGGTGTCGCCCATCTTGATGCTGTTCGCGATCGGCAGCGTGGTGTCCGGCGTGATCACCCCCTCCTGGAGCGCCGCGCCGTAGGTGATCGCCTTGTGCACCGACCCGGGGTCGACCACGAAGCTCGTCGCGGCGTCCTCCCGGGCGACCGGATCGCTCGGGGTCGGCTTCGCCGCGTCGTAGGTCGGGTGGCTGGCCTGGGCCCGTACCTCGCCGGTGGCGACGTCGATGACCACGGCGGCGGCGGTCGCGCCGCGCTGCCCCGCCATCCCCGCGCTGAGGACCTGCTGGCAACGGAACTGAAGGTCACGGTCGATGGTGAGCGTGATCGAGCTGCCCGGCTTGGCCGGAGTCGTCTTGCTGTAGCCGCCCGGGATCGGCGCCGCGAGGTCACCGAGGCCGGCCTCGTACACCCGCCGACCGTCCTGCCCGGAGAGCAGGTCGTCGTAGCGGGCCTCCAGCCCTTCCAGGCCGTCCATGTCCTGACTGGTGAAGCCGATCAGGTTGGCCGCCAGGTCACCGCCGGGCACCTCACGGCGCTCGTCGCGGTGCACGCCGATGCCGGGCAGGTCCAGCGCCAGCACCTGCTTGGCCGTCGGGATCTCCACCCCCCTGGCCAGGTACTCGAAGCGGGACGCGTTGCCGTTCTCCAGCTTGCGGGGCTTCATCAGCTCGACGAGCTTCGACGCCGGGATGCCGAGCAGCGGGGAGAGCGCCTTCGCGGTGGCGTCGGCGCCGATCCAGCCAGGATTGGTCCGGTCCTCGATCAGCGTCGGGTCGGCGAACACGTACCGCGCCTCGACGCTGTGGGCCAGCGGCTCACCGCGGTAGTCGTAGATCGCGCCGCGCGGCGCGGGCAGCTCGACCGTGCGGGTCCGGTCGGCGACGCCACCACCGGCGTAGGCGGGGGTGTCGACCGCCTGCAGGAAGATCAGCCGCACCCCGATGACGACGAAGAGCGCCAGGGTGAGCACGGTGCCCAGGCGCAGCCGCAGCCGCGGGTCGGCGAGCTTCGGCGGGCGGGGCGGCTTGCGGGAGGGCCGGCGGGCCGCCGGACGGTCGCCGCGACCGGGCGCGCGCGGCGTGGTGCGGCGACGCGGCGGCGGCACGTCTCCGGGCACGCCGCGCGGGGTCCGTGGCGCGACGGTGCGCACGACACCGCCGCGACCGGCCGCCGGAGCGTCCCGCCGGCCGGACCGGGCGGCGGCCCGGCCGCCGTCGAGCACCTGCAACGCGGGCCGGAACGGATCGCCGGACCGGGTGCTGCCCCGAGGGGTACGCCGCTGCTCGGCGTTCCCGCCGCGCGCGGGCGTGCCGCGCTCCTCACGGACCGTCCGCCCCCGCGGGGTGTACGCCCGGGCGCCGGAGATGCCGCCGATCCCCGGCTCACCGGTACGGGACTCGGCGTCGGCGGCGTCCCGCGCAGAGGGGGGGGGGGGGGGGGGGGGGGGGGGGGGGGGGGGGGGGGGGGGGG